>CAUJKA010000141.1 GCA_963204965.1 Planctomycetota bacterium | reverse complement strand
CAGATTCCGATAGTTGGCACGTCGGAGTTCCTAACCAAGTTCATCATCCGAATACAGTCGTCGAATGAATTGGCTTGTGTGGCAATCTTGACGATATCCGCGTCTTTCGATTTCAGCTCGTCATGAATCTCCTCGAGATTCTCAGGCGTGCTTTCGAAGTCATGCATACTAATGATACGCTTGGTGCTGCCGTACCGTGGAATCGTATGGGCGATGTCACCTTCCAAGTCAACGTAGTCCGCGCCAGAAGCGATCGCAGAGCGCAGGATCATCGTTCGCTCGGTTTCAGAGCGTCCCCATCGTCCGCCATCTTGCGGACGACGGCAGGTAATGACCACCGGTGTGTAACGATTTTTCAAAAGCCGCGCCAAATCAACTGCGCGCCCGATATAGTCCAGCCGCAACTCGGTCAGGTCGGCTCCTTGCTGACCCACGGCTTCGAACTCGGCGATCGTCGCTGTATGACGCGATCGAGCAACAGTTACGCACAACATGCTAAGAACTTCTCGAAAGAACGGGAGAAAAGGTGGACAAGTTTGGCAATCTCTAAGCCGCGGCCTTGCATTGCCACTTGAGGAATCGTCGCAGCAGTTCAACACCTGGCTGAGTCAGAAAACTCTCCGGATGAAACTGCCACCCCTCCAAAGGCAGGCTTCGATGGCGAACTCCCATAATAATTCGAGATCCGTCCTCCGCAGCCGTCCAGGCCGAAACCTCCAAATCTTCGGGCAAACTTGCGGGCTCGATGACCAAAGAATGGTAACGCGTGGCAATAAAGGGATTCTCCAATCCTTCGAAAAAACCCCGATTATCGTGATGAATGCGATCCGTCTTGCCATGCATTAACTGAGGAGCCCGCACAATTTTGCCACCCAAAGCATGTCCAATCGATTGATGTCCTAAACAAACGCCCAAAATCGGAAATTCATCCCGCAATTGCTCGACAATCGAAACGCTGATCCCGGCCTCCTTGGGCGAACAGGGCCCCGGCGAGATCAAAATCTTTTCGGGGTTGGCCTGGCGAATCTCATCGACGCTGATCTTGTCATTCCGGACGACTCGAATATCCACAGTCGGATCAATCTCGCCCAAGCGCTGGACTAGGTTGTAGGTGAACGAATCGTAGTTGTCCAAGACTAAAATCATGTTGAATTCTGGTACATCAAGAGTTTTTGAACGTAGGTGTCAGCCAGGACACGACTGTTGCCCCATGGGTTCAAGTCAAATTTGCCACAAGCGTAAAGCTCAATATTGTACGCCACAACTTCAGTGCGCTAAGGTCAACGCTGTGGAGCGTTTTCTTGAACCGCTAACGCTAGCCGCGGTCCGCAAGTCGCTCGTTTCTGACTGCGGCTATCGACTTTTGATGTTGCGCTGTTTCTGGGATTTCGGGCCGAAGGTCCAGCAATTTACATAGCCCAGCCCATCATCGGGCTGGGTGATTAAGCATTAGCACGATAGGGCGAAGGCTTACTCTTCGGCGAGCAAAGCTGCGACCAGCTTTTCGATCTGCTTGTCGCCAGTCGCTCCCTCATAGTTTAGCTCGCCTTGCCACCAAAATCGAATGTAGCCCTTTTTGTCGATGACATAGACCGTCGGCCACATCGTGTTGCCCCAGCCTTTCCAGTGTGCCATACCCAAATCGAGCAATACTGGAAAGTTGAACTCTTTCTTTTTCGCGGCCTCGATCACATTTTCGGCCACGCGTTCGTTGCTGGTCTCTGGCGATTGAATGCCGATTACCTGCACTCCTTTACTGGCCAGCTTCTCTTGCCAACGCTTGTAATGATCGAAGTTCGCGTGACAGTTGTGGCATTCATAAGCGTAGAAGTGCACCAAGACCACTTTGCCTTTGAGTTCCTTCAGCTTGGGCTGAGTCTCACCGAAGTTTGTACTGCCCCACTCTAGTTCAGGCGCCAACGGATAGATTCTAGTTAGTGACTCGGTGGCGAAAGTAGCGCCAAATAGACTTGGAAGGATTTCGATTTGCTCGCGCTGCAACGCTTCGGCCAAGCATCGCTTCGCCTCCTGCTCTTTTGCAGCCTGCAACTCCTTTTGTTTCTTAGGATCAGGCTTAGCAGGATTGATCGAGCTAGCCAGTTTATCGGTCGCCTGGAATATCTCTTTGCATGTACTGATCTGCACGGGATTCATCCGCAGACGCTTCTGAACATCGGGGCGAGCCAAAATGCGAATCGCCTGGGACTGCAACTCAAGCTGATGCAAACGTTCAAGGCCCCGCTTACCGGCTAACTCAAGAACCAAGCCAGAAACTTCCGCCTCCAATTTGGCGACGAGCGTACGCTGTTCCTCTTGCGGTAAGATTCTAGCTGGCCACCAGACCTGGTCCACCTCGCGCAGGCCATCTTCAAACTGCTGAAGCATGCTCGACGTAATCCCGATCTCCTTCTGAACCTCGGCGGCATGCACTAGAGGCATCACCGATTGAGGAACCAGCAGATTGTTGGGCGCGACAGGACGGTATTCAAACTCTTGCTGGGCATGCAAAGCAGAGCCTACAGCGATCGCGCCAAGGCAGCAGACAGCGACAAGATAGTTTGGTAATTTCAATTTCATCACAACGAACCTCTTCGATTTTGTAAGAGGAAGAGCACCCACTATTGTGAGCGATTTCTCTGTTTACTGGAAGCGGCTAAACGTAGTGGGATTCGCCAGAATTCCGTTGCGGCAAGAATCAGGCGAGGAATTCAGGCTAACCACTGCTTCATTCCAGTACAAAATCCTTGGGCTCAATTCCAAGGCCGATTGAAGGGTCACCACCATCGTCGATCCCGTTGTCGCCCACGCTGTAAAGAATGTAGCTGGTTGCCGTCGTTAGATACTTAAACTTTTGTGGATTGGCTGAATACGGGTCAATCCAAGCTGAAGCAGGCAAGAGATCTGCAATCTCGTCTAACGATTGGGGAAATGACCCATTTCGAATAAAGCAAGACTCTAAGATTAATCCGATACAGCACAGTCGAACTCGAGCGACTTCTTTCATTCTGAGTTTTCGAATTATCGATATCGATGAAGTAGACTCGATTGGACTGGAGTTGCTTCCAAGGAGATCAGTTAGAATCCATTGCGTGGCGCTTGTCCAATGAACATTCCGCGACCATCTTTCTTCGCGGTCCAGCACAGTCTGGGAAGTCTCCAATTGTTCGACCATCTCCAACAACTTGACTGCCGTTTCTCGTGCCTTTTCAACCTTGAAATAGCGGCGATTGGAAGTAAGTCCCGTAGAGCAAATGCCAAGGCAAGCACTCCCCACAAGGTCATGGATCATCAGCCCGTTCTTGCGACTGACAAGTGAAAATCGACAGCCTTGTAAGAAATAGTCGCAGGCGAGCTGAGGATCGCGGTCCATTTCGAATTCCCCAACTGCATGGAATGCACGAGCGATGTCTCGAATTCCTGAGATATCACCGATGTCATCCATGCTAAACTTCAAAGGGATGAAGCATGGTTTCGAGTCCAACTCATTCAGTCGCGTAAGTATTGGTCGCAGTTCTTCGACGCACTTCCGCTGATCTGACGATGGTATCGTATTCCAATCGGAATACTGGTCCAAAGCCTTGCGAAATTCCGACTCCGAAATCTCCTTTCCAATAGTGAGAATTTCTGGATAAGCATTGTCCTCGGAAGAAGGCTGAGCAAACGACCACTGGGGAATCAACAAGCAGATCATTACCCAAATTGGCAAGACTGATACCACAAACCAACCAACTACAATTGCAACCCGTCCAGGCGCAGGCTTCAGAAACAGGAACCAGCCCGCAAAACACATTAGAAGCGATCCAATTGTGCCGACTAGAAACCACAATACAATCGGTCGATCCACGGTGAAGATCGTTGAATCCGCAGGAGGCCAGCCCACAAAACTATCCCGTACAAATGCCTGGATCAGGAAATCAAGCCAAGCTGGGATCGCATAAACGATGATATAAGCGAAAGTTACACCTACCCAAACTGCACTGCGTAAAAACCAAGTCCGCCCCTCTCGAATGCTTGTCCACCGACTGCCAAACAAGAACAGCACTGCCATCAAGCTGCCAGCTAGCGGAACGACTAGCATCGAGATCCACCCATCGCGATTCATGTCCTTCTTCATGGCGAGTACCAAAACCGTGATTGCGGCAACGACTGTGGTTATGCCAAACAGCAGAGTGAGATTGAACTTGAACGCGCCGTTTGTTTCATTACCGAAATCCTTCGCAGCCGATTCCGACGTAGTCTTGTAAGGCCCGAGATATGTCGCTGCCAAACAAACGACTAAATACTGAATCGCTAAGATGAAGATCAACTCGTAAGCTGACTTCAGAGCAAGAAGACTAATCACCAATGGAAAGATCGTCAGACGCAAGAAGCGCCGTCGATGTGGCTTCATCGCTTCGATGGCAATCAAGTTCACCAGAGTCTGCGTTGATGCGACAAGCCAAACGACAAGAGCAAGGTAGCCGACTTCTTCTACACTCATGGGCGAATAAGCGATTGGGATGGAACGAACTGTCTAGGTAGTGCATCGTCTGCACTCAACGGTTGCGTCTATTGTAGTTGAATTCGTTCGAGCTCTTTTTCTTCAGGAATAGCTGGCTTGTTCAGGAAGTCTGGCGAATCCCACTACGCTACTAACAGAATAAAAAAAGCTGCGGTCAATTCCCAAGAATCGACCGCAGCCATATTGTTTTGTAACGAAGGTAGATAGAACTACTTCTTCGCTTCAACCTTAGCAAAGTTCTTGAAGGCCTTGTCGCCGAACAATTCAGCAACCTTTTCTTCGTCCTTCATCTTCTCGGCTTTGCCTTTGCAATTGTTGCAGCAGAAAGCAACCTTAACGCCGGAAACTTCGATAGCGGTGTCAGCGTTCAGCTTGCCACCAGACATTGGACAGGTCTTTTGTTCGTACTGCTTAGTAGCGACAAGTTGGACATTGGACTGTGCAGCCATCTTGTCCTTGTCTTCCTTGGTCATCTTCTCGAACTTGCCTTTGCAGTTGCCACAGCAGAAGTAAACCTTGCCTTCTTTCCACTCAGCAGATTGCTCAGCCTTGGCAGCAGCCTTGGGATTGAACAAGCACTTCACACCTTCCAATGAAACGGTATCAGCCGCATAGGAAGTTGCAAAAGCTACCATCGCTACAAGCGTAGCCAACATCATTCGAGTCTTCATAAAACATCTCCATTTGAATGTACGAGAGTCCACCCCAGTCACACGTAGGGCAAATTCAACCACTCACTTTAGGCATTGAGACAGATTGTCGCAACTAGGATTAGCGTGAAATCTCAGTGAAAACAGGCAGTTCTTTAAGCCTTTTTCGAGCTCCTGACTTTCAGTCGCACCTGTCTCCGACGGGATTTCCTTCGTTCTGGATAAGCCAAATCCATTCGATCGCGCCTAGACTTAGAAAGAGCGATCGAAGAACGTAAGCTTGGCCAAAGCGAGAGAATCCCGTTGGAAACGGGAGCGACTTTTAGTTACTTTCGATCGACTCGGCCAGGCCGCGAATCCGAGCGACCATTCCGGCCAAGCCACTGCGGCGCTGGCTGGTTACGAACTGGTCCAAGCCGATCTCGCGGAAAAAGCCTTCTAGGTCAAACTCCAGCACATCTTTAGCGCGTTGCCCCGAGAACAGCTTCTGTAGCAGAGCGATCAAGCCTCGGACAATTTGAGCGTTGGAATCACCGGCGAATTCCAACCTCTGCCGATCGCCTTCAGGGCTTCGACCGATCAAGTAGACCTCGCTCATACAACCCGGCACGCAAGTTGTCAGCGTCTTCAACGTTTGAAACGCATCGGGCAAATCTTGTCCGAGCTCCAGCAACAATTGTGTTTTGGTTTCGCGATCATCAAACGTAAGAAACTCGTCGATTAGCTCCTCAGCCACTTCGCGCGGACTCTTGCCTGCGGGACTGGCAAAATGAATCGCAAGAGTGCTTGCTGAGCCATTCGTAGCACTAGCTGAGGCACTGGCCGCATCACTTCGCTTTTGATTAGAGTTCTTTTTAGCCGCGGCCATCTCGGTCAGCACATCAGCGAAGCGATCCACTTCCTGTGTTGTGTTGTAGAAGGCCATAGAAGCGCGACACGTTCCTCCGACTCCCAAGTGTTGCATCAGCGGCATACAGCAATGATGCCCAGTGCGGATTGCGATGCCTTCCATTCCCAAATGACTAGCGATATCCATCGGAGCGATTGAAGGCGATTCCATCACAAAGCTCACAATGGCTGCTTTGGGTCGAACATCGCCAATGATTCGCAGTCCCTCGATAGCTTTCAGCCGCGTTGTGGCATGCTCAAGCAAAAGATGCTCCTGTTTGCTAATCCAATCGAAGCCAGTCTTTTCAACGTACTCAATCGCAGCTGCAAGTCCAACTGCACCAGCAATATGAGGCGTCCCCGCTTCGAAGCGATTCGGCAAACCCGCATACGTGGTATGCTCGAAAGTCACTTGATCGATCATGTCACCACCGCCCATGAACGGCGGCATCGATTCCAACAGCTCGTGCTTACCCCACAGAACGCCAATGCCAGTGGGTCCATAGAGCTTATGAGCGCTGAAGGTAAAGAAGTCACAGCCGATTTCGTTTAGTCGAGTTGGCTGATGCGCGATCGCTTGAGCTCCATCGATCAAGACTCTCGCACCGACAGCTTTGGCCAGCCGAGTGATCTCAACGACATCGTGAATCGCCCCCAACGCATTGGAGGTATGCTGCATCGACACCATGCGAGTTCGCGGATTGATGGCGGATCGGAATTTTTCCAAGTTCAGTGTGCCGTCTAGTTCCGGCTGAACGACTTGCAGCTTAGCTCCAGTCGCCGCGCATGCCAATTGCCACGGAACGATGTTCGAATGGTGTTCTAGTCCAGTCAACAAGACTTCGTCGCCAGCCTTGAGCTGACTGCGCCCCCAACTGCTTGCGACCAAGTTAATCGCTTCGGTCGTGCCCCGCGTAAAGATGCACTCTTCGTTTTTCACGCAACCCAAAAACTTCGCAACTGTCGCGCGGGCGTTTTCGTAACTATCGGTCGCGCGTTGGCTGAGTTCGTAAAGCCCGCGATGGACATTTGCATTGTCGAACTGATAGTAGTGGACGATCGCGTCGATTACGGACTGAGGCTTTTGTGTCGTAGCCCCATTGTCCAGGTAAATCAGCGGCTTGCCGTTCATCTTGGTGGAGAGAATCGGAAAGTCCGCGCGGATCTGATCGAGTGTCGGAGAGTTCATGAATGGTCGTCTGAAGTGTGTCAAAGCAGCCTTGGCGGCGAACTATCGCGTCAGATTGTAAGCTCGCGACGAGGTATTGTAGAGGCTGATTCAGGGGTCTAGCTCCGTTCTAGCTCCCCTGCCCTGCCGTCTCGCCAGTCGACATTCCTTACACTTCATCATAGAAATACCGAGTAGAACCAGGCCTGTCGGAATTGCGACAATCCACAACGTACCGCACGAAAATAGCGATACAAAGAAGACCCCCAAGCCGATCGCCTGATACTTCTCGCGTCTATACTTGCACTGCGGACACTCGTCCGACGGGATTTCAGGTTCCAAGATTGGCTCGCGTGAGTCGACCGTAGGATTCAGAAGAATCAGTCTAAGTATTTGGCCTTTGTCTGCCAGTCGTTCTGGGGCCAACCGCGAAAATGACGTCAGCGGTTTTAGGGCGCCGATACCCAGTAAGCAAGGTTCCAGCGAATGCCGCAAGTATCAAGTCTCAAGTGTCTTTGGCAGTCCACCTTTGGAACCTGACCCCCATAAGCCTTGCTATGACTAATGCCACCAGCACGAGACCGAGTTTCTCAAGGACCGACATAAAGACTCGGGAATGGCTAAGCGTTTCTGGTGGACTGAAGCGATTCGTTACTAGTACTAGGATCAACCAAACAGCCCAGTTAATTACGATCGCTAACGCGAAAGAAGCCCACGCGAAAGGCCAACTTCGGCATTGTCCCCAAATCAGTACCGTTACTGCCATCATGATTGAACAGCGAAGAATCAAAGACGATAGAAAAACTCCATTTCTCGTCCAGAAGGAGGCATCCGCGGTATTCGATGCGAAGATCGAATGAACGAGGCTATCCCAGCTTAACGCCAGTGCCACAAGTCCAGTAAACAACATCAAACCAAGTATTGAAAGCCTGCCAGTAGTCTGTCTCTCGTGCGTTCTCTCATAGACGGTAACTTTATCGAGATACAATAGCGGCACCAGCAACATCGCATTGGCTAAGGGCTCGCGAACCAATGCTAGAGAAGCCAAGAAAAGATTCAAGTTTGTAATGGGATCAGGCAGCGAGCCGATTCTAATGAAACCACGTACGTTCGAGGTGGCAACCACACCAAACACGAAAGCGGGAAGATAGACCAATGCCATCCAAGGAACGCTTCGAGCTCGCGTAGATATCCAAATCCCCACTAGCAGCCCACCTTCCTCATAGTAACTTACCCTTATCGGCAGACCGACATAAATCAGAAACTGGCAGATCGGCCCGAAAAGGACAAGCACGGCAACGAATAGACTTCGCCGCAGCCATCGAATTGCGGAACTGGGCTCAGACGGAGAAGGCACTAGGTCTTCAGCCACCATGCTCGTTACCTAACTTCAATTAAGGGAGAGTCCAGATCAGTTAGGGATCACCGAACTCACGCAACCAGTATCGCACTTCATCGTCAGTGAGCGGCGGTTCTGAAGACGGTCGATCTGAGCCTTCCGTTGTAGAATCTGAAGATCCCGGAGAGTCGCGAAAGTGACCGTCTTCAAGCTGCCTGAGAAAAGTCTCTGCGTCAATGGACTGTGCTCGCCTTGCAACCGCTTGGCGTCGAACGCGCAAATCGCTCGAAACAACAATCAGCGATTTGGGGGAGTGATGAGCCTTAATAAGCTCCTCAATCAGATCATCCGCTTCGTCATGTTCGACGGCAAAAAGAATTTTCAAGCCACGCATGGTTTGATGGTCAAGCTGTGATTGCTTGCCTTGCGACTTATCGAATACGACCGTGGTACCACGGACCCACTGGTCGCTCATGTTGTCTTGAAAAAAGATCAGCAGTTGATCGCGGGCTCGTTGAATCCAACCCGGGCCGCGCGATCGTCCGCCCAGCCCGCTTTGAAACAACACGTTGTACCCGTCGATCAACACTCGCATCGTTAGGCCACAGATCGCATCGCTTGCTTCGGGGCAATGCGAATGCTGTCTGTATCAACACTGATTACTACATCAGGGCGATGAGACTTTATGTAGTCATTCAATTCTTGCATGGTTGGATAGGCAGGATCAGCGCCAAACAATCGAGCGTCGTCGATGACGATGGCGTAGTCCTTCATGGACGAATTGAAAATGTGTCCCAGCTCTTCGAAAATCGGCGTATCCTTGGCACCACGAGCAGTCATGCCCGCCGAGTAATGTCCGTCCAACCAAAACAGCGTTGGGCGGTCAAGCTTTGGAATCAGTTGAGCGATGACAATGCCGCTATCGCCTTGCAGAATTTCAATGTTGCTCGATCCATGAAAGCGTCGTCGCGCAGCTTCGAACAGCTCGGTGCTCAGTTCGATCGAATAGATCTTCTTGAAGTCATTTCGCATGGCATGAACCATATCGCCACGATAGGTTCCCGTTTCGACAAGAATCTCCAAACCGTAGTTTTGAGCATGCTCGCGAAGAACGCGTTGCTTGATCAAGTGCGGTGGAGGATTAGGGCAACCAGCCTCTTCCCAACGACCGTAGGCTCGCTTCTGTCGGCGACCAACTTGAATGCTACGCAAAGTATGGAAAGCTTTGTCGATAAGATAGGCCATGCTGAACTTCCTTAATTAGAACTGAAGGGTGATTTGGTTATGAGACTTAAAGATTTGCAAATGCTCTAAGCAGCCGCTGAACGTGATTCAACTTCGAACTTGGTTTCGCCGTCAAACGCAACCTTTGTAACTCGGTGTGTTCCCAAAAGGTTGGCCGCCGCTTCGAGGCCTCGTCGATAGGCTTTGCGAATCGGATTGGCGACCTTGTACCACGCGAGACTAGTGAAGCTCTGATGCTTCTTTTGCTTGTTGCCATGAAAGGCGTTGCGTTCGTTCAGCAGCAGACTCTCAAACTTGGGTTGGTTGACCGCAGTCTCTACGACCCAATCTTGAGCCACCAGCGCTGGAACGATTTGATAGATCTTGAGCGGTTGTGCAGGTGGAAAGCTCTGATTGAACAGCACTTGATCCAGCGGAACGCAAAAATCTTCGGTCGAATCCAGAAGCTTTTGAGCACCAGCTCGACTAACAAAGTAACCTGCCGAGCCGCCGTGGAACGAACGAAGCTCGAACAATTGATGTTCCAAGTGTTGTCGCACCATGCGCCGCGACAACCAAACACGCTGCTTCACCGTTTCGGCTTTGACCAAGTCTGCATCGCCGGGAATCCAACTTGAATCTGCTAAGAAGCTCGCGCCAATGTCGGCGATGTGAATGTCATCTTCAGCGATGAAAGCCCATGGATCGCCGGTTTCAACAATCCTCTCCCAAACGGTTCGATGGCTGAGAAAGCAAGCGATCTCGTTCGGCCCCATTCCAAAGCGAGGATGGCGAGCTCGATTCCAACGCTCGATCACAGCGGAATCTAGCTTGCGACCGTCGACCGCAGAGACTCGCTGAACCTTGATGCCAAGCTGATCGGTGCGCTGCTTCATCCAAGCTAAACGGTCCGGGCTTCGATCAAGGTTAATGAGGTAAAAGTTGATCATTCGGGCATCCTTGCTGATCGGACTAAGCCGATTTCTATCCATTGTGTTGTTAGAACTATCGGGCTACGGCGATCACATGCAGGCCGCAGGTGAGCAATTCCGATGAGCCGCGTTCTGATTTTCGATCTGCGTTTCCAAGTCGCTGCATGATCTTGCGACAAACCTTAGTCGCAAGCTTGATGCTGGCCGGTAGTTTCTTACCCATGTATTGCTGGTAGACTTGCGAAGTTCGACCCAGCTCTTGAGCCATGTAGTCGAACCATCCACCGTTAAAGCTCATGTGTACAATATCGAAGCCCAAGCGATCGAGATGAAATTTGTAAAAATACTCCGAAAATCCGTTGGCGTAGTAGTACGGAGCGAAGTGAGTTAGCGAACAGAAGGGCGCTGTGATCAGCATCTTGCCGCCCGGATGCTTGACCAACCGCGACATCTTTTCGATGGAACGAATTGGATCTGGCACGTGCTCAAGTACTTCCGTGCAAAGCAGCGAATCGAATTGTCGATCCTCGGGGATATCCAGCAGGTCGCAGCGAATGTCGATCTTGTCAAAGCTCCACGTGCCCGTTTGCAATCCCTTTTGATTTCCAGTTCCGTCGTACATGTTCACGTCTTGCGACACATACTGCAGATGCTCGCACAGAGGCTTGTAGGGGCACTCGCCCGCGCCGACATCCAACAGACTCGTTCCAGCCGGAAGTTGCTTGAGTTGTTCAGCGATCCAAACATCGCGATTGGCTGGGTTATTGAATTTTTCCATAGTTCTCGCTTTAAGCGGCTTTCACAAGTTGTTCAGTCAAAGGTTGTACGCACAAGCGATGCCAATCAGAAGGTATCAAATCTTCGTTGACAGCTTTAGGGTCAGCAAACCACTGCGAAGGTGCAACGACCTGCTTTCCACGATAAGAATTGAGCCAAGCGGCCCACCATGAGAATGTCGAATTCGAAATGACCTGGTGCTGGCAGGCGGTCATCAATCGCAAGTCTTCGTGAGCTGAAAACGTGTCGTTGTGACGCACGAAGACCATCTCACAATCCGTTTCGATGTTCTCTTTCGCCCACTGCCAGTCGTCCGAGAAAACATAAACCTTATGTCGACCAGGACTTCGCTCGACAATGTGTTGAACGGCTTGGCGGTAATACTCAGGCGGGCAAGTCCCGTGGAATTTGTTGCATTGTGCATTCGAAACATAGTCGCCTCGACGTACGTGCAGCGCAATACTTGGGCTCGAACGGATCTGATCTAACATCTCCGCGTTTTGACCGGTTGCTCGATCTGCCAATGTGAAGTTGCGCTGAATCTTATCGGCGATTTCGGAAAAGTACTTCTCGCTTTGCCAGTAGCCCTTGAGATACACGCTGCCCTTTTGATTCAACAGACTTGCGTCATAGCTCAGCGAAGGCTCGCGAACCATGCGATGCTTTTTGGAGAAGTATCGCCAACGCAAGTACTTCAATCGATCTGTTTTGCTCGGCGGTAATGTTCGCGACGTACCAATGACGGCATCTATATTGAAGTGGCCTAAGCCATAGCGGAACATTCGGTTTTGATCGTAGTGCCGAAGGTCTAACTGCAGTCGACTACCCAAGCGGCCAGCAAGCGCGAGGCCCGCCGAGTATTGAAACATCTGATTGCCCAAGCCGCCAAAAATAGCAACGGTGACCATGCTTTCTGGCTGGTTCTTTGCACCAATAGCTCGCAGCTTTTCCGTTCCACCAAGGATATTCTTGTCGCGAACTTCGATCATTTTTGGTTCGCCGAGATTCCAACTCTGTGGGTAGCAGTATCCCGCATGCTTCACGCAGTGCGGATGATCCATGATGTATCGATTGAGGTGCGATTCGTCGTGCCATTCAGCGACAATTCCATCGCGAATGTCAGCATCCACGGCTTTCTGAACAGAACGTGTCAGCGCCAAAAACGCCTTGGACGATCCACCGTTGACGCCACCGCAAACGTAGTAGCTCCCCTGCCCCTTTGCGATGTAGGCTCGCGAACGAGGATTGCGTTCATAAGGTGTTTGATCCGGCGCATTGTTGACTTGACCAGGATGACGAACCACAACAAGCTGATCTTCGTTGTCAGGCAAAAATTCGCTGCCAACATCTTGGCGAAAAACACAGTTAGCATTGAAAAAGTACAAGTAATCGTACTGCGAAAGCTGCTCTTCGATCCGCGAAAACATGTGGTATCGCTTGAGCGTATTGTCAGGCCAGCCCAAGTTAGCTTGCTCGACGCGAGTCACATGAGGACTGTCCTGCTCGGCAAATTGCTGGTCGGTGAAGACAAAGTAATGACGCTGCTCGGCTCCAGGCATAAAGTGTCGTTCGGCCGAACGGTAGAACTCGTCCCAGAAGCGAATGTACTTGCCTGTGCAAACGTAGAGTATGGCGACTTTCACGATCTACGAACCTCTCAGGCAGACTTCTTTAGAATGATTTGCGGTTGAACGTTAGACGAGCTACGTTTGGCACTTTGAGCGATACTGCGGCGATACCAATTTCGCTTGACCTCTCTTTGAATCGTCTCAAAGATCGACCGCTTCTTCTTGGATGAACCTATCGTGCTGCCCCCCAATTCCGTGGAGACCTCGATGACACTGTGTGGCAAGGCTACCAACACTTGAGCACCATGCAACCAAGTCATTTGAATGGCCGCATCGACAGGACGATCAAACTGCTGTGAAAAATCTAGCAATCGCTTAGCTGCACCTAATGTTACAAGTTGAGCGGATGTTCGAAGAGGAGCGATCGTCGGTTGAACGAGTTGTGCGCAATCTTCGTCCAGCGCTAAATGTGGAAACTTGAGATTGCGAACTTGGAATTGAACGTAGCTTCCATCGGGAGCTTCTGTAATTGCGTGTTGCAATGCTAACTTGAAGCTTGGCAAAAAAGCGATGTCGTCTTCGACTACCAAGAGGCGATCGATCGACTGATCGACCATCTTCTGCCAGATGTTGCGATGGCTGAGAAAACAACCAATCTCGCCCGCGCGAAGCTTGAATGGATAGTTGGGACGATGCAGCTTGGGTTGGTACACTTCAGAAACGAAGCCCGGATCTAATTGAGCCCCGTCGGTCGCGTCCCAGATTTCACAGGCTAGTGGGCATCGCTTGAGAATAGTCTGCACATTCGCAGCTCGCGATGTAGATCGGCGAAGCGTGACTACTAATGCCTTCGTCGACTTTTGCCAATCCTCGGAATTTTGCTGAGCGTTGGTATCCATACTTTCGCTGTTTCGCTGGTGTAATCAGGCATCCGGCCTGAGTGAATGCGAATGAAGACTGGTCAGCCCATCTTCACGACTTGCTCTTTATACAGCTTTTGCTATCTCGAATGCAAGTCGGCTTGGCTAACGCAATACACGCAAACCGGCCGTAATTGCTAGCATTAACCTTCGTGCCGAACCTCTTCCAAGTGGGGATTAGCGGCAAAACAGTGGACGGCACATGGGAACTTGCCGTCTACGGATTATTGCGTGCGAGCCCTGTAAGGCATCGAAGACGAAGTGATCTGGAGTTTCCCGAGGTCAAAAGCTAGAGTCTTTCCCGTCGCGAGACGAGTCGTCGCAACCACGGTAGTTGCAGATGATTCGTCGTTGAAACTCGGAGTCATGGCTATGCGTCAAACAATCAGCCTGTTGGTTCTAACCATCGTTGGCTTATCTGGATGCCAAGGAATTGGCGGCTACTCGGCGCAGAGCGTCACGCGTGTGCCTCCGATAGGAACCAACAGCTACCAAGTCCCCGGCAACTATTATGGCAACGCGGCACCGGCCCCGATGAACAATGGAGCTTCCATGTCAAACGCTACCGGACAACTGCCATCAACGGCAAGCTACAACGGTAACACGACTACAGGTACCGGCCTGACCGATGTAGCAACAGCTCAGTATGATTTGCCATCAACGGCCGTGGGCTCGGGAGTCTCCACCGCTTCGGGCGTAGCGCAGTCGAGCGATGGTGGGCAACTTCAGTGGCAGCGATAATTTAGTACTTGGGCGACTGGCCCGAAAGACACGGACGGGACGTCCGGGTACCACAGGAATTCCAATACGAAAGAAAACTGCGAGCACCTAAAGTACTCGCAGTTATAAAATCCTCTTCGACTGTCAGCCAAAGCTGTCGCTTAGACAGTAATCTCGTAACCTTCGCGGCGAGGCCGTTTGATCAACTGATTGGCCTCTGCATCATTGGCAAAAGTCTGAGTCTGTGGATCGAACTTGACCGTGCGACCAGTCAGCAAAGCAATGTTGGCCAAGTGAGTCGCGTTGACAGCGCGAACGTGTTCACGCACGTTTGCCACGGGCTGCTTGCCAGACTTAACCGAGTCGAAAAAGTTAGTCATGTGGCTTGACGGAAGTTCACCGCCGTAAACCTTAACCATCAAGTCTTCGATCTCTTTCTTGGCTACTGGATCAGCATCGATATCCTCGACCGGCTTACCCTTGAGCGAACCACGGTTGACGCGGATTCGTCCAAGTTCGCCACCGATTATCAACTCGTTCTCGCCGCTCACGACCTTGATCTTATTACCCGTCGAAAGAGTCACATCGACATCGAAGGTGTAAGCGACGTTGAAGGCTGCGGGCATTTCGGCAGGCTTAACTTTGCCTAGCAAATAGGCGAGAGACTGCTCGCGCTGAACTCCCATAAATTCACCTGTGCCAACCGCTTCGATTGCCTGACCATCGTCACCAGCCAATGCCCAGAAGGCAATGTCGGTATGGTGAACGCCCCAGTCAGTGACTTGACCGCCTGAATATTCAAACCACCAGCGGAAGTTCCAACCAACGCGCTGATCGCAGAAGTCAACTTTGGGAGCAGGTCCTAACCAAAGATCCCAATCAAAGCCCTCTGGCGGTTGCGAGGTTGGGAATGGTCCAAACGGCTTTTCTTTGTCTGGACTTCTTGAAGCCGACTTGCCCACCGAACTAATCGCTTCTAACTTAGTGCCTAGTCGTCCACTTCGAGCGATGGCAACAGCTTTGATAAACCGTCGATCAAACTCGGTGCGCTGTTGTGTACCAACTTGGAAAGTCTTGCCGTACTTCTTTACGGCTTCTTGAACAAGTTGCCCTTCTTCGATCGTCAGCGTTAGTGGCTTTTCACAATAGACGTTCTTACCAGCCTTCAACGCGTCGATGGCAATCTTGACGTGCCAGTGATCAGGAGTGCCGATGGTAACGACATCGATTCCCTTCTCCTTCTCGAACATTTCGCGATAGTCGTTGTAGATTTTGCAATCGCGGCCCTTGTCGATCTGCCGCTTAGCAAAGTTCTTGGCGTTGTTTTCGCTGACGTCACAACAAGCGACGATCTGCCCAAGCTCGGCGGCTTCATAACCAATTCCCGACCCTCGACCGCCGACACCAATGCAGGCGACTCCAAGTCTTGAGTTAGCCGAATCTTGTCGGGCGTACAGCTTGGGTAAGATTAAAGGAGTAGTTGCAGCGACAAGGCCAGCGCCCGCTGCCTTTTTGACGAAAGTTCGTCGAGTGGAATTATTTGGAAGACTGGTCATGCTTAGTCACCGTAATGAGATCTTTGGGGAGAATTGCCGCCGTGAGGCTAGCGCGGAGAAGTGTGGAGTATTTTGGCTAACGCTCACCGAAAAAACAACCACCAGCAACCAATAGAAAAGCGTGTATTTGGTCTGGAAGGTAGTGGAATTCGCCAGAATTCCTTTTGTAGTGGGAGTTCGCCAGAATTCCCCAACCTTGACGACCTCGTTGGATTCCTGAACCAGAATTCGTTGGTTGCCTTGCCGGAGTTGGGTGTGGCGTGATGCAGGAATTCTGGCGAATTCCACTACGGGAAGGATGGTTTCACTACAAAAGGAACTCTGGCGAGTCCCACTACAAAAGAATCCCATAACACTTTTTGCCCTAGATTGCAGAACTCATTGCCACAGGCATGGTGTAATTCGCGGCTGGACGCAGTTTCAAATTGCTGCAGCGATCGATTTGAAATTGCCGTGGTTCGCAGCGACACAAGCAAAGCGCCAGGAAACGATCGGTTGAAAGATAGCGGATCGGACTAACGACTCGACTGCTGGATTTTCCTTTGGAATCAACGTAGTCCAAAGTAACTACCAGTTCGTCCGAACATTGCATTGCTTGGGAGATGATTCGCTTGTCCATGATTTGCCCTGCCGATATTTGCTGATTTCCTGCGACCACCGAGCTGCAGTGCCCAAACTACTGTGCCTGCGTCGTTGCATCTATCATCGCTGGCGGCTGGACACCTTAGGTCCCTGAGTTTGCCTGCGGGACGAAATCTAGGATTTTCGGAGAGAAATTTACCAAATGCCGGCCGAAGTCAGAATGAAGGAAATCCTGTCGGAGACAGGCGCGACTATTGAGAGTCGCTCCTGTTTCCAACGGGATTCTTTCGCATTCCTAACACTGCCCGATGCTCAGCCCGCTTACAGTCCACAGACTTCTACCTACTCAAGTTTGCCAGCCCAACCTTCCGGCAAGTCGGGCTGCTGCCAAATGCTCATCCCGCCGTCAACGAATAGCGTTTGTCCATGGATGTGTTCAGCTTCATCGCTTACCAAAAACAACGCCGCTCCGGCGCATGCTTCTGGTCCTGGTACCTGCCCATTGGGAGTGTGAAGTTTCATCCATTGCAAATTGGATGCGTCCAATGCTGGAGCCGTCAAAGGCGTCACAACCAGTCCAGGAGCCATTGAATTGACGCGGATTCCATGCGGAGCCAGCGTGACACAAAGCGATCGCACCATCATGCGGACAGCACCCTTGCTCGTGTCGTAGGCCGTATGGCAGGTTTCGGCAAGCATTCCGTTGATCGATCCGGTAAATAGAACTCTGCCCGCAACTCCGTCAGCGACCCATTTTCGCGAGATCGCTTGGGTGAGGAAGTATCCAGACTCGACGTTCAGCCGCATCGTTCTTTGGTAAGTCTGCCAATCCATCTCCAAGAAAGGCTTGTCGCAGAATGTTCCCGCATTGTTGATCAGGATCGAAGTGGACGGCGCGAGCTGGAGCAAGCGATCGACCAGTCCTGGAATGACTTCTGGCGCGGGCAACGATAGATCTGCTGTGATTAACTCTACTGCGACTCCATGGGCCTTGCATACCAAAATTGTTTTGTCCGCGTGTTCATCATGAACCAAGCCATGAATCACCAAGTTGCAGCCAGCTTCGGCTAACCGCGAAGCGATCGCTGCCCCGACGCCCTGAGTGCCGCCAGTAATGAAGGCTGTTCGCCCGTCGAGTCGCATGAGGTTAGTTCCGCATTAGAGGTTTTTTTCGAAGTAATACTGGCTGAAGGATACTAAATCGATGCCAGCATATACGCGATCGGTGCTGGGCCGATCTCTTGAGATCCAGACTGAGAGGAAGTGTCGAGCATACTGCATCGATCCCGGCTTCTGCAAGTCATCGAAACGAGCCGAAGCTCTGGAGAGGCCCTGATCAATCCCAACCCGCTGCGTTAGCGAGGGACGTTTCGAATCACAACCCGCTGCGTCAGCGAGGGACTGATCTACAACACTTTCCAGCCCAGCTCCCACCCGTCCCTCGCTAACGCGTCGGGTTGTGAAAATCCCTTCGAATCAAAAGCTCTCCCGTACCAGAATCCCCTGCACTGCTGGAATTCTCGCCAATCCCACTACCCCAATTTTGAGAGTTGCAAGGGCCACGGCACCGTCGGAAGCGTGTAAGGGTTGCCGAGAATGGCCGAAACGCCCACAATACTCTTGCGAAAAACCGTTTGATCAACTCGCCAGACTAAAACCACAGATCACGCCTACCAAAAACACTCGTTGGCTCGAAGATTTCAATGAACGCTCCCGACAAAGCTGCACTACTTCCCGACGAACAACGTATCGTGATGACCGGAATTGGACTCACCAGCCCGGCGGGTAACGATCTGGCTACGCTTCGGGACAGTTTGCTGAACGGTCGTAGCGGTGTTCAAGAGTACGAAATTCGTTATGTCGGAAAGACGCTGGCCGGAATATGCGACTTTCCAGTCAACCAATATCAATCGCGCAAAGACGCTCGACGGGGCACACGCGCTGGAGCTGTCGGGATTTGGGCTGCCAACCAAGCTGTTGCCAACGCTGGTCTGGATTGGGCCAATGTCGATAAGTCCACCGTTGGAATCTACATCGGCGTGACCGAACATGGCAACGTGGAAACAGAAAACGAGATCTATCAAATCAAGCAGTTCGACTACGACGTTCAATTCTGGTCGCACCACCACAATCCGCGAACAGTTGCCAACAATCCCGCGGGCGAAATCGCGTTGAACATGGGGATTACTGGACCGCACTATACCTTGGGAGCTGCTTGTGCCGCGGGCAACGTGGGCATTGTTCAAGGCGCTCAGATGCTTCGCTGCGGCGATTGCGACTTGGCCATTGCAGGTGGCGTGTCGGAGAGCATCCACACCTTTGGAATCTTTGCCAGCTTCAAGAGTCAAGGCGCTTTGGCTCATCATGCCGACCCCACCAAAGCTTCGCGACCGTTCGATACTAGTCGCAATGGCATCGTCGTTTCCGAGGGAGCCTGCCTTTACGTTCTCGAACGATTGAGCGACGCGAAACGGCGCGGCGCCAATATCATCGCGGAGATCGTCTCGTACGCCATCAATACTGACGCTACCGATTTCGTTTTGCCCAACCCAGAACGACAAGCTCAATGCGTTCAGCTCGCCCTCAAGCGCGGCGGACTGACGGCCGACGCTATCAACATTGTAAGCACTCACGCAACAGGAACCGCAAGCGGTGACGCTCAGGAGTGCCAAGCACTTCGATCTGTGTTCGCCAACTGTCCGAACACTTTCATCAATAACACGAAGAGTTTTATCGGCCACACCATGGGAGCGGCCGGAGCCCTGGAGCTAGCGGGCAATCTTCCCGCGTTTCAAGATAAGATCTGCCACGCCACGATCAATGTCGACGAACTTGATCCCGAGTGCGATCTGCCTGGCCTTGTGATCAATCAACCCAGAGAAGTCAATCGAGTCACCTACGTCTTGAACAACTCCTTCGGCATGCTTGGAATCAACTCGGTGCTCATCGTCCGACCGATGTTGTAAGCAGGCTTGAGGGATGAGGAGTGAGGCTTGAGGGATTAGCAGTTAGCAGTTAGCAGTTAGCAGTTAGCACTTAGCAGTTAGCAGTTAGCGGTTAGGTACACGAGTCTTGAACTCTCCCGCGCGCTGTAGCCGACCGTTTAGAGATTCAACTATTTCGCGGGAGAGTCGCTTGGCGAGTAATGCGAGCCAAAGCGGTGAGGGCGAAATGGGCTGACTGAAGTGAACTCCCAGGAAATGGGCAAACGACTTTCGTAAGTCGCTTGCCTGGGACGGTTCGATTCTCGCGTGCTCTCTTCTAATCTCGTGCGCCCCTTGCCAGCTACTGAGCCGACGCAGAAATCGTCATGAGCAAATTACCGCGCTGAACGTTCAATGTCATATTGCGTTTGACATTTGCAAGCAGCTCTTTAGCTTGACCTGCCGATGTCACTTTTTCGCCATTGACCATCGTGATAATGTCCCCAACTTCCAAATGCACATTGGCGGCTTGACCTTGAGGAGCCAACTTAGCGATGACCGCTCCAGTTGTCGATTCTTGCACGCCGATCTGCTTGGCGATCTGTGGATTCATCGTTATCAGAAGAACTCCCCAGTCCTCTAGTAGAGCCTTATCCTCTTTCGCGCCGGGGAAGGAGGACATCTTTTCTGGAGTCTGCTCTTCGACAGTCAGCTTAATATCCTGAGGCTGTCCATCGCGGTAGATCTGAAGGTTGATGGAAGTACCAGGTCGAGACATCGCTACAAAGTTGATCAATTGTTCGCGCGAGCCGACCGGACGGCCATTCACGGAAACGACAACATCGTTTTCCTTCAAAGCGGCACGAGCTGCTGGGCCATTGGGGGCTAATCGGCTAATTAGCGCACCTCGAACAACTCCAACAGGAAGCTTTAACTGCTTGGCTACCGTACTATCAACAGTGTCCAAACCGACACCCATGAATCCTCGGACGACTCGACCGGATCCCTTCAAATCTTCCAAGACATGTTTTGCCATGTTCGATGGAATTGCGAAACCGATTCCGATGTTCGTACCAGTCTTCGAATTGATCGCTGTGTTGATACCAATAACTTCACCGCGCAGATTGATCAGCGGCCCACCACTGTTGCCGGGATTGATGGCCGCGTCAGTTTGGAAGAAGTCCTCGTAACCGCGACCGCCTTCAATAATGCCTGTTTGACGATTGGTCGCCGAGATGATTCCGGCTGTCACCGATTGCTCCAGGCCAAAGGGACTGCCGATGGCAATGACCCAATCGCCGACTTCCATGCTCGACGAATTGCCTAGTTTTGCAGCACTGAGCCCGGTAGCATTGATTTTCAAGACTGCCAAATCGGTGCGTGGATCGGTACCGACAACTTCAGCTTTGAAGACTCGACCGTCACTCAACTCCACTTGCAATTCATCAGCTTCTTCGACGACGTGGTTGTTGGTTAGAACGTATCCGTCAGAAGAAACGATCACTCCCGAACCAACTCCCGCTGGAACCTTCTGTCCGCTACCGGGTTGAGTTTGACGCTGAGGATTGATTTGACCTCCGAATAGCTCCTCCAGCATGTCACTGCTGAAAGGCGAGTCCATGGGTGAGCGACGGACTTGCTGTCGAGCCGCTACCAGGGCATTGATCTGCACGACGCTAGGTCTTAGAACCTTGGCCGCCGAGCGGAAGGCGGACGATAACTTCTCCGCTCCTACCAAATCCTCTTCAGCAATTTGTGCCGCCGCAACCTGCTGCGCGTAGACTTGACTGGAAACACCTCCAATACCGCTGCGGTGCCAAAACGCCGCTCCTGCGACAAATGCCAAAACGACAGTTGATGCCAAAACCGATCTCTTGAACATCGTTGCTACCTCCCAAAACGAGTGATCACTTGCAATGGATTTTGTAGATTTTACGACATGAACCGCAAAACCACATAGTCCGAATGAATGTCGGTTCTATGTGCAAATTGCGAGCCAAAATCGATGGAGAGCACCTAAAAACACCCACCAAAGCTAGTCATTGGTGGTTTCGCTCGACTCTTGCAAGTGGGTGCAGTGTTGCCGCAGTCTGCATTTTGTTGCAGAACTTTGTCAAAAGTTTGCAGCGATTTGAACCGCTGGCGCTAGGGCGCTAGCCGCAGTTGGAATTGAACCGCAGGCGTTGCCCCTTAACTTTTTAGTTCTCGAATTGCCCTTCGGTCCACCGCCGGAGAAACACGCGACTAAACAGGTTCACGCTTCCTAAAACTACCAACCCCAACAAAGTGCTGGTTAGAACCGCCGCTATCATCGCGTCGGTCTTCAACATCCGCTGCCAACCAGCAATGATCGTTCCCAAACCTGCCGCTGACCGCGAAGCGTCACCCACAAAGAACTCGCCTACGATGGCTCCGATCACCGCCAATCCGGCGCTTATTCGGGCTCCGAGAATCAAGCTTCTCACGGCAAATGGAATTTGCAGCTTCCACATCGTTTGCCAGCGACTTGCTCCGTTCAGCCGAAACAGCTCGACCAAGTTTACATCCACCGAGATCAACCCGGCAGTAACGTTGGATACCACAGGAAACAGACTGATGATCACCGCGATCAACACAATCGTTTGAAATCCGTAGCCGAACCAGGTCACCAGCAGTGGAGCGATCGCAACGATCGGCACCGTTTGCAGAAAGATCACATACGGATAAAAGGTGGCGCGTAACAGTCGGCTGAGACTGAAGATCATGGCGATGAAAATCCCAATCGCAATGCTCGAAAGCAACGCCACCATCGAAACTGCCGCAGTCACCAAAAAGCCGATTGCCAGAGTCTTCTTTTCGCGATTGGCAGCGTCCAAAACTTCAGCCGGTGACGGCAGAATCGCTCTGGGAATTTCCAGTTGGCTCACCAGTATCTGCCAGATTCCAAGCAAGACTGCAAAGACGACGATGCCGCCGGCTACGCGCAGCCACCAAGAGTGATTAGGGGAAGTTGACTGAGGCATCGCTAGTTGGCCTTCCCTTCATTGTCGATTGCGGCATCCGATAACGCTTGACTTACTCGGCTGTAAAGCTGAGCGAACGGAACACTTGTTCGCTGTGAAGCATCGCGAGGCCAGAGAAGCGAGTTAGGAATCAGCTCGTCGATCTTTCCGCTGGCCACTACAGCAATTTTATGGCTGAGCATGACGGCTTCGGCGATGTTATGCGTCACAAATAGGATGGTGCGATGTTGAACGGCCCAGAGCTCCAGTAGTAGTTGGTTCAGCCGAGTTCGCAAAATGTCATCCAGGGCGGCAAAGGGTTCATCCAACAGCAGAAGGCTAGGATCTGTGACCAGGGCTCGAGCAATACTCGTCCGCATCCTCATTCCGCCTGAGAGCTGACGCGGAAACAGATTCCAGTGCTCTTCATTCAACGACACCGATCGCAGCGCGCCAGAGACGCGCTGGTCAATTTCTGCCGAGCTCAATCTGGCTTTGGCTCCCCGTCGAAGTTCGAACGGCAATCGCACATTTTCAACGACTGTTCGCCAAGGAAGTAATGTGGCATCCTGGAACACAAATGCACAGTCGACTTGATTGCCGCTACTTCGCGAGTACTGAATCTTGCCTCCGTGATAGGTTTGCAGTCCAGCAATGGTTCGCAGCAATGTGCTCTTTCCGCATCCCGAAGCACCGACCAAAGCGATGATCTCACCGGGTTCGACGCTCAGGTTCAGATCATCGAGAACCGGATTTGACTGCTGGCCGAACTGGACGCGTAGACCTTCGACTTTCAGCCCAACTGGCGCGTGCGTCGACAACGATGAATCTGAGGCAGAGATTTCAGCGTTGGTCGAGTCGGATCGTGAACTGTTTAACGGCATGCGTTCGGCTGAGTGGCGGCGAGTTAGTTGTCTAGGGTCGGGGTCGCGTAGTTGTCCCGGTAATTGTCGCGGAACCCTCTATGGTATCTGGATGAGAAGCCTGCACTATAAACAGTCGTCGAAAGCACAAGGAAACCGGACGCTAACGCGGTTCCGGCTGGTTCTCTCCCGTTAACCGTTCCAGTCCTCGACGGTGGGCAAGTCTTCTAAAGATTCAAGCCCCACCAAGCTTAACATGCGACTGGTCGGATAGTAATGTGGCTCGACCTTCTTGTCGTCCTTCTCCCGACGCATTTCAAGCAGCTCTCTTCGGACCAGTTGGTTCAATACTGATCCGCTGGGCTGGCCGCGTTGCTGATCCAGCTTGTCACGTGTAATGCCTGGTTGGTACGCGACCAAGGCAAGGCAATCGATAGCGGCCTGGTTGAGTCGAACTTCACGCGTTGGTCCCCAAAATCGATCGCGGACCTCCGTCAAATCCTGGGCAAGTTCCAGCCGATAGGCTCCACCCACCATCGCCACATGAAAAGCGCGACGATTCATGGCATAGTCTTCGTTCAGTTCAGCCACCAATTGATCGACCTCTGCTTCGGTAACGCCTCTCATCAACGCAGCAATTTCCGTCGCGCTGATCGGTCCGCCATCGGGTCGACCGACCAACAGCACCGCCTCAACAATTGAAATCGGCGAAACCGGGATCACATTCTCTTCTTCTAGCTCTTCCTCTAACGGATCAAAGATCTGTATCTCGTCGTCCGAGGAATCATAAGTCGTTCCGGCAATCGCTTGTGCTGAATCGTTGGAGACGACTTTCGCGTAAGACTTGCTGAGATCTTCCAGGGAGACTTCGTCCGAGTCTTCAAACTCATCAAAGTCATCCGCATACAGCTTGGCCAGCCGCTCCAGGTCAACTTCGCCAGAAGCGTCATCAGGATTATGAGCCTGAATGCGGTTGTCTTGCGGTTCTTTTTTGTTGCTCATTGTTTGAAGCCTGTGCTGGCCGGTTGCAAAGTTGCGTGAGCCTGCATAGTAACATTCCGAGGCTATTCAGGCACAGAGGAATGTTAGCGACTGCATTTGATAGCAACTGAGCTTCTTCTAGCGGCTAGACTGCGATTTTCTTTGAACGGTATTTTGTTTAACTGTGTTTGACGGCCGTTAAACGGAACGACGCAATAGAACGCTCACTTGCGGTAGATTTGTTTAACGGCAAGCCGTAGGCGACTGGGCTCCGTGCAGGCTTTGCCAAGAAGTAGTTCTCTCGCGCTTCGCTATGCATTGCAGTGATGTTCGAGAGAAGTACCGTTTCTGGTGTTCGAATAAGAACAGTCGCCTGCGGCTTGCCGTTAAACGAGAACGACGCATTAGAACGGTCGCGTTCGGCTTGCCGTTTAACGGCGTTAAACGGCTAAAACAGATACAACGACTGTCAAATCTCACTCGGAAACAAACTCACGCTGGTGAAATCAACTGAACAAGTTGACTAGCCGCGTTCGCCTCTTCGCTGACCACATGCGTCGCGCCGGCTTGATTGAGCTGAATCGTCGTGTGTACATAGCGACACCGCACGACAATGATCGCTGAAGCGTTTAGGCGGCGACTGAGCCCAGTGACTCGAACGGCAATCTCGTCCTGTGGAATGCAGATGATGACCAACTTGGCGGTCGCGATATCGGCGGACATTAAACAGCTTTCCGACTCGGCATCTCCGGCTACCGTAGTCAGTCCCATCTGTGCGAAAGTCTGTAGATTCAAGGGATTCAAATCCACGCAGGATAGTTCGTATCCCATCGAATGCAGTTGCATCGCGGTCGCTCGACCGATTGGCCCCATTCCGACGATCACTGCTCCAGGAGCGGTCGAGGAGTGCTGATGGATCGATCCAATGGGGTCCGATGTTTCTCGAGGCTCTTGGCTCACATTGCGAAAACCCCAGCGAATCAATAGCGGTGCAATCAGCAGAGTACCACCCGCCACGGCCAATACGATCTGTCGTTCCGATTCACTTACGATGCCCGAGGAGGTCGCCAACATAATCAGAACGAATGCAAACTCACCAACGTGAGCCAGACCCAGCGAAGGGCCCGATGCTGTGGCTAAGCTTAACCCTGTGGCTCGAAGCGCGACAAGCGAGGCCAGCGACTTGAGTGCGATCAGTCCGACGATCAAACCACCAATCAGCAATGGTCGCTCGAGCACTGCGGCTGGATCGATCAATAGCCCCAAGCTGACGAAGAAAATCGCCGAGAAGACTTCCCGAAAGGGCAAGATCAGCGTGTCGATCTGCTCGGCCCACCGCGTTTCGCCAAGGATCACTCCGGCTGCAAACGCGCCAATCGCTGCAGGCAAACCCACCTTGGCAGCAATCAACGTTACCGATCCTAACACGACCAGCGCGAGCAGCACGACAACTTCGGGGCTTCGATGCTTCATGATCCGTGGAATGGCCACATGCGTCATGAATATTCGAAGCAGCAGAGTTCCCGCGATGAAGGCAATGGTAGTCAGCCCCATGTAGGACCATTGCAACAGCTGCATCCACCACGTTGAATTAATCCCTGAGGCGGTCGGTACCAACATTGGCAAGCACAGCAATAGGGGAATCAATGCAGCGTCTTGAAAAAGAAGAATTGCAATCGTTCCGCGTCCCGAACGTGTTCCCACCCCTCCAAGTTCGCCCAATGACTTAAAGACCAGAACAGTCGAACTGAATGAAAAGGCCGCGCCAATCAGCCACGCCTTCGTCGCTGGCCAGCCGAGCCAAGATAGAACCATCGCAGTAGGAATCGCAACTAGCAGCATTTGCAGCGGTCCTCCGATCAACAAGAACTTAGCAGACTACCGCATCTGGACTGTGGA
>CAUJKA010000140.1 GCA_963204965.1 Planctomycetota bacterium | reverse complement strand
CCATACTTCACATGCTAGGAATCGATCACCTCAAGCTAACCGTCCGACAAAACGGTATCGATCGAAGACTTACCGACGTCCACGGTCGAGTGATTCACGAGATCTTGAACTCGTGAACCACAGCAGGTGTACTGGACCGGCCATCACTTAACCAACCACCGCCTATCGATTGATTACTGGCATTGGTAGCTGAGAATACTGCAGCGATGGTGCAGAAATATTGCTGGGCGATGTCGAACCGCTAACAGGCATACTATTGTTGGTAGGGTCTGGTTGAGCGGCTGGATTCTGGAAATTCTTATAGACTTGATTTGCGGTGTTATAGGCTGCCATTGCCGTTTGGCCCTGTTGGCTAGCCGACAAGGTGTTCATCAAGTCACGAGCAGGTTGCAAGTTGGGATCAGCTTGCAGAGCCGCTTGAAGATGTTGTTGAGCAGCCGCGTTATTCTTGTTCATGAAGTGCAAGTAAGCAACGTTGTAGTTAGCGACCGCTGGAGGGAACACTTGAGTAAGCTCGCGGACCGCTTCATCGGATTGTCCCCCAGCGACTAGAATTCCCGCTAAGTTGTTGCGATAGCGCTGAGTGCTAGGATCGATCGAGATTGCTTTCTGAATCGATGCTTGAGCGTCTGTTAAGCGCCCCGACTTTTGTTGCGATGATGCAAGTTCAGAGTAGTTCTCGGCAGTTGGAGCTACGCGAACGACCTTTTGGTAAGCATCCACGGCTTGCGGGAACTGTTCTTGTCGAAGGTGTAATCGGGCAACGCTTTGAAGAGCAGGTACGTTGTTCGGTTCTTTCTCGAGGGCTTTGGTGTAGTTGTCCAACGCGGCAGTGTAGTTGCCTTTCATCTCGTAGACTTGGCCATTGGTGACCCAAATCTCTGGCCCGAGCATGTTCTTGTCAGGCATTTGAGCCAAACTGGTTTCGCCGTCCTGTTGTCCATCTTTGGACGAGAAGGTGTTGACCACAGCGTTCTTGGCTTTGCCCACTGCACTGGTCATCGTGCTGCCCATCGTTTTGAATTGGCCAGTGATGCCCTTGCCAGTGCTCGAAAGCGATTGTGACCACGAGCTCGACGAGCTGGCTGTGGTATCTGTTTTGGAGAACCATTGCGTTGGCGACTTCATGGAAGCACAGCCCATTCCCGGCGCGACAGCGATTGCCAGAAGAAGAGCAAGGCGTGACTTTTTAGCTTTGGTGCTAGGGCTTCGTTCCATGGTACTTACGCTTTGGTTGAACTAGCTGGGATTTGATCCGCTCGATGACTATTCGAAATTATCGGTACAGTTGGACGCAACCATGAGAGCTAGATCTGAAAACGGACAATTTGGTTCAAGTCAATTGCCTTTGCTTTCTAATCGGTAGGTGTTGCGAATGGATTGCTAGCATTGCCTTTTAGGTAAGCGTGACCACGCGAGATCTTGCGGGGAGAGGCTAAGAGAAGATTGGTAAGAAGATCGGGGGTAAGAATATGAAGACAGATCAAAACCAGGGTCTCACGCGAAGGCGCGAAGGCCGCAAAGGAAGAGTAAGGCGTTTCATTCTTCTGCCCACATTCTTCTGCCTGTAGGTCTTGAGCTTTGAGATTAGACTTTTGGGAATTCCAGCGAGTACGGAGTTAGATGTGAAGTGGATCGAATGAACAGCCTGGGTCGGCCCATTTTTACCCTCACCGCTTATGGCTTTCAAAGGTAATCTCGCTTCTGAGTCGTTTGACCGAAATTGAATAACAGCCGACAAAACCAAGGTCTCGCGCAAAGGCGCGAAGACGCAAAGTTAGAACCACGGGCTAAGATGTGAGAGCCGTCCCTCGCTAACGCACTAACGCCGCGGGTTACCACGATTTTCTTACTTCCAAAGCGGTACGACGGAAGACCTAAGAACTATCAGCAGAGAATGAGGGCAGGAGAATGGAGGAACGAATTGGTCTTCTCTTTGCGTCTTAGCGCCTTTACGCGAGTCCTGATTTTTGATTGACAAGTTATTGCGGCCCCATTTTCATTCGTCTGCCCTCATTCTTCTGCCAACATGTCTTGAGCTTTCGGTTTGACGAGTTGGTAAGAACATACGAAATCTTCTTATCACTCATTTTCTTACCTCATTCCGGCAAAGTAGAGTGAGCTCTCGCTTGCTATAATTCCAAGCTACACCCTTCGAGTACGAACCCACCTACCTATCTCACCAGGTCTTCCATGCGATCCAAGCAGCCTTTTCGAATCGCCGTTTTCATTTTTGCTATCTGCGTTTTTCCTTCTTTGTTGGTTGATGCTGCCGAGAAAGAGCAACGGAAGAACGTCCTACTGATCATCGCTGACGATTTGAACAACATGTTGGGCTGCTATGGCGATCCGTTGGCGAAGACGCCCAATCTTGATCGCTTGGCGGCTCGTGGAACCGTTTTTCAGCACGCCTACTGTACCTTTCCACTTTGTGGACCCAGCCGCAATTCAATTCTCACCGGACTCTATCCCAACAGCACGGGCATCATTCAGAATTCGCAGATATTCAGACAGACGATTCCCAATCAGCTCAGTTTGCCTCAAGCATTTCGATTGAGCGGTTACTTTGCTGGTCGTATTGGAAAGATGTATCACTACAACGTTCCCAATTCCATTGGTACCAATGGCCATGACGATCCCGCGTCTTGGGAGCTGGAATTGAATCCGGCTGGCGTGGATCGCATGGAAGAGGAGCCGTCGATCTATTCGCTAACTCCGGGGCAATTTGGCGGGACGCTGAGCTACTACGCATCGCCTAAGAGCGATAAGTACCACACCGATGGAATGATGGCCGAAGATGCGCAGTGGGTTCTACAGCGCTGTGCTCAACGTCGCGATCGTCCATTCTTTTTGGCTGTCGGATTCTTTCGACCTCACACACCGTACGTGGCTCCGAAGTCTCCATATTTTGATATGCATCCGTCCGATTCCATGCCGCTTGTTCAAGGCGTGGAGGAGGATCAGCGAGACTTACCTAAAGCCGCGTTGGGAAGCTACAAAAAAGAACAAGATAAGCTTACTGACGATTTGCGGCGGCAATTCAAGCAAGCCTACTACGCCAGCATCAGCTTTATGGACGCTCAGGTTGGCAAGGTGATCGATGAGCTAGATCGCTTGGGTTTGGCCGAAAACACGATCATTGTTTTTACCAGTGATCACGGCTATCACATGGGCGAGCATGGCTTGTGGCAGAAGATGAGTCTGTTTGAAGAGAGTGCCCGAGTGCCGTTTTTGATCGTTGCGCCTGGCGCTGGAAAGCCGGGAACGCGGGTTGCGACTCCCGTTTCGCAGCTCGACTTGATGCCTACGCTGGCTCAACTTTGCGACGTCGATGTACCGGACAATTTGCAGGGGCAGTCGTTAGTTCCCTTACTGATGGATCCCAGTGCGGTAGGTCGAGGTTGGGCGTTGACTCAGGTGACTCGCAACGAGAGGGTCGGTGAGAAATCCGAGCAGTATTTCGGTTACTCGTTGCGAACTTCGCGTTGGAGATACACTCAGTGGAATAGCAAGAAAGCAGAGTTGGAGCTCTACGACCACGATCAAGATCCTCTTGAGCAAGTGAACTTGGCGAATAGACCAGATCATGCGAAGACGATTGAGCAGTTGGCATTGCAACTTGAAGCTGCCGTCAAAGCGAGTTTACCAAAGACTGGCGGGCTTCCCGAGTTTAAGAAGTCTGACTTATGGGCGCCAGTGCTTCGCGAGAAAGCCTCAAAGTAGTAGGGACACTCCTCCGTCCGCTGCCTTTATTGACTCCCAGGCTCAACGAACGAGCCGGCTTCGGCTATTAGCTACTTGAGCTGGAAAGCAGCGAAGACGAAAGCTGATTGATCGATGTTAAATTGCTTTGTAGCTTGGAAATTGCTTGTTCCATCGCGTAGAACTGGTTTTGCAGGCGAGTCTTCTGGGTTGCCAATGCCGAATCCATTTTGCCCAACCGCGAGTTGTTCTGTTCGATGGTAGTTTGCAGAGCTTTGGTTCTCGCTAGCAGAGCTCCATTATCTACTCCGGCAAGAGTATCCGACACTTCTTTGGCTCGTTTTGCAAAACCATTCTTGTCATTGGTGAAAAAGTCTTTTACCGCTTCGGGGTTATCCTGAAGGGCTTCGCTGAACTTGGTTTTATCAAAAGTTAGCTTGCCGTTTTCGCCAAGCTTAATGCCTAGCTCGGGCAACGATCGGATCGCTCCGCCAGTACCGCTACGAATTGGTGTCGTGAGCAATCGCGAGTAGGCCTGGTCAACGCGAATGGCAACGCTGGATCCGAACAGTAAGCCAACATTGCCGGCTGTCGAATCAAACACAGTCAGCTCGGAGTACTTATCGCGAAGTTTGTTGTATTGGTCTACGAAAGCTTGAAGCTGCGTGGTGAGCGTGTCAGCGTTTTCCGCAACTGAAACGGTGACGGGCGATGTCGATGTGCCGTTGACGGTAATCTGAATGTCTTCGACTAGATCTGTGAACGTATTCGTTGAAGAACTAGCCAATACTCCGCCGCCCGATTCGGTGGCTCCGAAAGAAACTAGTGCGTCGCGAGCTTCCGCGGTTTGTGAGAACTGGAAATTCAAGTCCGAGCTTACCGCAACGCGAGATTCTGCGCCGGTAAAGCGGCCGTTCAATTGTAGTCGAACCCCGCTGTTACCAAGATTGATTAGGTTAGCGCGAACAGGTGCGTTGGTGAGTTTGTTGATTTGGTCAGCGAGGTCAGCGACGGTTGTCGTTGCTGTCGTGGTGATCTTGATCGTTTTGGAGCCGTCAATTCCAGAGACTGTGTCGCCGTCGACTTGCAAGTCACTGGCCGTACCTAGAATTCGCAACTGTGAAGCGGCAGAACC
>CAUJKA010000139.1 GCA_963204965.1 Planctomycetota bacterium | reverse complement strand
AAATGGGATGGAACTCGATCGACGAATGTAATCGTACTTCGCGAAGACGATGGAGTTTTGGAACAAATTGGCGGCCTGCGCGATATCGCTGATGGTCAAGCGCCGTTAGCCGCCTACTTCGATGGCGTTCGAGCCATAGTCACAACGGGTGAAGTCCAAGACTTTCAGTTTGTTAACAATGACCCGCTTCATGGCATTGATCTTTCAGATCCAACCAAGCCACAGGAACTGAGCGAACTAGTTATTCCAGGTTTTACGACACATCTGCAGTGGGTCGACGAGAATCATTTCATTGGCGTGGGACATGTTGAGGAAACTCCCGGAGATTCGAGAAGGCAAATCACGCTGTACGATGTTTCAGATCTCGCCAATCCCGTCGTGCAGAAAAATTGGAAAAGTGACTATTCGATCGTTCCAGAATCGCAATTCAACATGTTAGACCCATTAACAGTGAGTTTTGATCAAGACACTGGAACCCTAGTTTTTGCAGAACGCTCGGTCCGCGGTTTCAATCCTTGGCTGCCACAATTTCGGCCAATTGACCAATCGACGATCTTCACATCAACACCCATTTGGATAGACCCATGGGTTGTGCCAATTCAACCACAGGAACCAGGTGTGCAAGTTTTCACGGTGGACACCGAGTCCAACTCATCGTCGCTGGTACACAAGGAATCAATTACACTCGGCGAGCGAGCGCGACGAGGCTTTGTGCTCGACGGTAACGTAATTGCAATCGGCGAAACGAAGGTTGTTTCCCGGCCGCTCGGCGTGCCTTCGAATGATCCAACTGATGACGGGGAGGCAGTGGAAGAGGGTGACGAACAGAACATTATTCCAGCGTTTAGCGACGGAAAGGCAAGTCTGTCATTGGTTGCTAAAGACTCAAGCGGAGCCGAGGTAACTAATGCAGCGGTCGGTGATAAGCTTTGGATCGAAGTGAGAGCTGACAATCTCGAACAGAATGACAACGGCGTCTTTCAAGCGTTGGTCGACATTCAATTCGACTCATCGTCGATCAAAGTAGTTGGTCAACCCGAATCGCTGGGTGGATACGAGAATTCGTTCGCGCCTATTGTGACGACCAATGGAATAAGCAAGCTGGGTGGATTCAATAAATCGATTCCCACGATTGGGCCGGGACCAAACTCAGTGGCTCGTTTTCAGATTGAAGTCCTTAAAGCGGGTAACTTATCGATCTCCGTCAGTCCAACCAGCTCATCCACCGAAGCCGTCTTGGTTTACGGCGACAACAGCAAGTTGCGCCGAGAGAATATCAGCTCGCAGAATCTAAGCTTGGTAGTTGGAGCATCTGCAGAATCAACCCCAAACACTGACTTGAATACTGACGGAAATACGACTGCCCAGGACGCATTGCAGGTTATCAATCACCTCAACGAGCACAGTAACGGACCGGTTACAAAGTCGATCAACAGAAACTTGGACGTCAATGGAGACGGTAATGTTTCGCCTGTCGACGCGTTGTTGGTGATCCAAGCTGCCAACGCAGAAGCACTGGCACGGGCAGCTAAAAATGCTCGTTTAGCTGCACCCGAGGGAGAGTCTACCCATTCGACACCCGACTTCGTCACACATGACGCCGTAATCGCAGCTTTCGACGTCGATGAGTTCTCGCGCCGCAAACGCTAGCGACTATCTGCGAAATTCCATTTGCTGTAGCCGATATGCTGATGAGTACCACCTGTCTGAAGGCAGGTGGTATTGCATGCTCATTCTTTGGATGAACGAATCTATGTGTGTTCTGAAGCGGACTGGCAGCGCCGACATAGGGGTAACTGATTTACAAAGCGAATGATGGGAGCGCCGCATTGCTGGCAGACAAGTCGTCTTCCTCCATTCGTACATATTCCGCATATTGTGCCGCGATACGAGCCGGCGTGAAGGTCACGCTGACCGCAGCGAGTACATTCAGGAACGGCCTGCAATTCCATCTGTGCTGTGCATTTCGCATCAAGACGATCGATATACCAAGCAAATGGAAGGGTGTCGCGAAACAAGTCGCGCCTCTCTTGGGGGAAGCGATTCCACATAACGTCTACGGTGAAGCCTCCTATGCCTTTTCCTTTCATAACAAGAAACCAGTCACTGACATTGGTTATGGGAAAGCTAACAATCATGCCTTCTTTCAGGTCAGATTCGAAATCTGGACTCGCGTTCAATATACCGCTAACGATCTTCCCGTCGGTTGAAACATCATTCAAAAAGATGTGCTCGCCAACTCCGGGCTCGCCGGGGACAGGGAAGAACGCTTTGATTGCTGTATCATCGTAGACTTGAATTAACCGATAATGCTCAAGCTCAGCCAGTCGGGCAAATTCTACGAATGTGTTTTGAGCCGCCTTTATCGCAGTAGCCATTTCATGATCTTCGGCTTCTATCCAGAATATTCTTGCATCCATAGAGTGTACCGATTGTCGTGTTGGGTTCCTTTTTTCGCGACGACCGCCGAAAGGGAAGACGTAGCAATACTCACTGGTGAATTGTCGTTGGTCAATGCATGTACGGTTTCACATCGATGAGTCCAAACCTCTCTACGAGAGGATGTCGAATTTAATATGACCAAGTCAGAGCAAAGTTGAAATCGGACTTTGGTTGTAATCGACAGGAATTCGATTAGCTACTTGGCCTCATCCGAACGATTCACTCCAAGTCCTAGTCTCCATGTTTCAAGCTCGCGCTTCAAGCGGGCTACTACCTCGGGATTTTGCGAGGCAAGGTCGTTGAGCTCCGCGGGATCGTCGTGGATATTGTAGAGCCGCGCGGGAGCAGTGTCCCAGGCATGGACGTTCTTGTATTTAGTAGTGTCTTTGCCCTGGAACCGCTCGATGAACTTCCATTCGTGGTCCACGCACCAAAGGTATTGGAGAGTCTCGTCGGGTTTCCCGACTGTCAAGTTATGAATTGAATGGGTCACGCCAAAGACACGTTTTCGCTGCTGTCTCGCCTTGGCGTCCAAAAGATTGATGCCAGGGAGATTCTTGGGAGCGTCCAGGCCAGCCGCGGCTGCGATGGTCGGAAATAGGTCGATCGCCTGAGCAAAGTCTTCACTGCGAAGCGGCTTCAGTCGTTCGGGCCACGATACCAGAATAGGCGTGCGTATACCGTTCTCGTAGGGCGACCCTTTGGACCGCAGTGCAAAATCGGCCCACGCCTTTTGGTTAGGGTCCTGCGCGTTAGTGCTGCTGGCAGCCCATCCATTGTCGCAGAGGAACAGCACTAGCGTATTCTCGCTGAGCCCCCGGTGGTTCAGATCATCGAGCAACTGTCCACAGGTTTCATCAAACCACTCACACATGGCGTAGTATTTGGCAACATCCTTAGCGCGACCATCGGTCGTATACTTCTCAAGCAGCCGACTCGGCGGATTGTGAGGCGTGTGGGGCAAGAATGGCGCGTACCATAGAAAGAACGGTTGCTCCTTCTTAACTGCCATATCAATGAACTCGGTCACCGGCTTCATGCCCTCACGGCCGATCTTTAATCCCTCATCGCCATGCCGCCCGCCACGTTCGGGATCGCCATGTGTCATTCCATGTGTGAAGCCGCCATCCTCGAAAGAGCCTTCCCACCACTTACCTGATTGGTGCGTGAGGTAGCCGTTGTCTTTAAGCATCCGAATGAAACTCGGATGCTTGTGGAACTGTTCGCGCAAAGGCTTGTCCAGCGTTGCTCGTGCGCTGCCGCCTTCCACATCATTTCCCGTGATTCCATGTTGTTGAGGATAGAGTCCAGTAATCATCGATGCCAACGACGGCCGACAGAGAGGCGATGCAACATACCCTCGCTCAAATACCAGACTTCGCGCCGCAAGTTTGTCCAAGTTTGGCGTCTTTACATCCGCATGCCCCATGAAGCCATAGTCGCCCCATGCCTGATCGTCGCCCAGAATCAAAACAATATTGGGCTTCTCGGCCGCAAACGCCGAACCGCGCAAGAGGAATAACGCGAGCACAACAAGAGTCAGTAAACATTTCATTTAGATCTTTACCTCGAGCCCTGGGTGTGTTGTGGATTGTGGAAGAGACCGCATCTGCGATATGGCCGGTGAGTGGGGTATGGGTGTACAACCAAGAGTACTTAGCGTACCAAAAATCAACTGCATTTTGAGCTGCATTGAAGCTAGAAGAGATCCTATTTCACTTCGATGGACTTCTGATCCGCAACCGCGTTCGCACGCCCGATGAAAGGCATAGCAAGCGTGGCACGGGTGGCATGCTCTGAAGTTGTTGATCCGAGCGCAGCAAGGCAACTACTGATGGGCGTGGTTGATTTAGTGCAGCATGCAGTCAAGCTCGTCCGTGCCCAAGAAACAGCAAGCCACGCCCTTTGAGGCTAGCTGCCATCGCCTCTCAGAGCGTGCCACTCGTGCTACCCAGATGCGTGAAGCTGCGTCCGGTGCGCAAGAGCATATGCGGCGTGTTTTGGTGCGCAGGTTTTTCGCCGGAGCGAAGACTTGAGTTCAGTTGGTGAGCATTAGGATGATCATGGAGCAAGTTAGTGTCGGCCTCCGGGCATCATGTAGAGTTTGTGTCGGGTTGTGCGAAAGCCTGAAAGGCTTCAACTCCAAAGCCCAGGGCAGAGCGGAGCGCCGCCCTGGGAAAGACCAAACGATGGAGCCGGGCCGCCCTGAAAGGCATAACAATCTCTCATCTTCCATCGCGGCTTCCCTGGCTACACAAAACCTTCGAAAAACGCTCATCTGCCCGACGCACTTTGACGTGTTGCGCACGCGGGTCAATTGAGAAGCCGTGCGGAGTGGCGTTTAGTCTTTGTTTTTGTAGCGGCATTATCTTTTAGAACGCATGCTACACACACCTTACGAAAACTTTCCGAAATTCGCTTGACTACAGATGTAGTTTCCTATAACATGACTACCGCTGTCGTCAGATCGGGGAACCATGAGTTGGAAAGATCGCTGTGGCCAAGAAAACGCAATCATCTTTGGGGCGAGTTGAATTGGAGCTGTTGCAGTACATCGACAAGCAACAGCCGATCAGTGTTGGCGATGTTGCCGAGCATTGGTGTGAGCGTACCGGTCAAGCTCGTACCACGGTACTGACCATGATGGAGCGGTTGCTGAAGAAAGGCTTCCTCAGTCGTAAGAAAGTAGATGGAGTCTACCGCTACAGCACCAAGAAATCGGTTAGTGCAGTGATCAGCGACGTTATCAGCGACTTTGTGCATGGTGTCCTGGGCGGATCGATTGCACCGCTTGCTGCCTACTTGTCGCAGGAACGCAAGCTTGATCCAGCCGAGCTCGAAGAGCTGAAACAAATGGTCGATAAGCTCGCCAAGAAGTCGGATTCAAGCTCAAAGGGCAAGCAATCATGACTGAAATTCTATGGGTTGCACTGGTTCGCCTGGTCGTTGTCTTCACACTCTTGGCTGCCGTCATCGCCGTTCTAGATCGCTTGAGATTCGGAACAACAGCGACACAGTGTTCGTGGCTTTGGCGAGCCGTCTATCTTAAGTCGGCTCTGTTGCTCGTAGCTCCGACGCTCGGGATGATTCACGTCAGCTTAGGTCAAATCGTAGAAGAATCGATGGTTGTTGAGCGTAACGACGGAGGAAGTACTGGTCCGATACTTGCGGACGCAGCTCAAGCAGGTCCAACACAAGTTTATCCATCAAATGCAAAACCTGCGATCGCGCAATCCATCAATGGGCTCAACCCGACCGAACAGTCGTTACGGTCTGGAGAGGTGACAAGATCCGCGAATAGCGGTTGGGCTTGGTTCGGCATGTTCGAACCACTCAATGCGTTTTTCGTCGCAAATCAAAGCACTCTGCAATCATGGGTAGTTGCCGCTTGGATCATGGGCGTCGTGAGCTGGTGGTTGGTGATGTTGCGGAACTATGTCCGAGTTGTTCGTTGCGTCCGATCTGCGAAGCCCATTGGTCAGTCCGAACTGTACACCGTAGCCTTGACAGTCGCGCGGCTCATGAAAGTTCGATTACCATCGTGCATCTTGCTCTGCGAGAAGATCGATAGCCCGATGATTTTGTCCATGGGCAACACGGTGCTGGTGCTACCTACTGCTTTTCAAGAGCAGTATGGAATGCAGAGCTGCCGAATGGCGATTGCCCACGAGCTCTCGCATTATCGTCGTGGCGATCTTTGGTGGAACTTCTTAGCCAGCTCGATCTCCAGTCTATTGTTCTTTTGGCCGCCCTCTTGGTATGCGGCCCGGCGTTACTACCTACAGATGGAAAGTGCTTGTGACCAATTGGCAATTTCTAGGGCTAGTTTTGATCCCAAAGAATATGCGACCTTGTTGGTTCAATTGTTGCAAAGCCGAAGCCTGCGTCCGATTAATCCTGCGATGGTGTCGATGGCACATTCTCGCGATTTCACGACCATTAAAGAAAGGTTGAAGAATATGAGTTACGATCTTCGAAGCAAACGATCTGTCGGTACGATTCTGAGCTTACTAGTCATGCTGATCATCGCATCGCCTTGGGCGCTAGGCGATGAAGAGGCCAAGAACAAGAGTCGAAACGATAAGCGTCGATCGGGCAGTGCGAGTGGTAAATCGAATTTGGAATTCAGCAGTAGCCCCAGCCAAACACCGCCTACGGCTCCTGGCACGACTGTTCAGGGGTTTGCTCATGCTTCCGCAGGTGGATTCGCCTCGGGGAGTTCAGGCGGTTCCGGCAGTTCATTTGGATCGGGAGGCTCGATGGGTTCGGGCAACTCATTCGGCTCGGGCAACTCAAGTGGCTCCGGTCGTTCAAATGGTTTTCGTGCTACAGGCGGCAGTGGTATCGGAACAGCTCAGGCAGGAGGCTTTGCTTCGGCGGGTGTCTCCATTGGCACACCTATGGACCAGTCTAGCGCTCGATCGTTCAGCCCTGGATCTACTTCCCAAAGCTCCAATCGCGAACGATCCACGGCTCAGAAGAACACGGCCTCCAGCGGAAGTACAGTTTCTTCAGGCAATGGAATTAGTGTGACTCGAAGCTTAGATGAGTTAGATGGTGTATCGACTGTGCGTACGACAATCACTACTCGCAAAGAGCGAGTGGTTATCGAAGAGAGCAGCGACGACGGGATTGTTGTCACGGTGCAGCCACGCAATAAGCCTAAGTCGGAAAGGAAGAGCTACGAAGCTCAGGATCGTGAGGAACTCAAAGAGAAACATCCCGAAGCTTTTGATTGGGTAGAAAAATACTCAACCAATCTCCCTGACGCAAGCGCCGTTAGTCAATTAGATCCTTCCACGGACCTTCAATGGATTCCAGCCAAGCCCAACGCAACCGATCTGATGCAGAAGCAGATCCAACAGATGATCAAAACCACAGATGATCCCTTGGTGAAACAGCAACTTGAGCGATTGTTGCAATCCACAAATCCGCGACCCTAGTGTGCCACGCCAGTCCCTTGGCGTTCTTCTCTTCCAAATCCCACCGGCTTGTCCGGTGGGTATCTTAGGCTTCTCACTACCGCTAAGGCATCGCAAATGAAAGAGAAATTGAACTAAGCTTTGCCCACTAGCTGGAAGCCTAACAATCCGCTGGGCAAGCCAGCAGGATTCTAACGTTCAAGTTCGCGTCCAAGTCGGAAGCACTCTTACGCGAGTTGGCGAATCTTCGTGACGATCAGTTCGGCACGCCCTACGAAAAGCAAAAAGGGGTGGCGTTGGGTGGCACGCTTAGAAGTTATTGACCAAAGCGCCGCGAGGCAACAACTGATGGGCATGGGAACTAAAGTGTTCAGCCGATATTGAGGCGAAGTCAACTAGGCCACGCCCTTCGAGCTTGCTGCCATCGCCTCTCAGAGCGTGCCACCAAGCTGGATGATGCGCCCCTCCCACGCCAAAGTTAAAACGCACTCTTGACTGTAAGTGAGCGTTCACTTACTATTGAGGCATGCCAAAACCACGATTAAATGCCGATGAACGTTCCGACGCAATTGTCGCTGCAGCAATGCCCTTATTTGCGCGTAAGGGGTTCGCTGGCACAACGATCAAGGATTTGGCGCTCGCCGCCGGCGTTTCGGAAGCGTTGCTGTACAAGCATTTTCCCAATAAGGAAGCTATCTATGCGGCGATCCTAGCGCGTGGATTCAAGGAAGCAGCCGACGATAAGCTTCGATTCCTCAATGAGGAGCCATGCACAGAATCGCTGATTCAACATGTACACTTTTTGATTTGCCGATTCTTCACCGACAAGACTGACAGAGGTGACCCAAGTAAACCGGCTGAATTTCAAAACATGTTGCGGCTGGTGCTCAATAGCTTAATGGAAGACGGCGAATTCGCGCGACAGGTGTTCGAACAGGTCAACGCAGGTCCACGCGTCAACTTCGAAGCGAGCTATACAGCCGCTACCAAGGCTGGCGATGTGATTCCTGGTGTAGTCAAGCCAGGGAACGCATTCTGGTTTATGCACCACCTTGCTCTCACGCTTGCCGCATCGCGACTACCTGGAGCAATGGTACTGAGTTACTTAGGCTCCGATGACGCTATTGTGCGTCAGGCCGTAACTTTCATTTTGCGAGGCCTGGGCATGAAGGAGGATGTGATTGCTGCAAAGTACGATCACAAAGAACTGAATCGAAAGATGAAGTCTGCGATGGCGATGTAATTTTTTTTCGCAACATTGGTGAGTGAGTATTTACTAACATGAAGAGCTCTAAAGTTTCCTTGCGGCTGATCTTGCTCATGACATCGCTGCTTGCTGTCGGAAGTGGCATCGGATTCTATTGGCAAAATCAACCTGTGACAGCTCAGGCTGAAGAGTCTGCGACTAGTGCTCCATCCATGACTGTTACGACAAGTACTGTTGAAGAACAACACATGGAAGCTTCGTTGATGGTTTCGGGGTCCGTAGTTGCACGTGATGAAACGTTGATCGGCTCAGAAGTCTCAGGCTTGAGAATCATTGAAATCACGGTCGATGAAGGCGATTGGGTTGAGGAGGGACAACTTCTTGCGAGATTGAGCTCAAAGTCCCTCGAAGCTCAGCTCGCGCAATCCGAAGCGGCTGTAGAAAAGTCAGCTGCATCAATCTCCTTGCAATCTGCCGCACTCAAGGAAGCCGAATTAAAGCAGCGTGATGCAGAAAGCAAAAAACTACGCGGCGACCAATTATTAGCAAGTAAATCAATCAGTAATGAAGAGCATGAAAGCTTGCAAACTACAGCATTGTCTGCGGCATTAAAAACTGAATCCGGACGCCACTCACTCACTTTAAGCCAAGCCGAATTGTTGGTTGCCCAAGCCCAACGCGATCAAGTCAAGGTACAACTTTCGCAAACAGAGATACGGGCTCCTTGCGCTGGACTGATCAGCAAACGGATGGCAAAGATAGGTAGTGTTGTTGGTGCGAACTCAGAGCTCTTTCGGTTGGTAGCAAACGGTCTAGTCGAATTGGACGCGCAAGTGGCTGAGCTTGATCTGCCAGTCATCCAAACAGGCCAGCGCGTCCTAGTGAGAACTTCATCAAAATCGTCTGATATTGTCGAAGGCACAGTCCGCAGTATCGCACCAACGGTCGATCCAATGTCGCGGCTGGGAATTGTTCATGTAAGCTTGCCGAAGAATTCGTTGATCAAACCAGGGCAGTTCGTCCGAGGAGAAATCAGGGTAGGCAAGTATATCGCGAACGTCATTCCCGATGCGGCAATTCTCTATCGGGAAACTTCGCCGTACGTGTATGTCGTTGGCGAAAACTCTTCAGTTGCACAGCGAACGATAGAAATCGGACAACGTCAACAAAGCGTCGCAGAAGTTAAAAAAGGCTTAACACTTGGAGAACAGGTTGTGCTTCAAGGTAGCGGATTCTTGAAGCCAGGTGATCGCATCCGAATTGCCGAGGGAGTCATCGCGAACCGAGACACTACGACTGTTCAAAGGGGTGTTCAATGAACATATCAGCTTGGTCGATTCGCAATCCAATCCCGCCCATCGTATTGTTCTTGGTATTGATGGTGATGGGGGTATTGAGCTTCAGCAGGTTGGATGTGAACAGCACTCCGAACATCGATATGCCGACTGTGACTGTCACTATTGCACAACCAGGCGCGGCACCCTCGGAACTTGAGAATCAAGTTGCGCGTAAAGTCGAGGACGCAGTTGCGGGGCTTGGCAATATTGATGTGATAACCTCCACATTGACCGATGGCGCTTCCATTACAACAGTTCAATTCGTTCTTGGTACAAATACCGACCGCGCGGTCAACGATGTGCGAAATGCAGTTGAGAAAATACGCCAAGACTTGCCTCAGGACGCTCGAGCCCCCGAAGTCTCACGCGTGGACTTTGCCGGAGGAGCGGTGGTAGTTTATGCCTTGACTGCTCCCTCGATGAATGCGGTCGAGCTGAGTTGGTTCATCGACAACGAGCTTGCGAAAGAGTTCTTGTCGATAAAAGGTGTTTCAAAGGTTCAACGCTCGGGCGGAGCTTCGCGTCAAGTTCGCGTGAATCTTGCCCCCGAAAGACTCATGGCCCTAGGCATAACCGCAGGCGATGTAAACTCGCAAATCCGCGCCTTGAATATCAACTTGCCTGGCGGTCGGGGGCAACTTGGCAACCGCGAACAGTCAATCCGCACGCTTGGTAGCGCAGATACGATTGAGGGTTTGGCCGATACAGAAATAATATTGCCCAATGGTCGAACGGCGCGTTTGCGAGAACTAGGCGACGTTGTAGATGGGATCGCCGAACGCACACAACTCGCTCGGCTTAATGGAGAGGAAGTTATCACATTCTCTGTTCTTCGAACCACCGGCAGTAGCGATGTTAGCGTCGTCCAGGGAGTCGATCAAAGAGTTGAGGAACTTCGTCATCGATTTCCTGAGATCGATTTCCAACGCGTCAGCTCTACCTCTGCGTTTGTCGAAGAATCGTATGCCGCTGCGATTGAAGCGCTATGGCTGGGAGCATTGCTCGCAGTAGCCGTTGTGTATTGGTTTCTTCGCGATTGGCGAGCGACCGTAATCGCCGGTTTGGCCATGCCACTCTCGCTGGTTCCCGCGTTTGCGGTGATGCAATGGTTCGGGTTTACACTGAATAACGTCACGCTGTTGGCGTTGTCGTTGGTAGTCGGAATTTTAGTGGATGATGCTATCGTTGAGATCGAGAACATCGTACGTCACATTCGCATGGGGAAAGCCCCGTTCGACGCAGCCCTTGAGGCGGCCGACGAGATTGGATTGGCGGTTGTCGCTACTACGATGACGATGGTAGCTGTGTTCATGCCTGTTAGCTTTATGGGCGGAATCGCTGGTCAGTTCTTTAAACAGTTTGGCATCACCGTTGCTGCTGCGGTACTCTTCTCGCTGTTGGTAGCAAGACTGATAACTCCCTTGATGGCAGCCTATTTTCAGCGACCGCACTTAATTGAACCCAGCGACAAAAAAGAGTCTTTGCTCAAGCGGCTCTACATCAAGCTGCTGGAATGGTCGCTCGATCATCGCAAGACAACTGCCTTTTTAGGTTTAGCAATCTTCGCTGCCTCTATCGCTATCGTACCTTTGCTTCCATCCGGTTTCATCCCGGCCTCGGATCGCTCGGTTACGGATCTCGAAATTGAGTTACCCCCGGGAGCTACCATTGAAGATACCGATCAAGCTGCGCTTCAAGTTGCCAATCTATTTCAATCGAGACCGGAAGTCTTATCGGTTTACACCGCGATAGGGGTTGCACAGTCAGGGCGAGGCGCTGACACAGGTAGTGCAGGTGATGTTCGCAAGGCAGCTTTGACAGTTAACCTCAAGCCTCGTGGTGAACGTAAGCTGACTCAACAGCAATTTGAGCGAGAAATGTCGGAGTTGATTGCCGATGTGCCAGGCATTCGAGCAAGTGTCGGCACCGGTCAATCTGGGCAACAAATCACAATAACATTGGTCAGCGATAACCCAACCAAACTCGAAGCAGCCTCGGTTGAACTCGCTCAACAAATGCAAACGATCAAGGGGCTGACGAATGTTCAATCAACCGCTAGCCTGCTACGCCCCGAACTGCTGATCAAGCCCGATTTTGCTCGCGCCGCACAACTGGGTGTTTCTGTATCGCAAATAAGTGCCGTTGCGAAGTTAGCAACGCAAGGCGATGTCGATGCAAATCTAGCCAAGTTCAATTTAGCTGATCGTCAAATCCCCATACTCGTTCAGCTCGATCCCGAAGCTCGCCAAGATATCGAAACACTTGAAAATCTTAGGGTCAGCAGCATGACCGCCGCTTCCACGGTACCGCTCAAAGCCGTCGCGGAAATTCACAGGAGCAGTGGTGCAGCACAGATCAGCCGCTCCGATCGAGCGCGTCAAACAACCGTCCGCGGCGATCTCAATGGCACGCCGCTCAGCGAGGCATCGCAGGCGATCCATTCGCTACCTATTATGCAGCATCTCCCCGTCGGAGTGACGGAACAAAATCAGGGAGACCTAAGGCGCCAAAGTGAATTGTTTACCGAATTTTCGAGTGCGATGGGCTTAGGAGTGCTTCTAGTGTTCGTAGTATTGGTGCTGCTATTTAGCACTTTCTTCCAGCCGATAACAATCATGATGGCCTTACCGTTGTCGATCGGTGGTGCATTGTTGGCTCTGCTTTTGACGGGCAAGTCACTTTCGTTGCCTGCGCTCATTGGGCTGCTGATGTTGCTCGGATTAGTCGCCAAGAATTCCATCCTGCTTGTAGAGTCTGCAATTGTCTCCATTCGCGAGGGGAAGTCACGGCGCGAAGCCTTGATCGAAGCAGGAAGTAAGCGAGCTCAACCGATATTGATGACAAGTATCGCAATGATCGCCGGCATGTTGCCGATCGCCATGGGTCTCGGCGCCGACACCGATTTTCGATCCCCGATGGCCGTGGCTGTTGTTGGTGGTCTGATCACATCGACGCTTCTAAGCTTAGTCTTCATCCCGGTCGTATTTACGCTTGTAGACGACCTTCAATCCTGGGTTGCGACGATTTTCAGGAGGATCATCCCTACCAATTCATCATCGGAAACAGTAAACGCAACTTACCAACAGCCAAGCATGGAAGCTGATTGACGTCGAATGAATGCATACAGCGTCACTTGCAAAACTTTACGAGCTACGAGATGCTCTCCTGACTGTCGAAAAGTACATTAGTCTTTCCCCATTGTGCCTTCTCTT
>CAUJKA010000138.1 GCA_963204965.1 Planctomycetota bacterium | reverse complement strand
AAGAAGATCGAGGCGGCAGTCGCTGCTGGACAGCCTCGCCCCGAAACGACCTACGAATACGATACAGCGGGCAGGCTGATAGAAGTCGTCGATCCACTCAATCGCCTGACTACTTTCGCTTATGACAGCGCTGGTCGCCAGACTCAGGTCACCTACCCCGACACCAGTACCGAGCAAACGCTGTATGGCACGGGTGCCAACGCTGGCCGCGTGATAGCCACCAAGAATCGAGTCGGCACAGTCACAACCTACAGTTACGACTCTAGCGGTAGGCTTACGCAAACCGTTGTTGGTGCGGCCGTTGATGCGAACATTCTGGATGGCAATGCTCATGATCAGACAATTACCGATCCGAACCTAAGACAGGTTACCGAGTACACCTACTTGGCGGGCAGTGATTCGCTAAAGACAAAGGTTAAGAACAACGGGGCTGTTACTGACTACGTTTACGACTTCAAAAATCGTGTTACCGAAGTCAAGCAGTATCCTCGAGTCGGAACAACGCTCACCAACAAGAAGTCTTACCTGGAAAACCAACTTCTGTACGACGAAGACACCTATGGTCGTCGCAAGTATTACGGATACCGCGCTAGTGACGGTACGCTGATTCGAACCGTCACCTGCACGCATCCAGGCTATACGCTTGCTAACTTTGATGCCGTTTGGAATCTCACTCGCAACACCGCTGCCAACGCTGCCTATATCATCCACGACGCCATTCGCGATGACGCCGGTCACTTGACTCAGGTAATCGATGGTCGCGGGACGGAGACTCGCTACGAATACGACGCGAAAGGCCGAGAAATCAGGAAGACGGCTGCTTGGGGAACCAGCGTAGCCGCTGTGACCGAGACCGACTATGACGCTGATGGTCGAGTTACCGAAGTCCGCAGTCCACGTTACTTTGACTCCAGTGATACCGAAGGCTACCAAAAAGCCAAAGAGAATTTGACTTATAATGGCCGTGGGCTGGTGGCTACCCACACTGAAGCGGCGGGCAGTTCGGTGGCTGCCACCGAATCGTTCACCTATTTTGCCGATGGTCGTCAACAAACTCGCACCGACTATCGCGGCAAGGTCTGGACCAACATCGATGATACGTGCTGCGGAAAGTCGACAGCTTCTAAGAATCCATTGGGTCACGGAAGTATTCGCAATACTGACCCTCAGCGGCGCGTTGTCCACTCGGTAATGGTCAGCAATGTCGATTCGCACTCAGCCAACACGCTCGATCCGGTCAATGGCAGCACGCTTGCTGAATCGACCACTAAGTATGATTCACTAGGTCGAACCATCGCGAGCACGGCATGGCTATCAGCCCGAGGGGCAATTGATCCACTCTCACCGCCGATTGCAGGACTGGGTGGCGTCGCTCAAAGCGAAGGCCTGACGACGCAGTATCTCTACGATGACAATCTGTCTGATGGCGTGGGCCTCGATGGGTCCGCGGGCGTCTCGCCCGCAATTCTTCCAAGCTCTTCCCCGACTTGGAAAGTCTCCCTTGCCACAGCTATTACCAAGCTAGCCGCCGCCGAAACTGCTGGCGGCGCAGCGCTGACATTTAGTTCGACAACACCGGGTCGAGCTTCCGTAGTCATCAATCCCGAGTTCGAAGTTTCTTTTACAATCAGCGATGCTGCTGGTCGCACAGTAATGAGCGGCAAGCTACCAGGGTGCGCGGGCGTCCCGCCCGCTTCCGACCCCAATAGCCTGCTCACCTGGTCCTGCCAGGCGCATGATACCGTCACGGCAGTGGCTGGCTTTGGCAATTGCCTTGAATCTCGCTCCATCGATGCCTTGGGCAATACCACCAAGAGCCTAACTGATGGAGCTGGCCGAACGCTCCGCTCCATCGATCAACTGGGCAACACCACTGTATTTACTTACGACGCTGGCGGCAATCAGCTCTCGGTCCGTGATCCCAACAGCGTTGGACAGGATGTCGTTTACGATGCACTAGGTCGAGCTGGCCTAACAACCGACACCGCCAGCCACACCACCAATAGCACCTACGACAAAGCTGGCAATCGCATCGCCGCAATCGACGGCAAGAATCAAACCACCAGCTACAAGTTCGATGCTCGCGGGCGCCAGAAGTCGCAAACTGACCGAATTGCTGGCGTGACCTCGTTCACCTACTTGGCCACAGGACAGCTAGCCTCTCTAACGGACGCTGAGAATCAAACCACCAGCTACACCTACGACGACGCTGGTGGCAAGCTGACCGAACAGTATCCCGATCACGTAACTGGCTCGGTCGTCGGCACGACCGGCTACGGCATTGTCACTTTTAACCTTGATCCAGCCGGGCGAGTCTCCCGCAAGCAGGATCAGAAGGGCGACACTTGTACCTTCAACTATGACCTGGCTGGGCGCCTTTCCAACCGCCAATATCGCACGGCGGCCAATAGCCCATCGGGAACAATCTCCGATTCCGATCAGTTCACTTATGACAAGGCTGGTCGAATGTTAACAGCCTATTCGGGCCGCTACAGCAACACCGTCGGCTACGCCTACGATGCGGCAGGACGGAAAAAGACAGAAAGTCTGACCATTGCGGGGCAGACTTACGCAACCACAACCGAGTATAATACTAGAGGAGAACTGACGAAGTACACCTACCCAGATAGCACAGTCGTTGATCGAACCTACACTGCTCGCGGTGAGCTGCACCAGATCAAACATGCTGGAACGACAATCGATACCCGAGCCTATGACAATGGGGGTCGAATGATTAGTTCGACCTACAACAATGGTGTCGTTGATACGCGAGCCTACGGATCAGATAACACGCTATCGTCGATCACCTTCACAGGCAGTGGCACTTCAATTGGCAACCTCAGTTATGGCTGGGACAACAATCACAATAAGATCTCAGAGACCATTACGGGTACCATGAGCAACTACGGCTTTAGCATTCCGACGGGCGGCTACGATGGCGAGGACCGACTGGTCTCGTTCAATCGTACCAGCGGTCTAAGTCAATCATGGAGTCTATCGGCTGTGGGTGATTGGAACAGTGTCACCACCAACGGCACTGCTCAGACGCGGACGCACGGTCCATCTCACGAGCTTCTCACCGGCGGAGGCAGCAACGTGACTACCGATGTCAAAGGTAACATCACGCTTATTCCTGCTTCGTTACGAGCTAGCGCAGCCAGCCTCACATCGACCTGGGACTTTGATAATCGGTTATCCAGCGCTACCACCGGTTCGACAACAGTCAGCCACCAATACGATGCACTGGGTCGCCGCGTGGCGCATACGGTTGGTTCCACCACGACTGTATTCGTTCAAGCCGGACAGCAAACGATTGCCGATTACGCTTCTGGAGCTGCTCCAGCATCATCCACTTATCGTTACCTGTACGCCAGCTACATTGATGAACCCATCATGCGCTGGAACATTTCCAGTAGCAGCGCGGTTTATTACCACCGCAACCAACAGTACAGCGTTACCGCGCTCACCGATGCTTCTGGTTCGGCACTTGAGCGATACGGCTACACGGCATATGGAGTACCTACGATCGCCAATTCCTCTGGAACGGTTATTAGCGCTACTGCCTACGACAATCGCTACTTGTACACCGGTCGCGAATGGGACAATGTCATCCAGCAATACCACTATCGCGCTCGGATGTATGATCCCGCCTTAGGTAGGTTCTGCTCCAAAGATCCTATCGCGTATCGCGGGGGAATCAATTTGTATGAATATGTTAGATCGTCATCGTTGTTCTTAGTTGATCCCCTCGGGTTGACATTCATAGACCCGGGAAATCCAAGAAGCTTTAGTAAATGGCCGTTTACCGTTGACGCGCACAGAAAGGGGACTCACAATGTTAGCAGATCTGGCTACTATATGGCCGCGTCTTGTTGCAGATGCGATTACGACATCAATATCCGAATGGACTGGTATGTATTGCCATGGTGGTTCTATTATTATAATCATGCAACATTTTATCAATGGGATAACTCGTTGAGCTGTTACTCCACGAAGCAGGGTTTAGATTCTCGGGATGCTTGCCCGGCTGGTGATCTGCAACGAAAGGAATCAGGATCCAAATGGGACTACAGCGCGTCAGATCCAAGTGAGAATGACGAAGATGTTTTGGGGGTCGTTGGAAGTTGGGCGAGCATTATTTCGTTGGTTATCTCAATACTTCAAATGGTGAAATGAGATGCGCTGGAGAGAGTTTTTTATAATTGGGGTCGTGTTATTGTGTGCTGGATGTGGCCCTCCGCGTACCCCGATACCAGAACGTTCACAATCATTTCAGCTCAAAAAGGATTTGAATGGCGCTCTGATTGCAGAAATTCATGCTATGGCGTCATCGCGCAAAGCGTCAATCACCCTTTTAAATGCGAGTGAGGAAGACGACTATACTAAGGTTCTGGTCACCGAACGAGGTGTATTTTTCAACACGAGAGGAGAGTCAATTTTCGCCCAGTTTGGTGAGTCCGTGATTGCAGACAAAGCCGTGAAGGAATTGGTAGTTTTAAGGCAGTCCACCGAACAATAGATGACAGATGGTGCCATCGCTCGTACAGAATGATCTGCGGCGGGTGTGGCACTGGCGAAGGAAGCGACAGTTGGGTGGCACTGGCTTTGCCAGTTCTCCCTGGGATGATTGATGATAGATGGTGCCACCCATCTACTATTGACGCAGAGCGGCAAGTTTGGCTGGGGTGTGGGGACACAATTGAAGTGTGGGGACACAGCCAATAGTGTTCGGCGGAAAGGGTGTGGGGACACAGCATAAGCAATTTGGCACACCGGGGGACACGGTGACGTGTGGGGACACAGCAATTGGGGAAAGGTGTGGGGACACAGCAAGTGCGAATGGAGTTTCCGTTCAGGAGAGCGGATATGTGAAGAAGGTGTGGGGACACACACGGCCTTGGCAGCGTGACGCGAGAAGTTGCGTTGAGCCGACAAGATAGGCTGAAGAGATTTTTGGTTGGCAATCTGCCGAAGTCTGCCCTAGACGGTGAGAAGAAGTCGAGCTTCTGGCTTAAGGGTGAATTTTTGCTTACGCTTAGAACTTCTGTAACGCTCGACGAAGTGCGGCTTGCCAGCCACGGTACTGAATAGCTTGCCGAAGCTCTTGATCAGCTCACACCAGGATTCTGGCGAAATTCCTAAATTCAATCGCTCGAAGATTGGTGGTGCATCAGACGGTGTGCTTCCTCGCTTGCCAGGCACTACGACTCGAGCTGTCCAATCCAGTAGCTCAATGTAATCACCATCGCTCATGTTCAAAAAACCAAGATCGCTGCATCGACAGCCTGACTGGTTTGGCTTCACCTGTAGAGCATCGCGCTATGGGTGTGGGGACACAGCAATTGCGAATGGGATGGGATAGATGGTGCCACCCATCTACTATTGATCTCTCCATGCCCATGCTGCGAGTATCTTGCACTGCCATTTTCGCACTCCTAGTTGCCACGGCAACCGTCAGTGCTCAAGTAGGCGAAATTGGTGAAGGACAAGGAGGTGGTGGCACTGGCGGTACTGGGGGATCGGGCAATGGTGGTGGGACTTCTGTTGGAAATTCAGGATGGGATATATGGTGCCACCCATCTACTATTGACGTTTTTTAGAGAATAACCCGTTCGGATTCCTAGACCCAAGCGGCATGACGTCTATGCCTGCAGCTGGCCCTTGGAGACACCATTGGTTTCCAAATGGTGTCGCGGGGCCTTTCGCAGCAAAATGCGGGTTGGATCTACTCCTTAAGGCCAAGATGACTGAAAAAACATTTCGCGATTCCATCACAACGGAATTCGACCCTGGATGGGGAAAAGCAGACGAGAGTATTCATGGCTATATTCACTTCAAAAACCCTGGTTTTGATTACAATACAAAGTTTTTGAACCTTGTGAACAAGAGTAAAGACTGTTGCGAACTTATGCTGGGAATGAATGCTCTCATAACTAGCGATCTTGTAAGTGCGGACCTCTACTATTTTCAGGAATCGCTTAAACACCCTAACAACACCTACCCTGATGTTACTCCTTTTTTGCCCTTTCCCCCCATGGTTACGTACGAGAAGCCGGGTCACTCCACCGATGGTCTACTCGCTACGGTCACCGCCGCGGTATGCTGTACTCAGCCACAACAACAGCAGCAACCCCATCCTCTACCCCTTCCTCTGCACAATCCCTTACCCTCCCCGCATCCTGTCCCGTTTGTGCCCTTGCCCTCTCCTGGCTGCCCGCTCCCCGCTCCGAATCCTGCTTCAAACCCAGGCCCTGCTAACGAACCTTGGGAGTGGCCTAGACCTCGCCCTGCAATCCCCATTAGACTTTGGTATATGCCACTTATTCCGGATTTTTTCCTGCCGCCGACGCAGGAGAATCCATGGGATCCGTTAACGGCCTGAGGACTTGCAAAATGAAGAGCGCGATAGCTGTGACAGGCTTTCTGTTTTGGTCACTATTTTACGGAGGCAATTCAATGGGCCAGGGCAACAAATTGGTAATACAGAATAATTGGAGTCAAAATTTCCTGGGAATCTCACCTTGGGTGACAATTATGAAAGACTCTTCACACCGGAGAATTTAATTCGAAACGAGCAAATAACCATAGAACTTCCCTCAGAAGTTAATACTGCTCCCGCAGATATCTTCGTTTTTCGTAAGGAAATTACAGGTAATCACTGGACTCAGCTGGGGGGCACTCCATACGTTGAGCGAGGATTTGAGTGGCCAAAAGTCGATGGCAAGCTACTGAAATTCTGGGGCAATTTTTATTTCGGGGATTCTTTGGACTTGCTCGGAAGGAAATTACCATCAGATGTTCTAAATATCTTTATCGTAGAAGGCCAAGTTGACAGACCAGAGTTTTCTATTGCGATTTGGAGCAAGTCTACAACTGGGCGTCGACTCGAGCCGGAGTTTGTGCCCGATGAAGTTAGAAATCACTTCCAGTTTCAAGGTGTCAGACATCGAACTAAATTGGTTGTCAGTAAACCCGCGCTGGTCTTGGGAAAAACTGAAAAATGGCGAGATTTGGCAGATAAAGTAATAGTTAATGAAGTCATCGCAATTACCAACAAGCATCCCTTTCTGGAAAACGGTTTCACTCCTTACCCATTCAAGAAACGAGACCACACAAAACTAGTTGCCGTTGCTAGCTGGTTCAAATGGACGGGCAAATGGCCGCTTATCGATAGCGAAACACCTATTGATTTCCAGCACGAAACAGACGAAGGTTTTTTTCTTATTTTCGTGGATGATGATGGCACCACTGATATCGGCTATGGCCACAATTGAGGAGGTGAGGTGTGGGGACACAGCAAGTGCGAATGGGGGCCGTTCAGGAGACCGGATATGAACTGCTGTGGTAGCAAGAATTGCTAGGCGATTAAGAGTCTAAGCTGGGCAGGCTGAGGTGTGGGGACACAGCCAGGATAGATGGTGCCACCCATCTACTATTGACGCGGAGCGGCAAGTTTGGCAGAATGAGTGCAATTGCTCGAGAACGAAGGGAGTTTGAAGATGGGTAGGCCGAAACGAAGCGAACAGTTTAATCCCGACGAAGTCTGCATCGTGCATACGATTCAGCGATGCGTCCGCCGAGCGTACCTTGCTGGGCTAGACCAACAGTCGGGTAAGGATTTTTCGTACAGACGAGAATGGATTCGCAGGCGCCTGGAGTCACTAGCTTCAGTGTTCGGTATCGATGTACTGACCTACGCTGTGATGAGCAATCACATTCACACGATTCTTCGTAATCGACCCGACGTAGTCGCCAAGTGGACCGATGAGCAAGTTGCGATTCGCTGGCTGAGCGTCTTTCCAGGGCAGCGATTGGAAGAATTGCATTTAGCTCAACCCACCGAGATACAAGTTCAGACTCTCGCCAACAATCCTACCGAGATTAAGAGAATTCGTCGGTGTTTGTCCGATATCTCGTGGTTCATGCGAGCCCTCGCCGAACCAGTCGCTCGCATGTCCAACAAAGAAGATAATTGCACCGGCCGGTTTTGGGAAGGAAGATTTAAGGCTCAACGAATCACTGATGAAGCAGGCCTGCTGGCGTGCGCCATGTATGTCGATCTGAATCCAGTTCGAGCCGCAATGGCAGAGTCGATCGAAGAGTCTTTTCACACCTCCGCCTATGATCGTATTCACGCTGAACAAGGCGCCAAGATCGAGTCGGTTGCGTTTGCCTTAGAGGCCATTCCGCAAGCTGAAGCCGCTGATGAACGCAAGCACAAGACCGTGGATGAACTTCGCAAGTCTCGAAAAGCCAAACGCAAAAGCCCAACTGGCCGCCGAGTCCTCCGCGATAGTTGGTTGGCTCCACTCACCATGGACGCCAAGACTCTTGCCAAGGAAGCTCAGCCCAACACTACTGGCCTGCGAGCCAGCGATAAAGGCTTTCTCAACATTCGTTGGCGAGACTATGTCGAACTGCTTAGCTGGACAGCCAAGCAGCGAGTTCAAGAGCTCATCGAAGATGTACCAGATTCTCTAAAGGCCTTGCTCAATCAAGTTGGCATTGAAGCCTCAATGTGGCGAGACCTTGTCTGGAACTTTAAAAAGTACTTCGGCAAGAGCAGTTGCGCGGGCTCACCCAAGTCGATGTCGGCCGACGCCGAGCGTCACGGCAAACGCTGGCACCGCGGCCAAGCTCAAGTACGCGAGTGCTTCGCGTAACGAAGTGAATTGTAGATTTCAACCGAAGTTGGGAATGCGGGCGGTCAGCACCAGTGGTGTGTTTCGCATGCGGATCAGCTTACCAAATCGCGTTAGAGTTGTGTGAGAACCAATCAGCAGTAAGGAATACACTGTATCGCATGCTGCACACACCCTACGAAAAACTGGACAGCCAAACACAGCGTTCAAGAGCTCATCGAAGATGTACCAGATTCTCTAAAGGCCGTGCTCAATCAAGTTGGCATCGAAGCTTCGATGTGGCGAGACCTTGTCTGGAACTTTAAAAAGTACTTCGGCAAGAGCAGTTGCGCGGGCTCACCCAAGTCGATGTCGGCCGACGCCGAGCGTCACGGCAAACGCTGGCACCGCGGCCAGGCTCAAGTACGTGAGTGCTTCGCGTAACGAAGTGAACTGTAGATTTCAACCGAAGTTGGGAATGCGGGCGGTCCGTGATGCACCAACAGCCAATGGTGTGTTTCGCATGCGGATTAGCGTGCCAAATTGCGTTGGAGTTGTGTGAGAACCGATCGGCAGTAAGGATTATATTGGATCGCATGCTGCACACACCCTACGAAAAACTCAAAATGCAAAAGCGTGATTGGTGCTTCCATCGCTTACAAAAAGAACACCGGTCGTTTTGTGCGGGCTTGAGAGAGACAAGACCTCAAGGCTGAAGCTGGTGCTTGATGTGCTGAACCATTTGTCGGCTAACTCGAGTTGCGATTCTCGAAGCCCAAGTTGAAGCCGAAGATCGCTCCAAGGCGGAGGTGGCCAGACTTGTCTGGCGTGGTAAAGCTCGGCGGGAGGCAGAGTGCCGTAAAGTCCCTTCCAGGCCTTTTCGACCACTTCGTCGCTAGCTTGCGTAATGTCAATTCTCCCGCTTCCCCATAAGGTGACCTGGTCAGTTCGATCCAGAATCGATTGATCGAGCACAGTACTCAACTGCCGCCAAGAGCCAACGCGTCCATCCAGTTCTTCAAATCGTCTTTGCGCCTGCCCATCGAACATCATCAGCTCGCTACCGATCGTTTCACGGGCAGCCTGGACTGGAAAAACCTTCCATGCGCGAACAAGATTGAGCTTACTGCTTTCATTTTCCAGCTTGAGCAGGTACACTCCAGATGCAAAATCTACTCTTAGCGTTGGTTCAGCACGTTGCTCGACGCTCTTCATCCAAATGCGGTTGGCATTGGACATGACGGTTCGGCGCATGGAAGTCATGGCCCAGTAGTCGGCAAGCTCACGCTGGCCAGTAACGAACTGATTGACTTTGCTGTGCGATTTGAGTGCGATCTGAGTAAAGATCAAACAGCAGATCGCAAGCAGCATTACTACTAGGAGTAATACAAAACCTTGGCGTTGTCGTTGTATTTGTTTTTGTGGTTGGCGTCGCATCAGTGGGCCACCAAGTCTGTTACGAGAGCTGGCTCCGATGAGTCTTCAACCCAAAGCCACATTCGAAGCTGCTTGGCAATCTCGATTGGATTCGCCGATAAAGGTTGAGGCGTTCCGTTGTCGTCCAATCGCTCCATCACGATGCGGCTTGGCCCAACAACAATCGGCTGTCCTTCTCTACCGCAGACGCGAACCAGAACCGTCGGAACGGTTTCTTTACGTACTGGCGGTGGAGATGATCGCTCGTTTTGATTCTCCGAAGTTGGAGATAACCGAGCTGCAGTCTCACCTCCGGTCGCGCGAATCCATGGGGCAATCCCATAACCAACGCGATCGACGTAAGTATCACTACCAGGCACTGGAAATTCACCGCTGAGCCAAATCCATCCATCGGATATAGAGATCTGGCTGGCCAGTTGTATGTCACGTCGGACGATCCTGATCACCGAAGCTTCCCAGCGACGCATCGAAAGGTCGTTTACCTGATTGAGCTGCCGATGCGAGTAGACCAATACTCCGGCGATGGCAGCCAAGAGCATCGAAGCCAGGGCCAACGCGGTAACAAGTTCGACGAGAGTAAATGCAGGTCTACGGTACATGCCGAACGATCTCCAGCTTGGCGACCGACTGCTCGGAAGTTATTGAAACCGCCTCAAGTCGGACTTTCTCAATGCCCCACGTTTGATATTCGGCACTTGGTAGGCGAGTGATACGTATCCAAACTGGCGATGATTTTGACTGCTCCGTCGCTTGCGATTGCCTGCTCAAGCTCGAGTGTGTGTCGGCCGCCACTTGCTCAAGCTTTTCCTCGCGGAAATCAAACTCAGCCCAGCGAGATAAGAGCTTGTCCAACTGAATCAAACCGTCCTGGCCAAGCTGGATTTGTCGAAGTTGCTTGGCATGAGCGGTCATCGAAAGGAGTATGCCTACCAGCAATGTTCCAGCAAGCAAGCTGCCAACAACAACCTCAATCAAGGTTAGCCCATTGCGAGAGCCACTTGGCCAGAGCCGCTGAGGTTTCTTGTGAATGTTCATATTGCATTGTCTCGCCGCTTGGTCCCAACATGACCAGCCATTTGTCAAAAGAGTAGCCAACATTGTCCGACTTGATTCGAAGTGCAAAAGTACTGCAACTCCCCTTGTGAAACTCGACGGTTAACTTCCCTTGATCTATTTGAGCGCCACGTACAGATGCCTCCACCAATTGTACGCCACTTGAGCAGCGATACCGTTTGGTGCGTTTTGACTCCACCGCTTCAGCTTCGAAAACCTGCTGATTGAAGTCACAATTGAGCAACACGGGCTCGTTAAAACTCTGGTCGCGTGCCCACGCCAACGTCCCAATCATCGATTCAATGGATGTGATTCGCTGCGCGCGTCGGACTGTGGCTGATAGCACAAACATGCTACCCGAAGCAATCAATCCCAGAATGCAGAGAACCGTCAGTAGTTCTGTTAGCGTGAATGCTCGTCGTGGATGACTGCCTTTCATGGCTCGCAGTCCTACTCGATTTCATCGCTGCGGATGTCTTTGTCGGCTCCAGTGCCTCCCTCGCGATGATCCGCCCCGTAGCTGATAATATCAAATTGTTGCGAGCGACCGGGCACAACGTATTCAAAAGGATGGCCCCACGGATCTAATCGAAGCTTGGGAATGATCCCCTCAGTGAATTGCTCAGACTTTTTCGTGAGGACTTCAAGTCCTTCCTCGTTGGTCGGAATGCGATTGAAGGTCGTATAAAAAGTATCTATGGCTTGGGTAAGCTTACTGATATCCACCCTGGCCACATTCTGCTTGGCGTTGATCAGATAGCTTCGAACGCTCACCGTTACTAGGCCGGCCAGCATACCGAGGATAACAATGACTACCATCAGTTCAACTAACGAGAATCCAGAACGCAGGGAGCGAAGATTGCGAGGAGGATACTGAGGATTGGGGGCGAACATCTCTAGCCTCTTTCTGTTGATCTATCTTCCGTGGAATGAACGTCAATTCATAGTCAATGCCTCAACTACTTACCTAACATATTACCAGCTTCTAGAATCGGCATCACGGTGGCAAACATAATAAATCCGACGACGATCGATAGTAGAACTATGAGTATGGGCTCGGCGATTGTCGTCAGCCGTCCTGCCAATACTGAACATTGTCGTTCATAATCTTTACCCAACCGTACAAGCATGGATTCCAATTGGCCCGACTGCTGCCCCAAGGAAAATACTTGAGCTACGGAAGCGGGAAAGGCAGGCTGTTTGGCAAAGGCTTCACGAAGGCCCTGACCCTTTTCTAATTCGCTTGCAATCTGTAAGAAGGCGTCGTGAAAGGTCAAATGCCGACAGGACTGAGCGGCGATGCGAATTGCTTGCACAAGTTCAATCCCGGATCTGAGCAAGCATGCGACGACCAGTACAGATCGGCTGATCGATTGCTTACGAATCAAATTGCCCAGCACCGGAACCTTTAACATGAGCTTTCCAACCCGCCGGCGTCCGCTTGGACTTCGCGACCATGCAACCAGACATCCGCAAAGAGCTGTGAACACAAGGGCGATCCACCAACCATGAGTCAACAGCAGGTCACTTAGCCATTTCAGCAAGCGTGTCGGCCAGGGTAGCTTGGAACCAAGTTCGGTTAGGTTATCCAAAAGCATGGGAACCACGACTGTCATCAGAAACAGCGTTACAGCAATGCTTACGAAGAACACGATTGTCGGATACATGATCGCCGAGAGCACGCGGTCTTGAGTTTGCGAGGACTGTTCGCGAAATGTAGCGACTTGGTCGAGCACCTCATCAAGGTTTCCGGCTGTTTCACCGACCCGCACCATGCCAATCGTCATTTCGTCAAACAGCCATGGCTCGGCGGCCATGGCGTCCGCTACGCTGGCTCCCTCAGATACTTTATTGCGTAGCGAAGAAAGGGCAGCATGCAGGCCCGACGGGACTTGGGCTAGACAACTGTCAACCGCATCCAGCAAAGGTACGCTGGCTTGCAGCAGTGTGGTGAGCTCGCGATAGAACTCCGTGAGTGATGATTGGTAGCGACGACTGCGTAGGTAGCCTAGCCATGAGGATTTGACGGACGCTGTACTGCGCTCGCTAATCTGCTTCACGCGCAGCCCTTGCTGTCGAAGTTGGTCGCGTGCGGCTCGAGCGCTGTCTGCCGCTACAACGCCTTTGACGCGTCGACCGGTTGAGTCCAACCCTTGGTAAAAAAAAGTTGCCATGCTGGTTTGAGTGCTCGGTTACGAAGCTTTAGAGTTCAGATCTCATCGTAACACGTTCCACCTCTTCCAGCGTGGTCAGCCGCTCGGCAATTTTCAATTCTCCGCTTTCTCGCAGCAGCCGCATTCCACCTCGGACTCCGCAGTCACGAATCTCAGCAGCGTGGACTCGCTGTTGAATGAGCGATCGAATTTCGTCATTGACCAGGAGCAACTCGTAGATGCCTTCTCGACCTTTGTAGCCAGTTCCACGACAGCGAGAACAGGCTTGTTTCTGCTCTTGAGACTGATCGATGCACTGCTGGCAGACTCGCCGCACCAAGCGTTGGGCAAGCACTCCCAGAACACTACTGGCCACCAGATAAGGTTCAATACCCAAGTCGAGCATCCGCGTTACGGCGCTAGCCGCATCGTTCGTGTGCAATGTGCTGAATACCAAGTGGCCGGTGAGGGCCGCTTGAACGGCCATCATTGCCGTTTCCTCATCGCGAATTTCGCCCACCATGATAATGTCGGGATCTTGACGAAGGACGCTACGAAGCCCGCTGGCAAAGGTCATGCCTTTCTTGGTGTTGATTTGCGTCTGGCTGATGCCATCGAGCTGATACTCGATGGGGTCTTCTAGCGTAACTGCGTTGCGAGATCTGGTATCCAGTTCCTGAAGGGCAGCGTACAGCGTCGTGCTTTTGCCGCTTCCCGTTGGGCCAGTGACCAATACTAGGCCATGCTCTACATGGATCAGCCTGCCAAATCTCTCACGAGTGAACGGATCCATGCCAAGTTCTGTGAGCCTGTAGAGTCGAGCACTCTTGTCGAGCAAACGAACTACGATCCGTTCTCCAAAGGCCGTTGGCATAGAGGCTAGCCGCAAATCGATGGTTCGATTACCCACTCGAACCGTCGCTCGACCGTCTTGCGGCAAGCGACGTTCCGCGATGTTCATCTTTCCGGCGACTTTGAGACGGCTAATAACCTCGTCTTGAATTGACCGCGGCAGCTTCCGAATATCCTCTAGGACTCCATCCACTCGCATACGCACGATCACATGATCGGAAAACGGTTGCAGGTGAACATCGCTGGCGCCAACTTGAATTGCTTCCAGCAGCAAATCGTTAACCAGTTTGACCGTTGCTCCCGACTTATCGGTTTCCAGCAGATCATCGGCTCGCTCAGATGGAATCGGCTCCCCCAGGAACTCTTCCAGCGATTCAGCTTCGGAGGACTCGCGTTCACGGACTACGGCTTGTTCGTAGTGTTGATTAATGAGATCGGTGAGATATTGATTGTCGCATCGAATCGTCTCAACAGGATTCTGCAAGACTCGGCGAACAATGTCCACTGAAGATCCGGACGTTTGATCGCTCACAATCAGGCAGGGCTTGTCATTCGAAGCGACCACACCAAGTAAAGAATGTCTTCGGCAATATTCGATAGGGAATAGCTCAGTGAACTGTGGCCAATGTTTCAGCTCTAGCTTTTCGGATAAAGGAACCATAACAACCCGCCACTTAACTTAAAGCGACAAACAGTATTACTGAAGTAGCTGGCTCAACGGTCGACACATCGAGAACCTTTTGGTCTTTCAATGATTTGCAATCAAAATTATGAACAATCCGCCAGGAATGTTTGTGGCGATGATGTCGATTTGTGCGGTTCTAATACCCCCAACAGGACTCGAACCTGTGATTAGGCTTTAGGAAAGCCTCGTTATATCCACTTAACTATGGGGGCGGGTATTTCTTTATGAGATCTCGGATGACGGGACTCTTGGGCGAAACGGATGCAGGATCACGGGACTTCGGTCTAGTGTGAACCTTGGAAGGTGCGAAAACCATTATAACAGCAGTCTTTTGCGGCGTCAGGAGTCCCAGGGAGCAGGCTTGAGGCTGTAGGAGACTCAAGTCTCAAGTCTCAAGTCTCAAGTCTCAAGTCTCAAGTCTCAAGTCTCAAGTCTCAAGCCTCAAGCCTCAAGCCTCAAGCCTCAAGCCTCAAGCCTCAAGCCTGAACAGAGGTCGCAAAAGGATGGAGAGGAACTATACTCTGGGGCTTAACATTTTTGGAGTGTGGTGCCGTCGCCTACGACTGCTCAGATCAGGCTTTTAAGCTCGCCGTTTAGCTCTTCTCGACCGCTATTTTCATGACTCAGGATTCTATCGCGACCCATCAGTTCTTGATTCGGGTTGCCGAGTTGTTGCACCGACATGGTACGTCTTCGCACCAGTTGGAGCGGGTCATGGAAAAAGTGGCTCGCACATTGGGTGTGCCGAGCGTTTTTCTGTATACGCCTACCGCATTGGTGGCGTCGCTGGGAAGCGGTGAAGATGAACGCACGTACATGCGGCGAGTCTCGTCGGGCACAATCGATGCTGACAAGCTGAATCGATTCGACGAAATTCTCGAACGCTTGGAAGCTCGAGAGATTACCGTCACAGAAGCGGCGGTGGAGATGGAAGCGGCTGCGGCAGCTAAGTCGATCTACGCTCCTTGGATGATCGCGTTGGCCTGCGGAGTCGCCTGCGCATCGGTGGCGGTCTTCTTCAATGGCACCGCATTAGAAGTGGGGCTCGCCGGTCTACTGGGGCTTTCGATCGCTGGACTTGAGTTCATGCAGGCCGGACTCAAGTGGGAGACAGGGCTGGTATTTCCTGTCTCGGGATTCATCGCAGCGATTCTGTCGTTGGCCTTCGCAAGATGGATCCACCCTATCGATGATCGCTTAGTAACTCTGGCTTCTGTCGTGGTTCTGTTGCCAGGACTAACGCTGACGATTGCGATGACGGAGATCACGGTCGGTCACCTTTCAGCGGGAGTCGCACGACTGGCCGGAGCCAGCGTCACACTTTTCACTCTCTTCCTCGGAGTCGCCATTGCGTGGCGATTGGGTGATCATTGGCGAAACATTCCCGAAGTTCACGACCAACTTCCGGCATACGCTCAATGGTTGGCAACGTTCCTGGCCCCCGCCTCGTTTGCAATCCTGTTTAAAGTACCGTTGAAACTCTGGCCAATCATTTTCGGAGTTAGCTTGAGCGGATTTTGGGCGGCGAAATGGGGCGGCAATTATGGCGTCGAAGTCGGATCGTTTTTGGGAGCTTTAGTTGTCGGATGCTGTAGCAATTTCTACGCGAGAGTTACCGACAAGCCAGCTATGGTTCCCGTCGCTCCGGGTATGCTGATCTTGGTGCCCGGATCGTTGGGCTATCGATCGCTCACCGCGCTGCTAGATCGTCAGACTGTCGAAGGTGTTGAGTTCGCTTTTGGGATGATGCTTGTCGCCATGGCACTCGTCGGAGGACTGTTGGCGGCTTCAGCGATTGTTCCACCAAAGAGGATCTTATGAGACAATCCACACTTAGAATACTGGACGTGAACTTGAATCGCGCGGCCGAAGGTCTGCGAACGCTGGAGGATATCGCGAGAGTCATTCACGAAGATGCTACCAGCTCGAATATCCTTAAGGCACTTCGACATTCGCTCGGCGAGTTTGCTGCGAAGCTACCACGACTTGAGAGGCTAGAGTCCAGAGCCACGCATAGCGATGCAGGCACAAGCTTAACGACCAAGAGTGAATCATCGCGGGCTAATTGGAGCGACGTTGTTACAGCGGCTTGCGAACGTGTCACGCAGTCATTGCGAGTGATTGAAGAGGCTAGTAAGATCGAGTTCAACAGTCTTACGGCCGAGATTAAGCAACTGCGTTATCGGGCTTATGACGACTTGGCATTGGTCGAAAATCGATTGACGAATGCTGTATCGCTGGGACTTGCGAACTTTCCTTTATCACCATTGTACCTGTTGGTCGGTTGTGAGCAGCCGATCGAGGATTTTGTTGCAACGCTTCGTGAGCTACAACAAGCTGGCGTGGGGCTTTTTCAGATTCGTGATAAGCGTGCCGATGGAGCTCAACTGCTCCAGTATGCTCGTGCGGCGGTCGTAACCGTTGGAGCTCAGTGCGTGGTGGTCAATGATCGCGTAGATGTGGCTCTAGCAAGTGGCGCGAGTACAGTCCATGTCGGCCAAGAGGATCTACCTATTGCCGAAGTGCGACGACTGAGCGGAAGAAAGCTATGGATTGGAGTTTCCACGCATGATATCGCTCAAGCTAGAGCAGCACTGCAAGCCGGAGCGGACTATATCGGTTGTGGTCCGACTTTTCCTTCCTCGACGAAACAGTTCGAGCAGTTTGCGGGTCTCGACTTTTTGAAGCAAGTCGCGGCCGAGATTTCGATTCCCGCTTACGCGATCGGTGGAATTAGCATCGACAATATTGATCAGGTTCGACAAACTGGACTTTCTCGCGTGGCCCTCAGTGGCGCAATACTATCGGCTAAGAATCCGAGCGACGCGGCTAAAGCACTGGCTCAAAAGCTTCTGCAAAACAACAAACCCTAACAAGACGAATTCGATGCAACTAGATTGGGACCCCGAGATTGATACGCCGGCTACGATCGCTGTGATTGGCGGTGGGCCATGTGGAGTGGAAGCTGCTTTATACGGTAGATTCCTGGGCTACTCAGTCGAGCTGTTCGATGCGCACAAGGTCGGTGATAGCTTGGTGGCCTGGGGCAATCGCCCGATGCCAGGAACATGGCGCGAGCTAACCTCGTCTCTGGGGCTTGCTGCCATCGAAGCTCATGAGCATCCTCTGCCAGAACCAGATCAGGTTCCTACTTTCGAACAGTATGTTGAGCAGTATCTGCTTCTCGTGGCGAGAACCGACCTTCTGTACACTTCGATCACGGTGCATACGCCAGTTCTGTCCGCAAGTCGCTTGGGCTGTACATGGCAAGACGCGACAAGTTTGGAACGCCGAGCCGAACAGGAGTTCCGTCTGCTGCTTGAGTCGACTCAACGCGGCCAGTTCACTCAGGTGGTGGACATTGTCTTCGATTGCTCCAGTGGCGAAGCGACTCGTGGAGGCCTAGCTACTGGCGGAGGTCAGCCCATTGGTTGGAGACAATTGCAGGATCGCATTCTGCTCGGTCGACGTCGCGTGCTTACTCGAGAGAAGCAGAGCTTTTCAGGCAAGCGAGTGATGCTGATCGGAAACGACGCGGCTGCAGTAGCCAACGCCATCGAGTTAGCTGAGTTGGCTAAGACCGAGAAGACGCAACTGTTCTGGGTCATTCCCAAGCAGTTGACGCCGCGTGAGACGCTTCTGCAAGCGTCGGTAGCTAACAGCCCGTTGTCCGCTGAAGAGATTGCGTTGGCCGAGAGCATCTATCGAGAGGCAGACGGGTTGTTCGTTGTTCCCATTGAAGCGTGGGGCGTGGAGGCTCTGCGCGAAGATTCTGGACAACTGATCGTAACGCTGCAACGTACCGAAGATGAAACGTTGGATTTTAGCGTCGATCAAGTGATTCATTGTGGCGATGTGGTTGATCAGCCTAACTACGAACATAACTTGCGTCTTGAGCCAATCGTCTCAGATGAAGCATCGGGAGCATTCGTGACGCGTGAACCGCATTTCTATCGCCTTGGTGGAAGATCGATCCTTCCAAGTGGTGCTCATCCGTTTGAAGTAATGCGTCAGCAGATACGTCAGACGTTTGGGTTGATCGGTGGTCGAGCTGAACTGAACTTGTACGAGACGGTGAAGCCGCAGGGATGGCGGTAAGGTGTAAGGTGTACGGTGTCAGGTGTATGGTGTAAGGTGTAAGGTGTAAGGTGTAAGGTGTAAGGTGGAAGGTGTAAGGTGTAAGGTGTAAGCTGTAAGCTGTAAGCTGTAAGCTGTAAGCTGTGCGGGACGCTAGTAGCGAGAAACCTAAGGTACCGACCGGGCAAGCCGGTGGGATTGAGAACGACAGGGACTGTCGTGCACACTGAAGGCAGCGGACGGCACATGGAATGTGCCTGCTACGAACTAGTCGCCTTCGACGATGTGGGCGTAGCTGTCGTAGCGTCGAGGGTCGATGCGACCGTCGGCGACGGCTTCTAACACGGCACAGCCAACTTCGTGGAGGTGTTTGCAATCGGGAAAGCGACAGTGATTGACGTAAGGTCGGATGTCGCGGAACAGTCCGCCGACCTCTTCGGGCGCAACATCCCAAAGCTCTAGCTGGCGAATTCCAGGAGTATCGACCAAGTAACCGCCGGACTCGAGCGCAATCAGCTCGGCAGTGGTCGTGGTGTGCTTGCCCTTCATGTTTTCATTGCTTACAGGTTGAACTCGCAGTCCAAGACCTTGTTGAATCCTGTTCAGCAGCGAACTTTTGCCTACGCCGCTCTGACCTGCAACGACACTTTGCTTTCCAGCAACGATTCTTCGCAACCGCTCGATGGACCATTGATTGGCAGCACTGGTTAGCAAGACACGGTAGCCCAGTTGCGCATAAACGCCGATCAGCGGCTGTAGTTCGGCGGGATCGATGAGGTCGACTTTGTTGATGACGATGATCGCTTCCAGCCCGGCCTGTTCGGCTGTTACCAAAAAGCGATCGATCAAATGCGGTTTGATCTCGGGTTCAGCGGCGCTAGCGACGATCAACACTTGTTCGACATTGCTAACGATGATGTGGCGTTTGCCTTTGCTTGTTCGGCAGAGCACACCACGTCTAGGCTGGACGGAAAGCACGATCCCCTGCTCTGTCCCTTCAGGCCGAATACGCACGTTGTCGCCAGTAACCACAACGTGCCGTCCATCGGTAGAGATCGACTTCAAGACTTGACGAACCGCGCAGCGAAAAACTCGTCCATCATCAGTTCGTACGATGCACTCCAAACCGTGCATGCGAAGCACGCGACCGTAAAGCACGTTGGGATCGGCCAAATCCATGTCGACAGGCAAGCCATCTTCGCCCGCTTCAGCAAGGTGCCCAACGATGGTTCGGTGGCGAGTCAAATCGCCTTTGCCGCTGACGCGTTCGCGCGATATCTGATCATCGAGCGAACCGTCTTTGAATTGCCGAGTCAGATCGCCGTCACGCGTGCGTCCTTGATAGTTCTTCTTGAACTCGGTTCGAATCTTTTTGGAATTGCGTGACTTCTTAGCCATATAGTATCAGTCGCTAAATTGGCTAGAGAGGCTTGGTGTCGGTCTCTGCGATCGGCTTAACGGGAGCTTCAATGGTATGATCTTTGGCTAGTCCGTGAACCGAAGGGCCGATCAATTGCTCGATCTCCAACTCGGTGAGTTCTTCTCGTTCTAGCAAGGCTCGTGTGACCGCTTCCAAATCTTGTCGCCGCTGGTTGAGCAACTCGGTAGCACGCGTGCTTGCTGAAAGAAGGACTCTCGCAACTTCGCCGTCGATCAATTCTGCGGTGTGTTCGCTGAACTTGCGTTGCTGGTGCATCTCACGTCCCAAGAACGGATCATCTTCCGAAGTTTTGTAGCTGACCGGACCAATCTTGGGGCTCATCCCCCAGTGGGTTACCATACGTCGAGCCGTTTCGGTTGCGCGTTCAAGATCGTTCTCGGCGCCAACGGTAGCTTCGTCGTAAATCAACTTTTCAGCTTCTCTACCAGCCATAAAGACAACTAATTGATCTTGAAGTTCGTGTTCGCTTGCGCTAACTCGATCTTCTGTGGGAACAATTTGTGTTACGCCTAGCGCACGACCGCGAGGAATGATCGTGACTTTATGGACTCGGTTAGCGCCTTTGAGGAACCACGCAGCCAATGTGTGACCAGCTTCGTGATAGGCGGTCTTTTCCTTTTCGCTGTCGCTGAGCACTTCTTCGCGTTTCGCTCCCATGAGCACTTTATCGCGAGCGTAGTCAAAATCAGCGCTGCCGACGCGAGTCTTATTGTTGCGAGCGGCCCATAGAGCAGCTTCGTTGACCAAGTTTCGAATGTCCGCACCGGTCAGTCCGATGGTTACAGCGGCAAGGCGCTCGAGATCGACATCGTTATCGAGCGGAACGTCGCGAGTGTGAACCTTGAACATCTCCAGTCGACCCTTTTGAGTCGGACGTCCCACAGTAATGTGGCGGTCGAAACGACCAGGACGCAGGAGTGCTGGATCGAGCACATCGGGGCGGTTCGTGGCCGCCATAACGATCACAGAATCGTTTCCAGCAAAGCCATCCATCTCGCTGAGGATTTGATTGAGCGTTTGCTCTCGTTCGTCATGACCGCCGCCTAGCCCGGCACCGCGTTGACGTCCCACGGCGTCGATTTCATCAACGAAGATAATCGCTGGCGCATGCTCTTTGGCTTGCTGGAACAGATCGCGAACGCGGCTAGCTCCGACACCAACGAACATCTGAATGAACTCGCTACCGTTGACCGAATAGAAAGGTACGCCAGCTTCACCCGCGACGGCTCGAGCCAGCAACGTCTTTCCTGTACCAGGAGGCCCGTTGAGCAACACGCCTTTAGGAATGCGGCCGCCCAACTTCTGAAACTTCTCAGGGCTCTTAAGGAACTCGACCAACTCTTGAAGATCGGCTTTCACGCCTTCCAAGCCAGCAACATCGTTAAACGTAGTTTGTTGGTCGCTTGCCTCGTAACGCTTGGCAGTAGAACGCGAGAAGCCGGAGAAGAACCCTCCGCCCATCATTTGATTCTGCGTGCGGCGGAACATCATCCAAAGGAAGACCAGCACGGCCAATGGAACCAACATGGCTAACGTCACGAAGATATAGCCAAAGGTGTCGGCGTCTTGGAACGTAGCTTCGATGGGCTTGGAGTCACCCTTGTCGTTCTTGAGAGCTTCGATTCGCAGCGTTTCGACCTTGTTGCGAAGCCACTCGTGAGAATCATTGGGAAGCGTCGTAAGGAATTGCTTCTTGTACTTTGTGCCAACCGGATCGGTCTTCGTTACTGCGTCGCCGTTCGCGTCGTACTCGACCGGCTTCTCTGGTGCAACTTTGAACGCACCGGTGACGGTGCTGCCAGTCACATTCAAGACTTGAATGTTGCCTTGCTCAAGTTGATCCACAAAAAATGTGAACTTGATGCGATCGGCAGTGGAAGGCCACAGCGACTTAAGAACGATGAAGATAATCGCCAGCAACAACAGTATTGGAATAATCTGACTGCGTCGCGGCGAGTTCTCGTCATTTCGTTGATTGCCAGCTGGCGGTCGCTGGTTATCCATTCGTGGACCTTTGTCTAGGTGTGCGGTTTACAATGCGAGCCACCCGGATGGCCATAGCTCAACCGAGGGGTGTTAGATTGTATCAGGTTGCCAATGCTTAAGCAGTGGGCGAAACGAATCATTTTACGCGACTATACCTACAGGTGTGCAGTCCAAGTAGGCAACCTGAGCCCAGTTTTCGCCAGCATTGCTGGTCGGCTACGGGCTTGAGGTGTTGACTAGAGGCAACCAATCGCAGGGCCTATGTTTGGAGTGCGACGAGATTCTTCGGATTGTCATGCTCGTACTCGTGCTCGTACTTTTCTTGAGCTTTGTTCGTGCTCAATGAAATGGTGCTCGTAATTGTCCTCGAAAGCCTAGATTCGAGCACGAGCACCGTCTTCGACTGAGCACGAGCACGAGCACGAAAATCCTAGGAATGAAGCTTGCAGGCTATTTAGCGGCTCATCCAAGTCCGCAACGAAGTCCACGCGGTTGCCGCTGCGCGAATTTTCTTTCAACCTTCTTTGTTAAGTTTTTGTGTGTAAGTCTGTTGGTTGGGCTTGCTTTTTATTTTCGCTTCTACCCTTGCCGCGGCCCTAGGATAGGGGCAGATGAAAATCAGTGAGTACTGATTTCGGTGACTGACCAACGTCACCTCACAAAACAAACAGGATAGGAAGAGAAGAATGAGCAAGTTCGCTTTCGCATGGGCTGCAATCGGCCTACTAGTTGTGGCTTCGTCACAACTGAATGCACAGCAGTGCAAGGGTACTGTAGTACACCAGGCCGCAACCTGTGAAGCCACAGGCAAGGTAGTGCATGTTAGCACAACCACACAAACCGAATCCAAGACCATTGTTGACATTGCTGTTGGCAATCCAGACTTTAGCACGCTAGTCGCTGCTGTTAAGGCTGCTGGTCTGGCTGAGACACTGTCTGGCAAGGGTCCATTCACTGTCTTCGCTCCAACCAACGCTGCGTTCGCTAAGCTTCCTAAGGAAACACTAGCATCGTTGCTGAAGCCAGAAAACAAAGACAAGCTTGCAGCGATTCTGACCTACCACGTTGTTGCTGGTAAGGTAATGGCAGCAGACGTCGTTAAGGTCACTGAAGCTAAGACCGTTCAAGGCCAAGCAGTTAAGGTTCAAGTAGTTGACGGCAAGGTCAAGCTGAACGGCACGAGCACAGTCGTGAAGACTGACATCGCTGCATCCAACGGTGTGATCCACGTTATCGACACAGTCATTCTGCCACCAGAAGCAAGCGGCAAGACCATCGTTGAACTAGCTTCAGACAACAAGGACTTCAGCACATTGGTCGCTGCGGTGAAGGCTGCTGGACTAGTTGAAACACTTTCCAGCAAGGGACCGTTCACAGTCTTCGCTCCAACCAATGCAGCTTTTGAAAAGCTGCCTAAGGAAGCCGTAGCAGATCTTCTGAAGCCAGAGAACAAGGACAAGTTGGTTGCTGTTCTGACCTACCACGTTGTAGCTGGCAAGGTCACAGCCGCTGATGTTGTGAAGCTGAAGGCTGCTAAGACAGTTCAAGGCCAATCGATCGAAATCAAAGTAGAAGACGGCAAGGTTAAGCTGAACGGTTCGAGCACTGTAGTCAAGACAGACATCGACGCTACCAACGGTGTGATTCACGTCATCGACACAGTCATTCTTCCGCCAGCTAACTAGTGTTTAGCTTAGAAGAATCTGACGTTTAGTACGTAACCCTGATCAGTCGCTGGATTGATCAGGGTTTTCTTTTTTAACGATGTCAACTCTATGAGACGCTTCGTTCGCAGGATTTTCTTGCTCGTGCTCAGTCGAAGACGGTGCTCGTGCTCGAATCCGGTCTTTCGATTACGATTACGAGCACCATTTCATTGAGCACGAGCAGGATTTCTTGATCTCAAAAAGCGCAACCTCAAAAAGGCGATGGAGCAGTCAGAAATCGCTCGCTTCTGACTGCGGCTAGTGACTGCGATTCAAGCTCTTTGCTATAGCTCATTCGCTTATGAGTGCCAAGCGAGTCTTCTGTCTGAGTGCATCTATCGTGTAGGGCTTGGCAAGAAACTCGAAGCTGTGTTCGGTCTCTTGAAACTCTTGATCGGGGTAGCCTGAGGCGATCAATAACTTGATGCTAGGTCGTTTGCAACGCAGCTTCTCGGCAAGTGTTGGACCGGACATCTCAGGCATCATTGCGTCAGTAAACAGGAGATGTATTTCATCTTGAACTTGATCGGCAATTTCCAATGCCTCTGTAGGACAATTGGCAATAATCACGTTGTAGCCAAAAATCTGCAACAGTGATTTGGTTACACTCAAGACCAAGGGATCGTCATCCACCAGGAGAATCGTTTGATTCGACATGACAGTCTGCAGACTTTCGTCGCGCATTGGTTATCCGCCAGAATTTCTGGACGGCGTGGGGCAGCATGGTTCTAGCAGACATTCGAGGCAGATGCAACGTTTCGAATGAAATGTGCAAGCGACTTGAGATGATAAGCTTGCATTAGACATTAGTTCGGCCGACAGCCTTGTAATCTATCCGCCGTGCTCGCGAGCACCCCAGCTTGGCCAGACCTTTCGGCAAACTCTTTTGATAGTTTCTTTTGCTGGAATCTTCTTTAACTGCGTGTAGGCAATGAACTGCAAACGCAGTCGCTGCAACTGAAGGTTCGATGTGCAAAAAGCCCCGCGATACGAATCCGTGACTACATTGCACAACTTGTGCTTGTAAGGAAGATCGCCATAACCGTAGTCGATTTTGTCGATACCCAGAACTTCTGAGTTGCGAACCAATTCAACAAACAGAGCTGTTCCCGGCGAGTAAATCTCGAACTGCGGATCATAGACAGGAAACCAATAGTGCAGCAGTTTGCATTCTCGCAATCCATAGTGTCCCGAGACAAGTCTATCGCCGGCCCAAAGCAGACTCAGTTGCCCTCGCACAGAATTCTCCGAGTTCAAGAGATCATGCAACATCTGTCGAATCCAATCGATGGAGAATTTATCGAAGATGTTTGTGCGACGGTATTGTGCGCTTTTGAGATCCAGGATGCGGTCTAGAAGTTGATGGTCGCGATTATCGAAATCCCATCGAAGCGGTCCGATCTCTCGAGTCAGCTTGTTGGTTTTTTGCTGTTGCTTGGCAATTGTGCGACTACTTTTCTTTAGCCACTTCAGATAGCCCTCTGTCGGTTTTCTGAGATCACACATGAATGATCGACTGGTCGCAAAGACCGAGGACCTCTCTTGATCGGTCAGTTTTCCAACTAGAGCATGGAAATGGTAGACTCCTAATTCCGTACCACGCAGGAGCTCATGCCAATCTAGATTGCTCTCAGGCGAAGCGATGATTGCTTGGGCATCGTTAATTTGGCGGGCAATTGGAAAGGCACTCTTGCCCTGGGGTTCGAATGGCAAATAGCCAATATCCTGACCATCTTGTTGGATTACGACAACTTTACAATTGGGCCTGGAACGAGCGATCGTCTTTAGAAATTCGACAGCCAGAAAGGGACTATAGTGCGCCGGATTGGCAACTCGAAACAAGCGCCAACGAGATTCTTGCTCGGCGGTTAGGCTCTGGGCTGGTATTACTTGATAGGAAACCGACATTGCGGGCTATGTGGTTAGATCATTATTGCGCCAACTCAGGTCGACTATCGCGACTTGCAGTGGAGCATCTAGTCTAATTGGAGCGAACGCGTCCCTCACGTTTCTGCCAATAAATAGCGGTTAAGCGCAGCCTAGTCGCCACAATCGGCTCACTTTATCCGTACAACCGGCACAAATTTCGTTGCGGACGACGGCCAATTTTGAAAACCAAGGAAGATTGCTGTCCCAAAATGTTGCACGGGCGTACCGCCAAAGACTGCCAGGGTACCGACTACTGAGCTTCGCGTCGCTGGTCAAAGAGCCACTGGATATTGTCTAGTTCAGCATACGTCTGAGTCCAGCTATCGTGGTCCGCGTCAGGGTATTCCACATACACAGGTGTTCCACCAGCAGTTCGCAGAGCTTCAATCATCTTACGAGACTTGTCCGGAGTCACCGCGGTATCTTTCGCGCCGTGGAAGCAGGCAATAGGAATGTTCTTAATCTTTGAGGCTGTCGCTGGATCGCCTCCGCCGCAGATCGGCATAGCAGCAGCAAAAAAGTCGGGGCGACGAACTAAGGCATCCCAAGTGCCATATCCACCCATCGACAATCCAGTAATGTAGATTCGATGCTTGTCCACTGCTGATCCTTCCAGCATTTGATCCACAACCTGCAATGTCATCTCAAGATTGCGGCTGATCTTCTCTGGCATCTGCACGCCTGGCTTGCTCCAGTCAATGTCCGCCCACTTCTCATCTTTGGGGCATTGAGGCGCTAACACGTAACACTGAAACTTACTGCGCCATTCTGGCTTGCAAAACTCTTTCATCCCATGCTTCAACTGGGCAACATTATCGTCGCCGCGTTCGCCTGCGCCATGCAAGAAGATCACTACTGGATAGTTTCCCGTTGGCTTGAAATCGATCGGCTTAAGCAACCGATAGTTGAGCACCTTTCCATCTTCAGCCGCAAACTGTCTCGGCTCAAACAACTTTACAGGATCCGTTTCCACGGCTTTACTCGAATCAGCCACTTTCTTCTCCTGAGCAAATGTCGTTGAGGCAATCATCAGAAAACACAGCATTGAATAGTTCTTGAATGTACCAATCGACATGAGGCAATTCCGATGTGTAGCAAGGAGGTTGAAGTTTGAAGTGGGAAGGGTGAAGGGTGAAGTTTACTCAGCGTCAGCCATTTCCTTAGCGTGATAACTTGATCGTACGAATGGCCCGCTGGCGACCTTCGTAAAGCCCATCGACCGCGCGATTGCCCCCAGTTCATCAAACTCGGCTGGAGTAATGTAGCTTTGAACGGGCAAGTACTTTGGACCAGGTTGCAAGTATTGTCCAAGCGTTAAGAAGTCACATTCGATGCGGCGAAGATCGGCTAAGCAATCAAGCAATTCGTCGCGAGTCTCTCCAAGCCCCAGCATCAAACCACTCTTGGTCTTGATCGCGGGATTGAGCTCTTTGACTCTTTGTAGCAAGCCTAACGTCCAGGCGTAATCGCTCTTGGGTCCGCGAACTTTGCGATACAGTCGTGGCACAGTCTCCATGTTGTGGTTGAAGACTTCCGGAGCTGACTCAATGACGCGATCTAGACCATGGCGATGTCGAACAAAGTCCGGAGTCAGCACTTCGATCGTGGCTCCAGTCCTTTCGCGGACCGCTAAAACTGTTTGATAGAAATGCTCTGCGCCACCATCGGGTAGATCATCGCGAGTTACTGAAGTAATGACCACGTGTCGAAGACCAAGCCGAGCAGCCGCTTCAGCGACCCGAGTTGGTTCGTCGGCTTCCAACTGCTCGGGTCGACCGCGGGATACGGCGCAGAAACCGCAAGGCCGAGTGCAGACGTTGCCGAGGATCATGAAGGTCGCGGTTTTCTGCGAATAACACTCCATCCGATTGGGACACTTGGCGTTATCACAGACCGTCTCTAGCTTCAATTCTTCCAGCAGACCCGCGGTGAAGTTATTGAAACTTCCGCGCGGCAATTCGCGACGAAGCCACGGAGGAAGGCGCTTGTTGGAAGCTTCGGTGAGTGGCACCGATTGACAGGAGGAACTAGCTTGTGCGCTATCTTGAGCACTATCCTGCGCACTATCTTGAGAACTGGTACTAGCACCAATGACGGGAAGCTGAATGGACATGAAGTTGACTCGTAAGACCTAAACGCCAGAAACGGCCGCATGCAGTCGCCGCCGTGTAGAAGCTCATGAGGAAAGGCTTCGAACGCGGCAGAAAGACTGGGCCTATATTTTGGTCAAACGGGCAGGAAAGGCTAGTGCTCTAGAGCATCAGATTGCCACGAAGTGGAATCAAACTGATCGCAGCAAGCCTTTATTTGGTCTCTTTCTCGGCCACATTGCCTACGACCACCGTGGCCGCTGTGCCATCTTCGTCAAGATCTGTCACCACCTTAATGTTCTGACGGAAGGCTCCGACTTGCTCGTCCGAAGCGAATTCAAAGTTGATGATGTGCTTGTCTTTCTTGCCCTCGGGAATCTTGAAGGTAATGCGTTTGTCTTCGCACTGCACCTCTTTGATTTCAAAGGGAGTCTTGCTCTTCGCGATAAAGAACGACTTGCTGCCAGCACCCGACTTTAGGGTCCCTAGATCGATTCGATTGGGGAGAACCAGCGGCGGAGTAATGTTGCCATGAACTGGAATCGTCACCAAGTTGTATTGTGGTTCGTTCGTTACCAGAACGATGTTGTCGTTGATTTCACCGACCGGCGCTGAGTCCTTCAAGCGAACATTCATCAGATAGCCAACACGGCCCCCAGGCATTGTGAATTTCTCCAGCGGAGCAACGGTTAAGTTTTGATTCGCTGAACGAACATCCTTGATCTCCCAACCCGACTTTCGAGCTGAGATCTTTACTTGCGTTTCTTTGGAAGCTCCGCGATCCACGTCTCCGAACTGGATAATGCCCGGCTCTGTATCGATGTCGGATCGAATATTGCCTTTTACCTGAAGCTGCATTTCACCGTAGTAAGGCTTGTTGAAGACTACCGTGACGACTGCCGCCTTGGAACCCACGAATGACTTCGTGTTGAATTCGCAAATGATGGTGCCCTCTTCGTAGGTCTTGAGGTCAGCCTTTTTGATACGAGGCGTTGTACATCCGCAACTGCTGCGCACCGATGCAACGTGAATGTCCTCTTCGTACTTGTTCGTGAACTTGAACTCAAACACAGCGTCTGATCCGCGCGGCACAGTTCCGAAGTCGTGTGACGTTTCGGCGAACATCGCTTTGACCCATTCTTGTGCTGAACACATCGAAGAAGTCAGTTGAAGCAGAAATAGACAGCAGGCAGCAGAAATCCAAGTAAGGCGATTCATCGAAGAAACCAATTCCTCTGGGGACAATTTCCATGCTAGCATAACAAGATGGCAGGAGGTGCCAATTTATCAGCCGCGTTCGCTCTGTGGAAGATTGAAACCGGCAGAACACTAGGGCTGCTGCCTGAGATTTCTATCTTTCTCTGCTGCGACATCCCGCCCTACCCTACCCCAGCTCTCGGCAATGAAGGCGTCGACCAATAATTGTGCTACGTGGTAGGAGATCATCGGCAAAATGCTCACACCATAATCAATGGCCAAGTTGATGCCGATCATTAAAGTCTTTTGACTGCCTGCGAAACCGACGCCAATTGCCTGAGCTCTGGCAACACCTGTTGCTTTGGCTATCCCAAACCCTAGAAACAAGCAAAACAGGTGAATTCCAAGGCCAATGATCACGACAGCGACAACATCCATAACTGCCACTGAACTGGTCGAACTTGGATCGAACCATCTCGATCCCATCTGAACCGCTCCAAGGGAAACCATCACGAGAATTCCAACTTGGCAAGCTGCCGACAGTGCCCCTTTTGCCTCTTTTGCCCAGTCGCAGAATTTTGGACTTCTCCAACGAATCACCTGCACAGCGACAATTGGTAGAACTACCAATACGGCCAACTCGCGGACCAAATCTCCGACACTTAATGTGGCACTGCTACCCATCAACAGTACCAGCCACAATGGCGTTACGACCGCACAACTGAGGTTGGTCAAAATGGTAACGAAAATCGGAACAGTATCGTCACCGCCTGCCTTGCGAGTAATCACAGCCGACGAGGCCAGCGTCGAAGGCACGCAACAAGCAACGATCAGCCCGCCAGCAAGTTCGCTCTGAAGCATGAAATGGCTTAACCAACCTAAAATCGGCGCTAGCCCCAGGCAGATGATCGAAGCCAACAATCCTGGCCAAGGACGCGAAATTGTTTTGACGAACAACTCCATCGGCACGGGCGCGGCCATCATCGACATCACCGTCAACACAATTGCCGTCTTGAGCCAAGGAATCGATGCAACTGGCGACAGCCATGCATGACCCCCAAAGCCAACACAGACAGCCAGCGCCAGCCCAATCAAGAAACTCTGTCCGCGAATTTTTTGTAGCATGAATTCCATCCAGCTTCGCGTCGTGAGTTGCAATCAGTTCGCTGCTCGGTTCAATCTAAGCCTGAGTCGCTTCTGCCCAAAGCTCTTTCGCGCCGCGGTGCAATCTGGCTCCGACCTGCATGATCACGCGGTGCGATAGTGCGTTCGCAGCCTTGGCAGAGACCAATGGATCGTAACCGTGAGTGATCCCGTACAAGAAAGCACCAGCAAACATATCTCCGGCTCCAGTCAAATCGCGAGGCTCGCAAGGCACCGTCGGAACGTGTCCCGTCGTACCTTCAAAGCGAACGAATGCGCCGTTGGGCCCATCGGTGACAACGCAATTGGGAACCATCTCTTTTAGTTTTTCGAAAGCAAGCTGCGGATTCTCGGCGCCAGTAATCGCCATCGATTCGGTCGCATTGCAGAACAGCAAATCCGACTGTGCGAGCGCTTCGCGGAACACGTCGCCAAACACGGCTGGAATAAAGCCATCAGAACAGGTCAAAGCGACCTTCGTACCTTCTTGCTTGGCGATTTGAATCGCTTGTCGAATCGCGTGCTGTCCTGTATCGGGATTGGCAAAGACATAGCCTTCGATAAACAGCCATTTGCTTTCGGCGATGCGCGCTTGGTCCACATGCTTGGCTGCAAGATGGCTGGCGACTCCCAAAAATGTCCGCATGGTTCGCTCGCCATCGGGAGTCACAATCGCCAAGCATGTCCCGGTCGCCTCGCCGACCAAAACTGGATTGCCGATTTCGATCTCAAGCTGCTGGAACTCGTCAGCGTAGTGCAATCCGTAACGATCATCACCTACGCAGCCGATAAAGGCAGACTTGCCACCCAACTGCGACGCGGCGATTACCGAGTTGGCCACAGATCCACCGCTGACCAAAACCAAATCATGCACCGAATCATGAAACTTGCTCAGCAACGTATCTTGAGTCGTCTTATCCACCAGGACCATCGTTCCTCGTTCGAAGTCCAACGACTGAAAATCAGCGTCGCTCAAATCGAGGAAGATATCCACAATTGCATTACCTAGTCCACAAACATCAAAGCGTTTCATCGAAGTCCAAGTGCCTTTCGAACTGCTGAACAATTGAAACGACCCTATAATCAAGGCGTCGTCAAGTCGGCAAGGATTATGGCTAATAACCGACTGATTGACCAGGATTAACTCTCGAACCGAGCCCAAAAATAGACGTTATGCTGCCCTACAAACCCCATCCACTATTAAAAAACGGCCACCTGCAAACCATGTTGGTCGGCGTAGTTTCTGGGGCACGCCCACCCAATCAGACCATCAGCTTGCAGATCGATCTGCCCGATGGTGAACAGATGATGGTGCATGAAGAGTTGGGACCAACGCTGTCCAGCGATGCTCCTCTAGTCATTCTGGTCCACGGTCTTGGCGGAGATCATTCGGCGCCGTATTTGGAACGAATCGCCTATCAGCTTCGCAGACGCAATCGGCAAGTTTGGCGAGTCGATTTACGTGGAAGTGGCATGGGCTTTGAACTGGCTTGGCGTCCAGCACATGCGGGAGCCAGCGACGATCTCTTCGCGGTCATTGCCAAAGCTAGGTCTGTGCACCCGAATTCACCAATCTTCCTCGTGGGTTTTTCGCTTAGCGGGAACATTGTCTTGAAGATGTTGGGCGAACTTGCCGAAGGCCGGTTCGCGATCCCTTTAGAGCAAGCTGGGATTGGCGAAGCAATTGCCTTCGCACCGCCAATGGACTTGAACGACTGCGCCGACAACATGGAT
>CAUJKA010000137.1 GCA_963204965.1 Planctomycetota bacterium | reverse complement strand
AATCGCTGCGGTCTGGTGCGAGGATAACACGCCTGGAATATCCTGAAGGAAGACGCGTGATGTTGCCGCCGAGCCGCGAATGTCAAGCTTAACGGGTTGCTCTTCTCCACCTGATTGAATGTTTCTAGCTTGAGATCTCTTTCGCTCACGGGTGCGTCGATCTTGATTCTTCTTGCTGCCCGATGCACCTAGGCCGAAGAGATTCAACCAGCTTGACCTCCGCACGCGATGGGATCGTCGGCGTTGTAATTCAGCTTCGGTCAGCAATCGACTGAGGAAGACTCGCACCGTTCCGCTTAGCACCAAATAGGCACTCGCACCGTACTGTCCCTCTTGGAAGACTAGGTCTCCAGGGTCGAGCTGCAGAATGCGGCAATCGTTACGAAGGATTTCCAAGAGAGGCGTGTCAGCCGAGAATCGTCCTGCGTCCATAGCAGAGAACGGTGGCAACTTGAGTAGCCATGTCGCCTTGCTGGTATCCATATTCGGATCCAACGGATGGTCCCAACGATCGGGGCGATTGATAATGACTGCTTCTGTCGACATAGTCTGCCATGACTTGTGGATAGTTGTTTATTTGGGTGGCGTCGTCGGTGGTGTTGTCGCCGGTGGTGTTGTCGCCGGCGGTGTTGTCGTCGGTGGTGTTGTCGCTGGAGCAGTCAGTGGCGGAGCACCTGCTGGTGGAGTGCTGGCCGGTGGTGTACTGGCTGGTGGTGTTGCGGCAGGAGTACTTGATGGAGCTTGAGCATTAGGCGCGTCACTCTTTTTCTCTAACCCGTTTTGCTCGTGCGAGGCGTGCTTGACTAAAGGCGATTCAGGTTCAAAGACACGGTTCGAAAGATACTCCTCTAAGCTCTCGTGGTCCTGGATCGCCGGCGAGGTTGTCGAAGGCCCGACTTTGGAGCCCGCAAATTGAGTTCCACTACGAATCGATCCTCGTTGGAATGGACCGATGCCTAGGACCCAAGTGGCTTTCGAATCGCTGTTGGACTGAGCGACTCCGCTTTGCCAAATGGGTTGACGCGTTTTGCGGTCGTAGGCGAAGACCGCCACCTTGGCTGCCCCTAAACGATCTTCCTTCCGGGCCATCGAAAGTTCTGGGATCGCCGGTATCAGTGATGTTCCTGTCATTGCCGATGAGGCCGATGAAAGAGCGCTGCTGGCAGGTATTCCATAAGTGACATCATGACCATCCAACCCCAACGCACCAACTCGCGGTTCGGCGATAATGTCAGCTTCTTCTTTTGCGTCGACAAGATGAACGCCCGCAGCAAACATCTGCTGACGTATCGAACTGACGATATAGTTAGCATCGATAGACATTGGCGGAGGCACAGGGGCCGCCACCATGGGCGGTTTATTGATGTAGGTTGTGTCGAGAAAGACTTTCTTATCCGTCAGTACGCTAAAGTCCAGTTTGGAAATGGTCGCATCGATGGCATTGCTCATCAGCAACTGCTCGGTGGCCGTATTCTGCTTCGTTGATCCACAGCCTGCGAGCAGGCAGAACGATAGCATACAGAACGACAGCAGGATTGGACCGTCGATCCTGACCAAAGTGCTGCGTAGTCTCGTAAAACCGCTCATCTGGTATAACATTGAGTAATTGGGGAATGCCCCGCTTGGATCTTGCTCCAGGCGGACCACGAACTGACAAAGTGGAGTTCGTATTACCTAATTCCATTAGTCGGCGGCAAGACAAATCAGCGTGGCAATGCTATCAAATGCGTAAGCACGACCTGTGCCTACAACTAGGCCAACAGGCTAAGGGAGCACGAGCAAATCATGAGTGAAGTGCTGGATACGATTTTGGAAGGACTAATGCGCCGATATCGCGAGCGAGTTCCAGATGTTGGCCGCGTGGTTACGAGCATGGTCGACAATAAGCTCATCAGTAGCGAATCCGACATTGAAAACGACCACATCGCCTTTCGCACTATGGGTGTGCCTCAACTGGGCATTCAATCCTTTGAGAAGATCTTCCTTCACTGCGGTTATGAGCGCCGAGACGCGTATCATTTCGCGGGCAAAAAGTTGGATGCCTTCTGGTACTCACCACCCAAGCCCAACTATCCGCGGATCTTCATTAGTGAACTTCGAGTCCAAGATCTTTCCGACGAAGCCGCCAAGATCATTCGCTCGTACACCGACGAAGTGAAAAGCGATCCTGTGTTGGACTTGGATCTGAACGATGGCCAGCAAGTCGACCAATTCTTGCATCAGCCGCTGTGGCATACACCAACTTGGAGCGACTATCAAAGGCTATTGGACGAGAGCGAATACGCAGCGTGGGTCATCTACAATCGCTACTACTTGAATCACTTTACGATTAGTGTTCACAACCTTCCCAAACCGTGGAACACGATTGTCAAGTTCAACGAATTCGCGGAGTCTATCGGCGTGCAGCTCAACGATGCTGGAGGCAAGATCAAGACCAGTCCAGATGGCTTGTTGATTCAAAGCTCATCGGTGGCTCAGCTTGTTGATGCTGAGTTTGCTGAGCTGGACGGTTCAACGTCCACGCACACTATCGCTGGGTCGTATGTCGAGTTTGCCGAGCGTCGACCTCTGCCGGAGTTCGCTCAACTTCCCGACGATCAGCTCGACCGCGCCCACCGCCGCGACGGCTTCGAAGCCAGCAACGCTGACAAGATTTTCGAAAGTACCTTCCGATCACAAACTGGCATGTAGAGGACAAATAAGCTGCTGGTTTGCCCAGACGATAGTCGCCTTTTGCTCCGCAAAAGTAGCGAGGCAGTTTTCTTCCCCAGGGTTGGCAAACCGCCGACCTCATGAACACCAGATTCAAATCAGCGGACCGCTATCACGCCATCAACGATCCTGACCGAGAACGGCGTCTACAGCTTGACCATCGGTGCTAAGAACTTGAGTGTTCGTCAAGGAGTTGCCGAAGCGAGCGAAGTCTTGGAACTTCCAGACGACCTTTTTGTCGCGTGTGACTTCAATGACTTGTGGATTCTGGCTTTCAGCGTGACAGTTGCCGATGACTACATTCCCATTGGGTAATTGTTGAAGTGTAGTGACCCAAGCCAATTGAATTCCGGGTAGCTCGTCTTGTTCAAGCTTCCAAGCGACTTGGCCTTGGGGAGTGACTTCCAATACGCTGTGACCATTGCCGGTGCTAAGCAGTGTGTTGCCGTTCGCCAAACGAAGAGCGCAGTAGCATTGATTGCCAAAGGCTTCGACACCATGACCACCGCGAGGCTGTTTGCCGAACAGAGGGACCTCGTATTGCCACACGACGGCACCCTTGGCATCGTATTCGCGGACCACAGCGTCGCCCTCGTGGCATACCAAGTAGTTACCCGAAGTTAGCTTACGAACCAATCGTGTATCGCGATGCGGATGCGGCTGTGAGACCTTTAGTGGAACTTGCGAAACGATAGTGCCTTTGGAATCCACCTCGATGATGCGCGAAGGACCACTTTCGGCAATCATCGTCAAACCGCTTGGAAGTCTCTGGAAGGCGTGTACTTCAACCTTCTTACCTTCGTTACCGTTCTGCTTACCCGAGTCATATTGCCAAACAGTTTCATTCGTGGCCGGATTCACTTCGACGATTTGCGTCCAACTGGTTTGAAACAGAATGTTGCCGTTTGGAAGTAAGTGCAAGTCGTGTAAATCGTTAGTCTTCGATTGCCACTCAACTTTGCCATCTTCGTCCAGGATCGCGATGATCTTTTTCGATGCGTCGGCAGTCAAAATGCGATGCTTGGGTTCGGCAGCTAGGGAAACACTATTCAGTGCAGCGATAATGACACAGCTCAGGAAAGCAACGTATCGACTTGTTCGGCTGAAAACTCTCATGGCAAATGACTCCGATTAAGAAAAGAGCCGTGGAGATCGCTCCACGGCTCGAAGTGTTTGTAACTTCGTTTAGGTCCGATTAGTGTTCGTCGCCGACATGTGTCGCTTTGTACCCACCCACGGACTTAAAGTAGACCAGAATCAAACCGTACAAGACTGCCATGATTGCGGGGACAGCCGCTGTCAGCTTCAAAGCCATACGTCCGCCTTCAAGACCAGCTTGCTTGACAGGCTTGTCATCAGCATCTGTAGTCTCTTTCGCGGCCGACCACCACTGTTCAAGCGCTGTTTGATTTTCATCAGTTTTATTGTCGCGCTTGAG
>CAUJKA010000136.1 GCA_963204965.1 Planctomycetota bacterium | reverse complement strand
CGAGTTTCGGAGTCGAACCGCTGAGAACATCGGAAAGGATTTCGTCACTGTCTTCCATAGCCAACGACAATTCATCATCGTCGTCATCACTGCTGGCGAGCTTCAAACCGCTCTCATCAACTTGCGAAATTCCGCTTCCAGCACTGGGCTCACCAAGCGTCAGATCGGAGTTTGCGACTAAACGAATGTCGCTGCTTTGTGGATCGACTTGTAAGCTAATATCGCTGCCATCGCCGATGATAAGTCCACTGCCGCCTGTAAGTCCGCTAAGTGCTGAACCTAAGCCGCTTTTGTTTGAATCTGGGTCGAGCGACAGGATGGAGGAACCCGCTGGGTCTTCGTCCAGAACATCGCCCATCATTTCACTGGCAACGCGCTCGATCTCTTCGGGTTTGAACTTCCAGCTTGAGCCATCTCGATAGCCGAAGATCTCTCCGCGCGAGCGCATCTCGATCATCTGATCGGTGCTAACCCCCAGTTTTTTGGCAGCTTCCTCTAGGGTCACGAAATTCGACATGCTCTAACGAACTCCTTGGACAATCGAAAAGTGGCAAGTAACACATTCCTTCGATTGATCGCTCGTCCTGAGCTTCTACTTGGCGGCGAGAGTACGGGTAAAAACAAGACCTGATAGGCGACCCTCATCGCCTACGCTCTGCAACCATACTAACTAACGCAATCGGAAAAACGAAATTCTACCGGCAAATTTTACGCTCGAAGCCGGAGGTTTAGAACCTTTTGTCAGTTTATTCCGACCACGCCGTAGTTTATCTCGACCGCACTGCCCGTCCAATGTGGGGGTTAGGGCTGAACCCGTTTCAATTCACTTGGAGTTGGAGCCTGACCGTTGAACTCCTCCATCCGCAAATCCCACATGAGGGCCCGGACGCTGCGAAGCTGGACATTCCCGGTCGCATCCACGTGATAGACAGCCAAACTGCGGAGCGATTGGTCCAGAACGACCAGTTGCTGGACCCCATTAACGGTCGTTGTCGAAACGACTTGCATGCTGGTCGGAGAAGGAGGCGCGGAAGCTGGCCCAAGTTGGCTGTACAGTCGATTCGAACTGACCGCACACCAAAGTGCACAGCCCACAGCAATCGTCCCGAGCAGATTTCGATTGAGCCAGAGTTTCATCGTTCACTTCCTTTCAGCAGTTGGGTTAACCGCTGCTATACCTTCTTTTTGGCCTCGGTGACAAGACATGCCTGACTAATTGATGTGCTTGGCTCATCGATTATGCCGTCTTCCATTGCTTGGAAATGCTGTCATAGATTGACTCCCAGAATCAGCCTAGACACCGAACGAGACGATCTTCACAATCCGCCCAAGCTTTAGAGTCTATGACACCGTACCTACAGGGACGTAGTTATCGTGAATCAACCCAGACGTGATCATCGAAATTTTCTCCAACGGTCGCCGTACACGCTGCCTCTTCCATTTGCCACAATTGTTGGCTGTGTATTGGCAAGTCTGTTTATTGGTCTACTGATCAAAGGTCCGTACGATTTTCAATTGCTCAAGCGCTATTGCCTTAGCCACTGGGTTTCAATCGCTTCGGTCTACCTGTTTTCGATCGGCTTAGTTGGACTGCTTGTGAAGTGGTACAACTCCAGCCAGCAATCGCGACTGATCGGTCGTTCCATCGCTGCGCTAAGACGATTGACCAAAGAAGGTGAAGAGGTCGTAGCCGCCGATCGAGTCGACTGGCTATGTGAGAGTTGGAACGCGGAACCTGAACCTATACGATCGAGCTGGCATGGTCTTCGCTTAGTCGAAACACTGCAGATGCAGCAAAGCCGTGGACGACGCAATCAGGTTGAACAAGATCTCAAAACACTCGCCGATCAAACGGCTGACCAACAGCATGAGAGCTATTCGTTGCTGCGCATCGTTCACTGGGCCATGCCGATGTTGGGCTTCTTAGGAACGGTTCTGGGAATTTCGCAAACCCTTGGACAGTTGGACACCGAAGCTCTGGCGACTCAAGGTCAACAGGCGATGAATCAACTGACCGCTGGCTTGTACGTTGCCTTCGATACGACTGCCATCGCGCTCGTATTGACCATGATCAGCATGTTTATCCAGTTTGGAATCAACCGAATTGAACTTCGCCTGATGCAACGCATCGATGGCGAAACGGAACGAGCCTTGGTGTCATTCTTGACCGTCGATCCTTTCGATGCCGAAGACACTCTGTTGACTCCCGTTCGTGAAATGGCAAGCGATTTGGTCAATTGCGTTCGCGAGTTGGTGGTCGAGCAGGCTAGCTTGTGGAGTCGATCGATCAATGAAAGCCAACGTCAATGGTCCGAGTGGACTCAGAAACTAACCAGCGAAGTCGATGTGCATCTCGTAGGCGCTCTTGGCGAAGCGATGTCCAAACACTTGACTGGTCTGGAGTCTGTCCAAGAAAAGACTGGTCGGCAGTTTGAAACTCGCCTGCAGCAGTGGCAAACGACGCTCAGCGAACAGACTCGCGCGCTTCATCACCAGCAAAAAGAGATGGTCCAACAAACGGCCACGCTTCAGCAATTGATTCAGTCTACAGCCGACCTCAAGAAACTGGAAGAATCGATTAGCACTAACTTGCGAACGATCGAAGAGGCTGGCAACTTTGAAAAAGCCGCTGGTCGAATCGATACAGCCACGCAATGCGTCGCTGAAGCGGTAGCCATGTTAGCAACCAGCTTGGAACGCGCAGGTCTAGTTCGCGCTGTTCCACAGCGTCCGCGACCTGCCAGAAAATCGGACGTGACCTCTGCTGAGGCAAATCAAGCCGACGAAGTCGCGACGATTCCAATCTCGTCGGCTCGCGGACAAACTGGCGAGTCGACGGCAAAAGACGTTGGAGCCAAGGAAGCCGCCGGATCTGCTGAATCTATCGATTCTCGTCCTCAGACTAAACGAGGCAAAGCCGCATGAGCCGACGTAGCGAGTCTCTCGCTCCTTCACTCTTTCCCTTCCTAGCAGTTTTGCTGTGCACCATGGGCGCCTTGGTGTTGATGCTACTGCTGTTGGTTGTGGGTGCTCAATCTTCTGCTAAAGAGGTCGCCGAGAAGATTGAAGACGAATTTGAGTGGGAACAGGAAAAGCTAACTCTCGTCAAAAGCAGCCTCGTCAAGCGTTACGAAGAGACGAAGTATGACATCGAAAGCAAGCGACTGCATCTCCAGAACATCGAACAACACATCCAACAGTTGACCGAAGAGCTCGAGGAGCTTGAGAAGACTGCGATAGCTGTCGAGAAAAGTCGCGACGAGAAAATCGAATCACAGAAGAAGGAACGCGATCAACTTCGTGAGGCTCTGGAAAAGCAACTTGCCGATGCCAAGAAGAAGATTGAATCCAAAACTAAAGATCCCAAGGGCGACAAGCCCATTTTCGCCATCATTCCTTACGAAGGCGCCAACGGGACTCATCGACGCCCAATCTATCTAGAGTGCAATGCTAAAGGTCTAGTCGTCCAACCCGAAGGTGTTGTACTTTCACCAGCCGACCTCGCGCCGCCTTATGGTCCTGGTAATCCGCTGGACTCAGTGCTGCGCACTATTCGCGCCGAGTATCCTTCGACCTCGGGCTCGTTGACTAGCAATCCTTATCCTTTGATAGTCGTTCGTCCAAGCGGCATCAAAAACTACATGATGGCTCGGGCTGCGATGAGCGGCTGGGACGATCAATTTGGCTATGAACTCATCAGCGAAGAAATGGAGCTTACCTTCCCCGCCGGTGCTCCCAATCTTGAAAAGAAGATTGTCAGCGCGGTCGAAGTCGCCCGCGAACGCCAAGCCGCATTGGTGATGGCGATGCCTCAGCATTACAACGCATCGCAGTTAGATTCGTACGGCGGCGCGGGTGGAGGCTGGGATGAAAGCTCGGAAGATATCACCGGCGTGTTTGATAGTGCGCCAACGGGATCAGGCAAAGAAGGTTCACTTGGATCATCTTCTCGATCATGTCATCCTCGATGTTGAAGAAACATTCGTTCGTCATCTTCTTGATCTTCTTCGCGTCCAGGTATCCGCTGTGGTCGTCATCGAAGTAATTGAAGACTTTTGTCATCTGCTTCTTCAGGTTGTCTGTGTCCAGCTGCATTAGGCCATCTTTACCATATGCTTGGACATGAACTCGATGAACTAGTCCACTTCAATCACTCCCGAGCCAT
>CAUJKA010000135.1 GCA_963204965.1 Planctomycetota bacterium | reverse complement strand
GTGGAATCATCTACACCAACTCGCGGGTTAAATTTGCGAACATCACTGACGGAACAACCAACACATTCATGATTGGTGAAAGTCGTTACATGCCAACACCCAATATGCGAACCGATGGTTTTCATGCAGGCTGGGCGTCTTCGCTTAAGGCTGACAGCTCTTTCGGATTGCCATTGACCTTTGCTGCTGCCGTTTTGCAGATCAACGCTCAAAAGGAGTGTCGCCCAGGTGTAGCCGATTGTTTCAACTTCGTGAGCCGTCTATTCGGAAGCAAGCATGCTGGTGGCTGTCACTTTGGGCTAGCAGATGGATCCATCCAGTTTGTCAGCGAGAATATTGACATCAACATCTATCGACAATCAGCGATTCGCGATGATGGGTTGCCAATCGGTGGCATACCTCAATAGTAGAAAATTCTATCGCTAAAAATTAGTCCAGGGGCCGTCGCAAAAGAAGGTCGACGGCCCAATTGATGTCTCAAGTTGCTCGTTCCCATATTGGAGGCACTATGCCAAGAATCATAGTTTGTTTACTGATCTTCGGCCTCGTTGGATGTGGCCAAAATGGTCCCACTAAGTACACCGTCAATGGCGAAGTTCAAATGCCGGATGGTAAGCCCGTTCCCGCCGGTGAAATTACCTTCGAGCCTGACGCGGCCGCAGGCAATAAAGGACCTGGCTCGATGGCGCAAATCAAGGACGGTAAGTACTCCTTGCCCAGAGATCAGGGAGTCGTAGGTGGGGCGTATTCGGTAATCATTAGTCCATTCGATGGCGTCGCTCATGGCGAATCGTTGCAGGGCAAGCCACTTCGTCAGGTACCTTACAGCGAAAATGTAACTCTTCCTAACGAGGATTCGGTCAAGGACTTCAAGCTTAAGTAAGTCGCAAAGCCTTGTACAGCATTCTCAAACGAAACATGCTCGCCCAAGTCCTGATGGACTTTGTTCCATGGCCGACCAATGATCGAGCGCAAGAATTGGCACATTGGCCCAAGGTGTTATTTGAGTCATTTGTCCATGCCGTTTCAGCGCCCAAGCATGGGTTCCCGATCAAGTATTAGCGATACCACTTCTTGCGCGAAGGGCTACGAGAGCCAACCCTTGGTCTTTCGACGATAACTTTGGCCATGTCAGAACGCATGGGGAGCTTTCTCTTCTTTGCAAACTAAAAAAGCGACTAACGAGGTTTTGATCAGAGTTATTTCGATGCTCTACCAAGTTGAGCTACGAGGACTCTTGCGAATCTTCGATGGGAATCGAACCCACAACACGCGAATTTGCATGTACTCCGAATCGGCAGTTGGTCGCTTGTCTTAAAAGAACTGAATTGATGGAACGAAGTGTGGATGAGAATTGCTTTTCGCGCTAGGGCCGTCCGTCTTCTGCGTAGTTAGCAGACCGTTGACAGGCAGAAAGGATCTCATTGAGATCTTCCCGCCATTCACTAGCTGGTCGCCCAGCGATCGCTACCTTAGGACCCTCATGGATTCCCAACCGGCAGTTCCAGAACAATTACCTGCGAAGATTCATTCTTTCTCTCTAAAAGTATTCGTCGCGATTGCCCCCATCAAAAGCAGCCCGAATGCAGGCAGCATCATTTGAATAGCCTGCCACTACCACAGGGACATGGATCGTTCCGCCCCAGCTTTTCCTCGAGCAGCTTGTCGCTGTGTACGATGCGGATACCGCGTTTGACTTTGGTTTCCGATGGGAAGCCTCGTCGTCGTTTCATCGATTCGAAAAAAGGAATCTTCAAAAGTTCCGTCTCGCATGATGGAGCTCCTTCACAATAATCTATGTGGCAAGTAAAACAACTCGCCGCTTCTGTTCGAATACGGCGAGTCCATAACAAAATCATTTGAACGAAGTGTTAGTTCAGACGTTTCGGATTTAAGATGTAGTCCAAACAGGCAGTTCAAACTTCAGAGCCAATGACTGGATTTGCACCAGTATCAATCCGCTTACAAGGCGGATGCCTTTCTCAGTCGAGCCACATCGGCAATTATGGAATCACATCTAGAGATGCAGATGCCGAAAGAAGGTTCGTTTTTTCAGGCAGATTCTCCGCATGTACTTCCATACTTCGGGTGGCACGCTCTGAGAGACGAGGGCAGCAAGCCTCGAAGGGCGTGGCTTAGTTTGACTTCGAATCAATAGCGAATGAACACATGAGTTCCCCACCACGCCCATCCGTTGTTGCCTCGCTGCGCTTCGGTCAACAACTTCTGAGCGTGCCACCCTTTTTCAGTTTCAAAATTCCCATGACCGCGTACCACTGTCCACCGATTATATCCAACCTCGTTGGGGCAAATACACAACTTGGATGATTGGCATGTTACCCAGGGAGCGCGGCAACGCCGCGACCCTGGGCTGTGGAATGTAACCTTCGGCGTAAAGACGAGGGCGATCAATTAATCGAGCCCTCGCCGAGTAAGAATTGCTTCAGCGACTCTACTGACTCAAACAGCACGTCTGGTTGAGCTCTCGCCAAAGTCTCGGCTGACTCGAATCCCCACGAGACGGCGCCAAATGCAACGTTAGAACCTTTCGCGGCCTCTGCATCAGTAGTTTGGTCGCCGATGTAGATCGCTTTTTCGCTGGAGAGTCGACTGCGTCGAACTACACTTCGGATGCGACGAGCTTTACCGAAGATCGAAACGCCGCACTGAAACTGGCTGAATAGTTGGCAGTTGCCTTCTCCTAAAATCCGCCGAATGTTTCTCTCAGAGTTCGACGAGACGATGGAGAGGCTGACCGATTCTCGATGCAGCGACTGCAAAAGATCTTCGATTCCGGGGAACAGTTCTATTTCGTTTGCTCTTAGGTACATTGCCTTGAGAAAACTACGGGTAACCCAGGGCAGTTTCCAGCGGGACAGGCCAATGTGTTGCATCATTTGACGCACATTGAGGTGCCGCAATGCTTCGTAGTCGGCGGGATCGATTTGTCTGAGACGATGGCGCTGAGCTATTTCGTTGAAGATTCCGGCAAAAAAAGCCTGGGTATTGGCTAAAGTGCCGTCAAAATCGAAGATCGCTAAACGAAATTTCAAGTCGCTTTTCCCAGAGTGTGAACGCTTCTCAGGATCGAACTGCGCCGGTTACAGGTAAACTGATCATAGCTAAATTGACTAGAGATGCTAACATATGGTCTCAATCAGCAAGCTCGTCTTACCCAAATTTCGCTTCTCGTTTCCACCTACCGTACCACACCAATATCATCATGCGAATCCAAACTACTTTAGCAGTGCTAATCGCTTCCGCCGTGCCGGTTATTTTTTCACAGACTGTGATCGCTCAAAAGCAGCTTCAACGTGGTGTTCAGGGTGCTGTGGCCAACGAAGCTGACTCCACTACCATACCATCCACAGCTAATGCGACACCATCGACACCAGTAGAGTCTAAGCCTGGTGAATGGATTCAGTTGTTCAACGGTAAGGATCTCACGGGATGGACTCCCAAAGTTCGCCACCAACCACTGGGCGAAAACTGGGGAAATACATTCCGAGTCGAAGACGGAATTTTGCGAGTCGTATACGACGATACCAAGGCCTATCCAAAGTACAACGAACAGTTCGCTCACCTGTTTTACGAAAAGCCGTTTTCGAATTATCGATTGCGAGTCGAATATCGCTTCGTGGGAGCTCAATGTCCTGGCGGTCCTGGTTGGGCCACTCGAAACAACGGCCTAATGTTGCACTGCGAAGATCCTAAGTTGATGACTTTGGATCAAGACTTTCCCGCTTCGATCGAAGTTCAGTTGTTGGGCGGAAATGGCAAAGACGAACGAACCACTTTGAATCTTTGCACTCCCGGCACCAACGTTGTCATGAACGGAAAGCTATTCACACCACACTGCACTACTTCGAAATCGAAGACATTTCACGGCGACCAGTGGGTCACAGTTGAAGTCGAAGTTCGCGGCGGAGAGGTTGTGCGACACATCATCGACGGCGAAACGGTTCTAGAGTACACCGAACCTCAATTGGACGATCGCGATGAGCATAGCCGCATGTTGATCGAGAAGAACGGTGGTAAGAAACTGCTCACTGGCGGCTACATCTCAATTCAAGGTGAAAGTGCGCCGACCGAGTTTCGTAAGATTGAACTGCAAGTACTGCAATAGGCCGCGATGACTCGACGAGTACTCTTATTCGACATTGATGGGACGCTGATTCGGTGTGGTGGAGCCGGCGGCAAATCGCTGCTGGCTGCCATGGCGGATGAGTTTGCACTGGAAGAAGTGTCACCTGTTCCCATCCATGGTCGAACGGATCTGGGTATCGTAAATCAATTGCTTGGCGATCACGGCATCGAATGCACCGAGGCGAACCGACATCGACTCTACAATCGATACTATTCTTTGCTCCCTGCAAGGCTCGCTCAGTTGGCTGAAGCTGCCGAAGCACACATACTGCCGGGCGTCCAGTCGTTGTTGGGCCATCTATCGACAAGCTCAAACTTCGTTGTTGGGCTGCTCACTGGCAACATGCCCACATCAGCTAGGATTAAGCTTGACCATTTCGAGCTATGGGACCATTTCCAATTCGGTGTTTTCGGAAATCAGGCTGATCACCGTCCACGCCTCGCAGAACCAGCCATGGCAGCCATTGCGAGTCATTGTGGAGAGCCAGTCCACGCCAAAGACGTGATCATCATTGGCGACACGCCCTTGGATGTCGAGCTAGCTAAGGTCATGGGCTCGCGGTCGCTAGCACTTTGCACAGGCGGATTCAGCGCTGGCGATTTGCAGCAGTCTGGCGCTGATCTAGTTCTGGAGGATCTCTCGGACAATCATCGCGTGCTCAGTTGGTTGGCTCTATAGTAGTAGTTCTGAATGGCGAATCGTTTAACGGCAAGCCGCAGGCGACTTACGAAGAAGAAGAAGAAGAAGAACAGTCGCCTGCGGCTTGCCGTTAAACGAATTGCGGCTCGCTGTTTAACAACTTATAACGGTGATTGCCGAAAAGTCGTTTTCTCGATAGCTTTAGAGAACCGTTTTCACAGCAGAATTACAAAGCCACTGTAGAAGGAATACGTCCGATGCGTTGGGAAGGTCGAGAAGGTAGTGATAATGTCGATGATCGCCGCGGCAAAGGTGGTGCGGCGGCTCCTGTTATGGGCGGCGGTATTCTTGTACTGATTATCGGTGCTCTGATCACCTATTTGTCAGGCGGAAACCCGCTACAGTTCCTCGCTCAGCAGGCTCAGAATCAAGGCCAACAAGCTGTTGGCATTGGACAGAACGATCCCAATGCTGGTCCGCGAGAAGACGAACCGCTATTCCAAATGTCCAGAGTGATTCTGAAAGATACTGAAGAAGTTTGGACTCGACTGTTTCCGAAAATTGCACAGGGTCAAGCCTACGAGAAGCCTACTTTGGTTACCTACGATGCTCGCGTGGAAACCCGAGGCTGTGGTAACGCCCCGTCGTCAACCGGGCCGTTTTATTGCGGAGCTGACAATAGTGTCTACATTGACCTTTCTTTCTTCAAAGAATTGGAAGAGAAGTTTAATGCGCCCGGTGAGTTTGCGTTTGCCTACGTCATCGCTCACGAAGTTGGACACCACGTTCAGAATCAAGTCGGTCTTTTGTCGCAAGTCCAGCGAACTCAGGATAACGAGATGTCGGTTCGGCTTGAACTGCAGGCCGATTTTCTAGCTGGCGTATGGGCACATCACGCTCAGAAGCAGTATCAGATTCTCGAGCCTGGCGACATTGAAAGTGGAATGAATGCCGCGAAGCAAGTCGGCGACGACATGATCATGAAGAACGCTGGAGTCCGTCCCATGCCTGAAAAGTTCACTCACGGCTCAAGTGCACAGCGAGTCAAATGGTTTTCGCTTGGATTGAAAACCGGTGATCCAAGCAAGTTGATGGACTTGTTTGAACTGCCTTACGAAGAGCTGTAGCCTGGATTCAAGGTAGTGTTCCTAATATGTTCTAGCGGTAGCTAGAAACCTAAAGTACCTACCGGACAAGCCAGTGGGATTTAGGGCCATCGGAGTCCTCTAAATAAATCCTGCTGGTTTGCCCAGCAGATTGTTAGGATTCAAGCTGCGACCACTTTATCGATCAATCCTCATCAATCATTCGTTCCATGGCATGGAAGCGAAGAGCATAAAGCAGCGGACGGCACATGGAATGTGCCTGCTACTAACCTTCCGCGTAGGGTTCAGCGAATGCACCAAACGCTCCTAAGCCGCCATCTACTTGAAGATCAGTGGCAGTGATGAATGACGCGCCGGGGCTAGCAAGCCACAAAACGGCAGCCGCAATTTCTTCGGGCTCGCCAATCCGGCCAAGTGGATGTCGGTTAGCCAACTTTTGCGGGCCGCCTTGAGCCTCTAAGCTTGCTCGAACCAGCGACGTGTTAATCGCTCCTGGCGAAACGGATACAACGCGAATGCCATCGCGTGCATATTCGACGCCCCACTGCATCGACTGCATGATGTTGGCGGCCTTAATTGGTCCGTAACAGGGAACTTGCCGAGCGGTTCGATGCGCTTGGCCGCTTGCCATGTTGATGATCACTCCGCTACGCTGCTCCAGCATCGGCCGAAGAGCGTGTTTGGCAAGGTAGTGGTAACCAGAAAGATTGATGCTGAGCATTCTCTGCCAGTCGCTGGAATCGACTTGATGAAGCGAAACATACGAAGTCGGTGGTTGAACGGCTGCATTGTTAACCAGAATGTCCAGCCCACCAAAGCGCTTAACGGTTTCCTCGACCACGCTTTGGCAATCACTTTCCTGCGAAGTATCACCCTTCAAAAAAGTAATGCGAGTATCGAGCGGGTCTGAAGTAGGTGAAGCCACGTCCATGCAGACTACTTGGGCACCACTGGCAGCGAACCCCTCGCAGACGGCTCTTCCAATTCCGCTGGCTCCACCACTAACCAGCACAACTCGACCATGATTGTCAAAATTAACACTACCGCTGGGTCGACGCACGATCGCTCCTATTTGAATTGATAGATTCTACGTCAAACGGACTTTCTGGGAAACAGTCTAATGACTGTAGTAGCTCGTTTGAATGAAGGGCACGTTGGTCGAACTCTCCCGCGCGCTGACACTACCGTTTAGAAATTTGCTCATTCGCGGGAGAGTCGCGTGGCGAGTGGTGCGAGCCATAAGCGGTGAGGGTCAAAAGGACGAATCGAAGTAAATCGCTCATGTTCAGCCGCTCAACATTTCAACCTCAAAGCTCGTCATCGATGCTGCGACCTTCATTGCTGCAAACCCACATCGCCCTCCCCGCAAGAACTCGCCTGGGCTCGCTTGCGACCCTCCCAGGAAACTGTCAAACGGCTTTAGTATCTCACTCGCCTGGGAGGGTACATTGATCGAACTCTACCCAAGCTTTACGCTGTGCTTTACGGAAATTTGGGCTCGCGCTTTTCCACGAACGCTCCTAGGCCTTCGCTGGCAGCGTCGGTTGTCAACGATGTAGCCATCGCCGCAGCGCCTGAGGCAAGCTGAGCGAGCAGAGCTTCGCCAACCATTTCGTTGATCAAACGTTTGGTGAGCTGAATTGACTCAGCCGCTCCACTTGCAATCGAATCGATCCATGTCTTCGAACGAACCCAGATCATCTCCGCTTCAACTACGTGATGAACCATCCCTAACGCTTTCGCCTCGGAGGCGGATAGTTCGTTACAGCCGATCAACAACTGGCTAGCAAGAGACGCTCCACCTCGAAAGTTCGCGAGCGGCGCGACAAATCCCGCTACAAGGCCCATCTTGGGTGCTGGCGCGCTAAAGGTAGCTCGATGACTTGCGACAACTAAGTCGCTCGCCAACACTAGCGCCAAACCGCTACCCATCGCAGATCCGTCGACGGCAGCAATGATCGGTTTGGGAAGCATCAACATCGTTTCAAGCAAAGTCTGCAAGGCTTGCGCGTCGACGAACCACTGCTGCAAGGCATCATCGCCGCCTAAGCTTGCGTGCCATTGCTTGAGATCCATGCCAGCACAAAAATGGGCTCCGGCACCTGTCAACACAATCCCGCGCACTTTGCGTTCCTGATGAAGATCAGAAAAAGCTTGCGTTAGCTGCTCGATCATCTCACGGTTCAGCGCATTGCACTGATTGGGACGGTCGAGCAGGATTGTGCCCACGGAGTCGTTGACTTTTACAGTGATCATCTTCGGTCGCTCTCAGAACTTATGATTTGGTTACAATGCAGTATCCAAGAGTTCGCAAAGCCTGACAACTGCCCTTTTGAAACTTAACCAAGTTCGCAGCCTCCCGCATCTCAGCCCGTAACGCTGCACCTAGTATCGCTGCCAAGAATACAGCTATGGAACAACCCGCAAAATCATTTGCAACAGCTTCGCGTAAGCCCTTCGGCTCGCGTCACAAGTTATTGCTGTTGTTGATTTTTGTGGCGTTCTGCTACTGGACTGTTCGAACTGCCCAGCGCAACCGGCAGTTGCAGAAAGCCGATGCAGAAACCGGCTATCAAGCTCCCACCCAGGTTGAGCAATCCCATGAATCGGGGGAAGGCAGCCTTCATCCTTTAGATCCAGTTTTAAAGCTTGCCGAGCAAATCAAGCTGCGAATCGAGTCGGATGTTGTGGACTACACGGCAACGATTACCAAGCGAGAGAGGATTCGAGGCAAGCTGAACAATGAAGAGACGATGGAAGCGAAGATTCGCCAGTCGCGTCCCAACGCGCCGACGCCAATTCCCTTTGCGGTTTACCTGACGTTTATTCAACCAAGTTCGTCCGCCGGTCGTGAAGTAATTTGGGTTGATGGACAAAACGATGGAGATCTGCTTTCGTATCAATTTCGTATCCCAGTGAAGATTGCACCTACAGGTACGATTGCGATGATGGGCAATAAGTACTCCATCACCGAGATTGGCATTTTACGAATGGTCGAAAAGCTGATCGAAAAAGGGCAGCGAGACCGCGAACTCGGCGATTGTCGCGTTGAGATTTTCGAACACCAAGAGGTAGATGGACGCGATTGCAAGTTGATCCAAGTGACCCATCCAGAGCGTGACGCGCGGTTCGACTTCCACATTGCGCAGATCTATATCGACAGTCAGTTGAATCTTCCCATTCGTTACGCGGCTTATCTATGGCCTGACCAGCCCAGTTCAGCACCACCGTTGGAAGAGGAGTACACATACAAGAATCTGAAAATTAATGTCGGACTTACTGACAAGGATTTTGATCCCAAGAATCCCGACTATCGCTTTCCATGATGATCAGCTACCTTCGCGAAAAAGTTCAGACTTATCTCTCTGTCGAAAAAGGCGAGTGGCTTGCATTTGTGATGGCGTTTGGTTGGTTCGTGCTGGTAATGCTCTCCTATCAAATGCTACGACCTATTCGCGAAGCGCTGGTAAGCGAGTTACCAAGCGGCGAAAAGAGCTGGCTGTTCGCTGGTACGCTCATCGCAATGACTCTTGCAGTTCCGTTCTACGCCAAGTTAGTCTCGCTGGTGAATCGTCGCGTTCTAGTTCTAACGTTAGTGAACTTCTTCAGCGTTTGCATCTTGGTATTCGCCTACTGGAATCACCAATTCGGCGGACCCATGATGATCCGCTGCTTTTTTATCTGGGTAAGCGTCTTCAGTTTGTACGCTACATCGCTGGTGTGGAGCGTGCTAATTGATCTGTTCTCGACCGAGCAGGGCAAGCGACTATTTGGGCCAATCGCCGGAGGAGCTACAACGGGGGCTATCGCCGGATCGGCGTTGGCCTTACAGGCGGACAATTGGGGAATCACCGCAATGATGATTCTTGCCGCTGTCGCGCTCGAGCTCTGTCTCGTTTTTTCGACTGGCTTGGAGTTTGCCACAAAGGGTTGGCCAGCGCCTCAGCGCGAACAAGCTGTTCAAGGCGGGATCTTGGATGGCCTTCGAGAGATTATCGCATCGCCATACTTGATGAAGATTATTGTCTACCTGATCTTCATCAGTCTTTTTGGAACGACAATCTACCTTCAGATCACCAATGTTGCCAAGCTAGAATTGGTCGACCGCGACATGCGAACCAGCTACTTTGCAAAGCTAAACTTGTTAGTTCAGTTTGGAGTGCTTGGCGTGCAATTGGCGTTGGTTGGCCCCTTGTTGCGGAAGCTAGGACTGACCTTCGCACTGATTCTACTGCCCGTGGTTTCAGCGGGTTGCTTTCTTGTTCTCTCAGGCAGCGGAACGTTGTTTGCGCTAAGTTGCATCGATGTCGTTTCCAGAATTGCAACTTACGGAATTGCAGTTCCTTCGCGCGAAGTCCTATTCACTGTGGTAAGTCGACAGGCAAAGTACAAGTCGAAGAATGTGATCGATACGATTGTTATTCGCGGTGCGGATTCATTTGCCAGCGCGACTTTTGAACTTATGCGTTCGCACCTGACATTCTCAAGCATCTGCCTGTTGATGCTACCGCTGACGGGTGCATGGCTATTCGCCGCAAATCGACTTGGACGTCAACAAAACAAGCTGGCTCAAGAGCAGTCGAAATAGACTCCAGTTATTCGCAGGACGAATCAAACCTTTAGACTACTCTCGAAAGCTATCCCAATCGATTTCTAGCTTCCGCATTCGGGCTCGAAGCGTGTGAGGGTTGATGCCTAACATTTTTGCAGCTCCCAACTCTCCTTCGATACGCCCGCGACAAGCACTCAACGCCTTCTTAATGTGTTGGCGCATGGCTTCATTCAGGTCGACAATCGGCGAGGAAGTTGAAGATCCATTCGATGGTGATTGAAGCTGAGGAACGCTTTCGGGGATCACTTCATAAAAAGTAGGTCCAGTATCAATGATGGGCTGAGATTGCCTGGAAATACCCAGGGCACCTGCCACGTCGAACGCTCTACCTCTCCCCAAGATTACCGCTCGATCGATAACTGCCCCAAGTTCGCGCACGTTGCCAGGCCAGGGATAGTTGGCTAGCGCGAGCAAGTCCTGTGACGAGGGTTCCACAAACGGTAATCCGAATCGCTCAGCGGCGCGCTGAGCAAAATGTCTTGCCAGCAGCGGCAAGTCTTCAACGCGATCGCGAAGTCTCGGGAGGAAGACAGGAAAGACGTTGATTCGATACCACAAGTCCTCGCGAAACGTTCGCTCGCGAACCATGTTGGAAAGGTCTCGGTGAGTCGCGGCGACAATTCGAACATCAACGTGAATTGTCTTCTTTCCACCGACACGTTCAATCTGATGATCCTGTAGGACTCGCAGCAGTCTCACTTGAGCCGCTAGAGGCAGTTCGCCAATCTCGTCGAGGAAGAGTGTTCCACCATCAGATCGCTCGAACCATCCTTGATGCTGATCAGCGGCTCCTGTGAAGCTGCCTTTCTCGTGACCGAACAATTGTGAATCAATCAACTCGGATGGAATCGCACCACAGTTGACTCGTACAAACGGACCATTGGCTCGCTTGCTCTTCTGATGGATCGCTCGTGAGATAACCTCTTTGCCCGTTCCGGTCTCGCCGAGTATCAGAACGGGAATGTCTGAATCGGCGACCAACTCGACTCGTTCCATCACGCTGCGCAGTCCGCGGTTGGCACCGACGATTTCGTCTTGAACTTGATGTCGGCCCAGTCGCTCTAGGAGTATTCGTCGATCGGCATCCGCCGCCTCGCGCAGAACCTTTAGCTCATGCAGCCTTCCATCATTGGCAAGCGCTACAGCAAACGGCTCACGCAACTCCAACAACAATCGACGGACCGCTTGAAAGTCAGCTTGGACCGGCGTCGTAGCTACCAAGAGACCCTGGCAATTGTTCGATCCGCGCAGGATTCCGCTGGACGTACGCTCAGGGTGATGGTGCTCCGGAGGGTAGCTACAAGGTGACTGTAATCCACAATGAAGTGGCAGTGTCCAAAGATTCGATTGTGGCCAAGCCTAACGACTTACCTGTAAAGTACTCGAAGCTAGATTCGACGGATATCATCGTCAAGATTGCCGGCGGCCAGAACGAGATTCCGAAGATCGAGTTGAAATAGACCTTCTGATCCAGGTAAATATACTTCGATTGGGCTCATCACCTGGCTCGCGTTACCTGTCGACACCTTTGTTTTCGCCGAACAAATCGTAGTTTGCGGTACTCGGGCGATCTTGTCCGAAGTCGGTACCTGAGCGTTCCGCTCGAATTCGAAATGCCAAAGAAACAGCCAGCTTTTGCTGGCTGTTCAATTTTAGTCACTTCAAAATCGCCTACTGAATCCCTAACTGGAGCAATTAGCTTTACGAAAGCGGCGCGGTCCAGTCTTCTGCAGATTCAGTGCAGCGACGAGCAGCAATCGCCTAATGGGGCACATCCAAGCAGATTGCTGTCGTCGCATCTGGATAGACTAGTTAGTGACAGACTTACTTCAACATTGAAGTTAACTAAAGTACCTTTCGCCGCACCATTCTGATTTGCTTTTCGGGAACTCTGGCGAGTCCCACTACGAAAAGAGACAAGGCGAAGAGCTGCCGCGGCGATTGAGAGGCTAATCCGCGCGGCTGGTTGTCAAATGTTCGAGGTGGACTATATTCTCGAACATGACGCGCGAGTTCCCTATGTAGCAGGCACACTCCGTGTGCCGTCCGCTGCTTTCAGATCGCTGTTTTCAGAGTGAATACACTCCGGACCTCCGGGATTCAGCGGCTTGTTTTAGGCTATCAAAAAGTAGCGTTACATCGCCTTTCTTCAATTACTTGGAATCTGAACTCGCCTGTGAGTGACCAACAGAGACTTCGCCCAACCGATATTTTTCTCATGGTGCTTTTGGGCGCGATCTGGGGTGGATCGTTTCTCTTTATGCGGATCTCTGTGCCCGAGTTTGGCCCAATCGCGTTGATTCAAGTACGTGTTGCCATCAGCGCGGTGTTTCTGCTGGTTGTCTTAGCATTCCTGGGTCAGCTTGGGCAACTCTATCAGTCACCCTGGAAAATGCTCGTAGTTGGACTGACCAATTCAGCGGTACCCTACACGCTGTTTGCGTTAGGAACTGGCCTACTCTCTGCAGGCTTTGCGTCGGTTCTGAATGCCACAGCTCCTTTTTTTGGAGCGATTCTTGGCGTTACGCTATTTCGAGATCGACTATCTGCGGCGAAGTGGTCTGGATTGGCGATCGGATTCGCCGGCGTGCTAGTCTTGGTCGCTGGCAATCGGACCTTAGAAGGCAGTCTTTTGGGTGTTGGAGTTTGTCTTCTAGCTGCCTTTTCGTATGCGGCAGCCGCGCATTACACCAAACGTCAACTGGCTGGCGTAAATCCCATGGTGATTGCAACAGCTTGTCAAATCGCGGCTACCCTATCGATGATTCCCGTTTCGATTTTTGCTTGGCCCGAACAATCCCCCAGCATGTACAGCTGGCTTTCAGCGATCGCCTTGGGAGTCGTATGTACTGGTGCCGCTCTTGCAATCTACTTCTATCTCATCAATGCGATCGGTGCTACGCGATCTATCTCGGTTGCCTACCTCATTCCACTTTTTGGCGTCTTGTGGGGATGTGTGTTCCTAGATGAGGCGATTTCGTGGTCAATCTTTCTAGGCGGCGCGATGATTCTTACAGGCTTGTTCTTCATTTCGCGAAGCCCTGCCAAGACCGCCTAACACTTAACTTAGCCGCTTTTGCACGATAGTCATGTGATGGATCACGTGACCCACTAGCATCCAAAGTAGGGCTCGGGCCGAAACGAGGTGATCGGAGGCTACGCCTCGATTGCTCCACGCGTTAGCGCCAATCCGCTTGATCATTAGTATGTTGGCTCGACGACAGAGGATCATTTCATCGACTAAGTCAGCCAGCTTGGCACCTTGAAAATCGCAGTTCTGGATATAGACGTTTTGATCCATCCCGGGAAGTGGCTGTAAGTCGCCGAAGGCAAAGTGATGCAGTCGCTCGGCAAAGATCCGTTCAGTATCGATCAAGTGACCGACTACTTGCTTAATCGTCCAGGTATAGGGCGGATGCGTTATTGAGGCGGCTTCGTCCGAGACGTTTGAGAAGTACTGTCTCAAAAAATCGATTTGAGAATCAAGCAAAGTCATGCACTGCCCATCGGGGACCAACTTAATGTAGGTGTTGTAGTACTCGAAATACTCGTCGGCGGCTGGTCGTTGAGAAGGGTCAATACTTGGGTTCATCGCAAATTTCCGTTGCTTAAAGACTAACGATAGAGATCTTGGTAACTTGAAACGATGCGGTCAAGGAAGTCGTGCTGATCTTGGCTCCACCAACGATTGGAAAAAATCTCGACTTCACGATAGCCGTTGAACCCCGTCGCATCGACCCAGTCGCTGATCTGCCGAATGTCGATGCAACCGTCACCCATCAGGCCACGATCGTTCAGCAGGTCTGTTGTGGGAGTCAACCAATCGCAGATGTGAAACGCGAACAGTCGGTTGGTTCGCCCCGTGAGTTCGATCTGTTGTTGGAGCTGATCGTCCCACCATACGTGATAGACGTCCACAGCGATGCCAAGCGATGCTGGTGAGCCAAGTAGGTCACAGATTTGATTTGCTTGAGCCATCGTATTCACGGCACTTCGATCGTCAGCGTATAAGGGATGAAGCGGCTCAATGGCTAACTTCACTCCTGCCTGTTCTGCGGCCGGAAGTACTGCCGCGATTCCATCGGCGATCTGTTTTCTGGCTTCCGATAGACGCATGCCAGGGACAGCTCCGCAGACCAACACAATCAATGGTGCACCAATCGCAGCGGCCTGATCGATGGCTCGCAAATTATCCTCGATCGCCTTTTGCCTGGCGTCAGTACTGACAGCAGGAAAGAAGCCGCCTCGGCATAAGCTCACAATTTCTAACCCCGACTCAGAGATTTGTCGACGAACATGCGACAAGTCTTTACCTTCGATGGCTTGTCGCCAAACCGTAATGCCTCGAATCTGCCGCTGAGCGAATTGCTCAATGCATTGTTCAATGCTCAGTGGTTTGGTCGTGATCGTGTGAACGCACAGTCGTTTCATGGAATTGAGTAGATGAGTTGATGAGATGGAGCTGACTAGCAGTGGTCTTAAGATTCAGGATAAAACAGTTGATCAACGCGTTAAGTTGTCATAATCACGGACGTAAACGACAAAGCCTCGCACAATTGAAACTGTACGAGGCTTTTGTTTTGTGTTGGATGCATTGGACATCGATGAATACGAAAAGCGGTTAAGTCGAGACAATCGTCGAGACTATTGTCCACCTTCGGTTCGCTTGGACCACCAAGGCAACTGAACGCCACCGTCCATGGTCATGGTGGAACCAGTCATGTACGAGCCTTCATTGCTTAGCGTGAAAGCGATTCCAAAGGCCATCTCTTCAGGTGTGCCGAGACGCCCCAGAGGCATCGACTTGCCACCTTCGATCAACTGATCTTCTGAGAAGAACTTACGCTCGCCAGGTGTGTCGATCCAGCCAGGATGGAAGACATTGACGCGAATGTCATGCTTTACAAGTTCGATAGCAGCCGTTCTGGCCATGTGGTCAATCGCTGCTTTACACATGTTGTAGGCCATCGCGGTTGGGAAAGGAATGACCGCGTGTGGCGAGCTGATAACGGTGATCGCTCCGCCGCGGCCCTGCTTGACCATTTGTTGCGATGAAGCGCGAAGGCCGTAGAAGGCTCCCCACATCGATACGTCAACTGTGCGACGAAAGCCCTTCATGTCTGCGTCGATCATCAATTGTCGGTCGCTGTAGACCGCGTTCGAAACGAAAATGTCCAGACCGCCGAACTTCGCAACGGTCTGAGCCACCATATCTTCTACAGCAGCTTGATCGGAAACGTCGCATCCAACTACAAGCGCTTTCCCGCCAACCTTTTCGATTTCGGCTGCAACATCTTCTGCGTCAGCTTTGCTGGAGCTGTAATTGACGGTGACATTGGCTCCGCCGCGTGCTAGTTCAATAGCAACAGCGCGACCGATTCCTTTGGATGAACCGGTTACAAGTGCCGTCTTACCTGTGAACGAGAAGTGCATTCAACAAAACCCTTATTTCGTGACTGTCTATAGTTCGCAACCAGTCGTCTGGAAGCTTTAGGGGGCCTATCATACACGGCCTGCGGGAAATTCAGTAGGGCTCCGTCGGCCATGGTTTTGTATCGAATCTGGATAAAATTGGACTAAGTCGGCAAGATTTTGCCCTCAGACAACGAAATGGTTCCATTGCGCTATCAGCGCGTCCAACTGTTTGCGATTAAACTCGGGTTGTCGCGCAGCGTGAAGGCGGTTTTCTGAGAGATTTGGCGAGAGCGGGCTGCGGGTAAAACAAAACTCGCCTCGAAACGGTTCGAGGTATTAGAGGCAGGATTTCAGCGAGGTGATTTCATGAATTCCGATCGGTTGAGCAGCTTGCCACCAGTTCGTGAGTCTACGAGCAATCGCCTTTCACCCCACAACGAGCCGCCAGTGGTAGCGTCCACGCGTCCGCTACCTAATTCATCCATAAACTCCCTGCTTTCACCGGTGGCCGCTGCGACCTTTCCTCCTCTTGAGCCACCTCGAATTGATGAACTGCGCGTTCAAGATACTGAACTGCCCGATGCTGAATTAGTCGATGAGAATTACGACGATTCAAATGTTCGGCAAACGTCCGGCCAGCCCCCGATGATCACAACACGAAACTGGACGGCGGAGACTGAGAGTTCAAGGAATTACTCCGATGGCCAGTTTTCTGTTGCAAATTCCGCTTCGGATATTTCCGCGTTGCCGCCCGTAATCACTGCGCCGACTACTTCCGCAAATCCTGCAAGCGTCACACAACCGAAAAAGCGAAGTTGGTTGTCAACGCTGCTACGATTTCCGTTTTACCTTGCCGCTCGGTCGCTCGACGTATTGAGCCTGCTGGTTTTCCTTGCAGTTCTGTCCGCGATTCCCATAGTTCAGTTCGTGAGCCTAGGCTATTTGTTGATGGCCGGCAGTCGGTTGGCTCAGCAACGTCCGTGGCGGCAATGTTTGCCTGGGCACCGCTTAGCGGGCAAGCTGGGCGTATTCGTATTAATAGCTTCCCTACTGTTCTTGCCGGTTCTGTTTGTAGACGATTTGGCGGAGACAGCCAAAGTACTTGAGCCTGGTTCGCCCATGGCAGCTCGTTGGCAGCTGGGAGCTCTCGCTATAACCGTCGCATGGTTGGTGCATATCGGTTGGGCAGCTCTCCGCGGCGGTCGCTGGTGGCATTTGATCTGGCCAGCTCCATTCAAGTTCCTTGCAAGAGTTTGGCGGCCCAGTACTTGGAGCAAGGCCAGCGACAGTCTTTACGAGTTCGTTGACTCTCTGCAACTTCCCAAACTTTGGTGGCTGGGAGCTCGAGCGACGGTCGGGGCGTTGCTTTGGTTGGTCATTCCGGTATCGATGATGATTATTGGTCAACGAGCGCCCGCCGGTATCGCGCCGCTGATTGGTTTAATCGGATCGCTCTTGATGGCCTGGGTGATGTTCTACCTACCCTTCTTGCAAATGTTGTTTGCCAAGACGGGATCGATGAGCTCGTTTCTGGCAGTTCAGCAGGTTCGACAAAACTATCGTTTTGCACCCTGGGCTCACCTTTTCGCGCTTCTATTGCTAAGCGCTTTGGCCATTCCGCTCTATCTGCTCCGCATCGAGAATCCGCCGGCCGAACTGATGTGGGCACCTAGCCTAATATTCGCCTTACTGATGCTACCCACCAAACTGGTCCTCGGTTGGGCCGTGGGCTATGCCGAAATGCGTCAGGAAAGGCAGCTTAAGCGTCGTTCATGGTGGGTAAGATACCCGGCTAACGTTTTGGCATTGGTCCCGGTGGGTATCTACGTTGGAGCGCTGTTTGTAGCGCAATTGATTGCAGGGCAGGGGGCGTATGTGATGTACTTCCAACACGCCTTCCTAGTTCCCAATCCTCTATCAAATTGGTAAGTCAGGACGATTGCAGATTGCCACTCAACCAACGTTTTAGGAAAGTTCCTACGACGGTGGAAACGGTTCGCAGAATCGCGGCAAATCGGATTTCTTGACTGCAGAAACCACAGTTTTATTCCGATTGGGCAAATTACGGACGGCGAATTGTCCTACTGCTCGCAAGAGGTTAAACTGCCTACTTCTCAAATGCGAGGCAGTGAGTCCCGTTTTCTTCCCAATCGCTCGCTGCATTTCGTACCTACCATGTAGTGCGCGGGTTCTGCTTAGACTTTCCTCAATTTGGTCAAACATCGGAGTTGCTGAATGTCAGCCGTTAGTAAACCCACCTCTTCAACAACTGCAAAGTCGGCTCGTCTCATTGTCGATGGGAAAGAAGTGGAACTGCCGGTGATTGTGGGAACCGAAGATGAGAAGGCTATCAATATTGCATCGCTTCGCGGTAGCACAGGCTACATTACGCTCGACGATGGCTACATGAACACCGGTAGCACGACTAGTTCGATCACCTATCTGGATGGCGAGCAAGGGATTCTTCGTTACCGTGGCTATCCCATCGAAGAGATCGCCGCTCATTGCGACTTTGTCGAAACATCGTACCTACTGATCTACGGCAAGCTGCCCAATTCGCAAGAGTTGGAAGAGTTCCGTGAGTCGATCCGCCAGCACACAATGTTGCACGAGGACATGAAGTCGTTCTACAACGGCTTTCCTCGCGACGCTCACCCCATGGCTATCCTATCCTCGGTAGTCGGCGCCCTTTCAACCTTCTATCAAGACTCGTTGGATCCTCGCGACCCTGAACAACAAAAGATCTCCATTCATCGTTTGATGGCCAAGTTGCCGACGATCGCAGCTTACAGTTACAAGAAATCGATCGGTCAACCGTTCAACTATCCATGCAACGAGCTTTCGTACTGCGAGAATTTCTTGCAGATGATGTTTGCTGTGCCAACAGAGTCCTATGAGCCGGATCCAGTTTTCGTTGAAGCTCTCAACCTACTGCTGATTTGTCATGCGGATCACGAACAGAACTGTAGCACGTCAACCGTCCGCATGGTTGGTTCGTCCAATGCAAATCTGTTCGCTTCAATTTCCGCAGGCATTTGTGCACTCTGGGGACCACTACACGGTGGTGCTAACGAAGCTTGTATCAACATGCTGAACGAAATCGTCGCCGATGGTGGCAACGTGAAAAAGTATGTCCAAAAGGCCAAGGACAAATCCGATGGCTTCCGCTTGATGGGCTTTGGTCACCGAGTCTACAAGAACTTTGATCCCCGCGCGACGATTATCAAGGCGGCCGCTGACAAACTGCTCAAGCGACTGAACTTGAAGGAACCACTATTCGAAGTCGCTCAAGAACTTCAAGACGTGGCACTCAACGACGATTACTTCAAAGAACGCAAGCTCTACCCGAACGTCGATTTCTATTCGGGAATCATCTATCGAGCGATGGGACTTCCGACACAAATGTTCACGGTTCTATTTGCAATCGGCCGCTTGCCCGGCTGGATCGCTCACTGGGTTGAAATGCACCAGTCGTCGGCCACCAAGATCGGTCGGCCTCGACAGATTTACACGGGTCCTACCATCCGTGAGATAGTACCGATGAGCGAACGCCCTTAAGTTCCTTGGCTTCACGTAGGAGGACTGACGTGAGCACTGCTGAATCGATTGATCAAGAAAAAGAAAAGCTCGCCGAACTGAAAAAAGCCGAGCTGGATCATTTGATCCTTTCAGTCAGTAACCCTCTGCATGGAGCGATTGCGGAGCTTTCATTGTTGCGTCAAAGCTTGCTTTTCGCGCAACTTTCGCAGCTCGCCTATTTCGATCCTGCGGAAATCGCTAATGCGGTGACAGCGTTTGGCCTCCAGGATTTCAACTTCATTGAGCGCGGCAATGGCCAGGCATACGTTTTTAGTACCGCCTACGATTGCATCGTTGTGTTCCGCGGAACCGAGCCCGATGAAATCGACGATATCAAGGCGGATGTCGATGCTGTAATGGTCGTTGCCGATACCGTAGGCAAAGTCCATCGTGGGTTCAAGCGCGAAGTCGATGAACTTTGGGAGCCAGTGGAAAACGCGCTCAAAGAGAACACCAAGCCGCTTTGGTTCACCGGTCACTCGTTGGGTGGAGCCATGGCGACCATCAGCGCTGGACGCTGCATTCTCTCGCCGATACCCTCCAATCCAGAAGCCCTGTTCACATACGGTAGTCCCCGCGTTGGCAATCGTCGCTACATCAACTTCGTTAAGATGAATCACTATCGTTGGGTGAACAACAACGACATCGTTACTCGCATCCCTCCACGCTGGCTGGGATACAGTCACTCCGGACGCGAACTCTACTTGGACGCCTACGGCAAAGTTCGCAATTATTCCAAATGGAGAATCTTTCGCGATCGTTGGCTAGGTTTTTTCATATCGTTGCGAAAATGGAAGGTCGATCATCTTACCGACCATTTGATCACCGCCTACATCCAATACTTGCACCAAGCCATCGTCGATGAAGAGCTTGGCAAAACCAAGGCGCTGCGCAAGGGTGCTTCGTCTTAACCGCCAACACTAGTTAGTCTCGCTAATGAAAATTTCTTATTTGGACACAGCCAGCGGCATCGCTGGCGATATGACGTTAGCCGCATTGGTCGACGCTGGTGCAAGCCAAGAGTACCTTCAGAAGCAGATCGATTCGCTGGGTGTCCCCGGAATCGAACTGCAGTTTTCAGAGACTCATCGCGGTGGCTTCCGCGCACTACGGTTAGACATCAAGCATCCAGCCGAACACGAGCATCGCAATCTTCAACAGATTGAGCGTCTGATTGATTCGAGCAAACTCAACGACCGAGAACGTGATCTTGCCCTACGCATTTTTCGCAAGCTGGGTCAAGCGGAAGCTCGCGTACACGGGATGCCGCTAGAGGAAGTTCATTTTCATGAAGTTGGTGCAATCGATTCAATCGTCGATATTGTTGGTGTGGCGGTTGCGATAAGCCAACTTGGAATCGAACGTCTTTTTGCTTCACCAACACCAACTGGCACGGGCTTCGTGACCATCGCTCACGGAACCGTCAGCGTGCCCGCTCCAGCGACGGCAGAACTGCTAAAGGGAATTCCCATTCGCAGCTCGAAGATCGAAGCTGAACTGACAACTCCCACCGGTGCCGCAATCCTTGCGAGTCTGGTTGATGACTTTGGTCCGTTACCAGCGATGAAGTTAAGCTGCATCGGATACGGAGCCGGCCACAAGGATTTCCCAACGCAAGCCAACTTGCTTCGCGTCATGATTGGCGAGTCAAGCGATTCGCTGATTGCCCACGACGCTGCAATCGGGTCCGACCATCACAGCCACGACCATCATTCGCATGATCATCACAGCCATGACCACCATAGTCACGACCATCATAGTCACGACCATCACTCACACGATCATCAGTCGCATGATCATCATTCGCACGACCACGGACATTAGGCTGGACTGAGTATCGAATTTCCCTAAACGAGCGTGGCTGTAGTAGGTGTAGTTAATCGCCTATTGCGACTGAATTCGCTCCAACTGCTTTTTGGTTTCGCTGAGATAGTATTCCCAGTCCATCGCAGGACCGGGATCGGACTTGTTGAGCTGGATGTGATAATGGCCCAAAACGCCACCAAACTTGGTCCATTCGTCATCCGTCAGCAGGCGATTGAGCACTGTTCCTTCGGATGATCTGGGAGCATCGCTCTTAATCCTTGGGAAGATATCGCAGAGGCCCGCAGTGAGCTTCACCAAAGCATCGTATTGTGCTTGGGTGAAGTCATACTGAACGTAACTACGATCATGAATCTTTCCCTCGACAGGTTGCGGTCGTCGCGGCGAGAGCTTCTTGCCTGCGAATCGATCACTGCCTCGAACAAACGATGGAAAGATTAAACCAATTTCTCCCTCTGGACTCTTTTTGTACCACTCGGCGAACGTCTTCTCAGCATTGGCCGGCGAATAGCAGCCGATACTGGCAATTTCAATTCCGACGCTACGATCGTTACTCTTGGTCGCATGCCAAGCACGCTCCTTAAGATCCAGTGTCTGATAGATCGTTCCATCTGCGTCCAGCAAGAAGTGGACGCTAAGTCCGCGTCGATCATGCAAGATATAGAAACACTGAGTGCTTGTACCGCAAGCGTCAAAGTGCAGCACAAACTGATCGACCTTTTCTTGCAACAGCGGTAACGTCCAGCCACCGCCACGTACTTGTTCGAGTTGCTCGGGCGTCAACGAGCCTGGCGTGCTCTCGTAACGAAGCCCAAAGCGATCGGGATTAAGCTCTTGAGGCTTCGAGACAAAATCGATCTTGCCCGCCTTCATCTCTTCGACTGTCTCCTTCCACTTGCGAGTCTCAAAAGTCGAGAAGAGTCTCTGAGTGCGATAAGCGTCGAAGCCTTGTGGATCCATCCATAGTTTGACAGGAGTCCCGATTCGGTAGAACTGACCACAGACCATAATTTCATCGCCGTGTCGCGGCTGAAAGCCAATTTGTCCGCTAGCTTCTGGCGCGGCAACACTACTTACAAGAATTGCTGCTAGAACGATCGAGGCGATGGACAGTTTACTCACGTTGTTTTCTTTCAAGTTGGCCTATCGAAATGACTGGAGGAGTTCAACTTCGCTCGACACAATCTTATCCTCAACATCGCCACTCTGAAAGTTATCAGAGAGTCCATTCTCACCATAGTAGTTCCGTCCGCGGTTCGAACCCTAACCATCAGGAACCTAGAAGTTCAGGAATTTTGCTGTGAGAAGCTTGAACACTCTTCGTCGCAAATGATGAAGATGCTAGAAACTCTCTTAGTGGCAGCGAGAAGGCATTTAGCACTGTTGAACTAGAGCGGTTCAGCAAAATCGGTGGAACCGAACATTGCCTCAAGTACATTCAACGAAACGCGTCCATAATGACAACACCCGAGCACACTTTGGTGGGGATTCACTTGGCAATAGCGGCTGGCTGTCACCGTTGGTCAGGTTGGCCATTGGTTGGCTTGGCAGCACTTGCTTCCAATGTACCTGACCTGGATGGATTGCCGATGTTGATCGACATGCAGCGATTCGAACAACTTCATCGCGTGCTATTCCACAACTTTTTGGCAATCGTTTTGACGTCCGCAATGTTAGCTTGCTCCGAGGCTTACTGGGGTTGGATAAATCGACTGACGCGATTGTTGATTCTTAAGTTTGCGACACCCGAGTCCGCAAACGGGGCTCCAGCAACGGTAGTTGGAGGGCAAAGTCCTTGGATTCTTACATTGTTCTTTTCAACAGCTTTTGTCGCGCAAACAGCACACCTCCCCTGCGACATGGTCGTCAGCGGAGGATCAGGGTTAAGCGATTGGCACGTGTTGCCATTCTGGCCATTCTCAGATCGAGGCTTCGTTTTCGCACTGGTTCCATGGGGAGACATCGGCCCTACCTTGATTTTGATGGCAGGAACGATTTGGATGGCCAAGCGCAGAAGCGGATTATCACGCATCGCGTTGATTACACTATCAACACTGATTGTCTACTTGCTTGTTCGAGGATGGATGCGCGGCGCAATCACGTTTTGAGCTATTGGCGAATCGATGATGAATCCCTCAGGAATACGATTCAATATTTTGAGACGGTGGTTGGATCTATGAACTCTCTACGGCAAATGCTCTGGTTGACAACCTTCGCCCTTTGGTTTGGTGGATTTACCTTTTACGCGGCCTTAGTTGTTCCAGTCGCAAACAGCATTCTTCCAGACACAGTCCAGTTTGGCTTCGTGACGCAAAAAGTAACTCATGGAATCAACGCCTTGCATGGAGCGTTCCTAGTGGTGGCAACTTGGGAAATTGTGACACAATACCGCAAATCCAACCGCAAAATGCGGTGGCTAAACCTACTAGCTCTTTCTGTCTTTATAAGCGCTGCGGCATTGATCGGCCTGTTACTGATTCGGGTGCGCCTCGACGCCATGATGACTGGCACGACGTTTCAAATCAACGAAACCAAGGGCGAATCGTTTTATGGTACACACGCGATCTACTTGAACCTATCGACCGTAGCGTGGCTCGCGGGAATTGCCCAATTGATTGGCTTTACGTTCTACAACTGTCGATCCTGCCATTCAGATCCATCCAATTAGTTTGCAAGGATTGAACCTGACACATTCGTCAGAGTTGACGGTTGTTACCTAGAGTCAACGCGCTGACGTAAATCTGTGTACAGAGACTCCAGTTGTTGAGTGGTCATGCCCTCTAGTACAGAATCAGACATTACCGGCAACCCCAGGAGATCTTGCAACAACTGAATCTTGCCCTCAATCTTACCCTCGATTTTGCCCTCGATTTTGCCCTCATCCTTAGCAAGTCGTTCGATTGAAGTTAGGTAAGGCATGTGTTTCTCCGATTCAATTTGCATTAGAGTGTCCCTAAATTGTAGCTCCAACGGCGAAGGCAAGTCCATGACCCAGTCGATAAATCGAAACAATCTCCTAACCTGTTCGGCCTGCCATTGCTTCTCGTATAAACTCCGCACCAAATCTACCTTGAAGCGATAGCGGTCCTCCGGCCTTCCACTGGAAATCTGAGCTCGCAAGTGCGAGGCGATTACTGTTGCAAATGGATTGGTAGAATCCTGCAAACTCTCAATACTCGCGGTGAAGTCCTGTAGCTTCACAACAGGGTAGACAAATCGTAACTGGCACCCAAGTACGTCGACTTCCCAGGTATCAGGTCTCCACGACTTAGAACTATCTCCCAAAATGCCAATGCACACCACCGGCTCCGGAACCTGTCGAGAATACGATAATAGCAAGTGAACATTCGCTGAGCAAACTCCGCTTGTCTAGTCACTTGAACCTCAGTGTGAATCATGAACCAAGTCGGCTGTTTGCTCGTTTTGAATTTAGCTCGGAACAACTTATCAGCGACGCGACCTGACGCATGACTGTTTGGAAACAACTGCGGCAGTTCTTGTTCGTGGTTCTCGATTGGGCTCGTCCAGTCGATTCCATCATGAATTTCTGGCAAACACAATTGCAAGAAGTCATTCAAGTAAGCATCCAAGACCTCTTTCCAGGGAACATCATAGTCCGTCATGGTTCTACCTCATGTCGACAATGGTTCAGAATGACCTTGGATTATAAACGAAGAGAAAGGAATGCTGCATTTCGAGCCATGGCTAACAGATCTTCATGTGACTCTCACAGAGAGCAACTCATCCCCTTCCTTTCTCCAATTCACGTCTATGGGGCCACTCAACCTGACAAGCCTGTTAAGTCGACTCTTCCAATTCACTCTTCCGCCAGTAGTTTGCGAGGATAGAGCCAGTCACGTTCATCAACGGCGCGAAGATGATGGACGCTAATCCGAGAGTTGCCAACTTCTTCATTTCTGTCGCGATTCCAATCCCCATCGAGCCATTTTGCGTGCCGACTTCAATGGCAATAGTTCTTGCATCTCTCCGGTTCATCCCAAGCATCCGACTTCCCCAGTAGCCCAGTAAATACCCGAGAGTGTTATGAAGAAAAGCAGCAAACAACAGCAATAACCCAACCTCCAACAAGTGATCGCGTCCTTCCGCAGTAGACACAAGTGTAAAGTAAACGATCCCTGCCATGCTGACTTTGGGCATCCATTTTTCGATCTGCGGATAGCGCTTTGTGAGATAGTGGTAGATCAGTCCAAAGCACACAGCCACAGCAAAATAGCCCGGCAATCCCAGGAGCTTAATTACAAGTCCGTCAGTCAGAGTAATTGATTGAAGCCAACTCCAACCTCCCGACATTAGAAAAACCAGCCACACAACACTCACGGCTGCGGCGATGTACACGGATCGGACTACCGACCTACCGTAGTTAGTTAACCAATCGTGCACAAATGCGGCGATGATGGGAACGAGAACCATCTTGATGATGTTTAAAGACATTTTCGCTGGATCAATGTAGACCATTGAACCTGCCAGAATCTTCATCCACAAGGGAGTCATGATAGGAGCTATGAGGGTCGAGATTGCGGTTATCGAAACAGAAAGCGCCAAGTTGCCCTTTGCAAGAAAGGTCAAAACGTTCGAAGCAAGGCCGCAAGAACAACATCCGATCAAGATGACACCAGCACCTATCTCTGCTGGAAACCCAAACAACTTAGCCAATGCAAATCCTATCAAAGGCATGATTAAGAACTGGCAGCAAAGTCCAACCACAACGCCGTGAGGCATTTTCGCAACCTGTGCAAAGTCGCGAAAACTCATCTGAGTTCCCATGCCAAACATGATCAGTTGAATGACCATTAGCAACAGCCAAGAATTGGTCAGACTGAATCCATGGATCGAAATAAACCATTGCGGCTGAAGTAGGGAAATTATATTGGCGAGAAGAATCCAAAACGTAAAGCGGTAGCCAGCAAGCTCGTTGAGAAATAGTCCAACGGCAAAAGCGGCGAATAGAGTAACTCCACTTGCCTTCAAAAGTAGTGGCGACGATGAAGCTACGCCAGCAATCGCTAAAAGTCCACCGACAAGCATCAGGATCAACCACAATGCGAGTCGGAATCCGCCCCTAGTCTTAGTTGTTTGTTCTGAGCCGTCCTGTATCAACACTCGTCCGCCTTTTTCTCGAAGACGCTTAAGAAAGAGACCTACTTGTGAGCTATCTCTGCTATCAGGCCTCGTTCTATAGGCAAACTACATCGTAATGCCTATACGTTCCACAACTGCTTGAAGTATCTTGGCACCTTCGGGACTATTAAGTTCAGACCAATCCAAATGATTCACAGGCAGGACTTGAACGTCCTTCACACCATCCAGCTTGACCGATTGAAGGGTCACCACTCCGTCGCCGCTGCCCTTTTGAAACTCAGCCGAGTTCAACAACTTGTCAGCCCTTTCTTGAAGCGACTTGGTTCTTGGCGCACGACTGGCAAGTCGAGCCAGCAAATCACTGCCAAGCTGGCTAAGACCTGGATCAATCATCCCCGCGTCACCGGCAATAATTGAGTACTGAACGGCGGTGTGCCTTGAGCCATCGTTTAGTTTGGAGAGGAATTCAGAGCCAGGTACGAGATCCTTAGGCGCCTCGTTGAAGCCATCTAATACCGAAGCCAACAGTTTTCTTCCCGAACTCGCCTGCATTAAGCGTTGAATGAAATCCGCACCTTCCAATACACCCGCGTACTCGGCAAAAATTGAACCTTGATTGGGTGGACAGATCGCTACGAACTGAGCGACACCAAGACATTTAGGATCTTTGGCCGCCATTTGCTCGATAACATATCGAGCCACCAAGCCTCCCATGCTGTGCGTCACAACAACGATTCGCCGAGTTGGAACTTGCGTATTCAATTGCCGCAAAACCTCAAACAAATACTCAGACGATTCAGATAGCGGGGCGTCATTGGGATACCGAAAGGCACAAGCGGCGATTCCTGTTCGTCCATGAATCGCCTTGGCAAATTCGATCGCTGATTGCTCACCACCGTGCAAACCGGGCAAGACGACAACCAACTGCTTTTGCTCGGCCTTCCCGTTAAACCCAGTAGTACCACAAACTTCGTAGAGAGGCATGCGATTTCGCGACGCCAACCATTGCCGCAAACTCAACTTCTGCGTGCTCCAGTTTTTCTCAAGTTCCGTCATGTCAGCGCGAAAAACACCTTCGCCTTGCCCAGTTGGAGACAAAGCCTTAGGCGACACGATTTGGAATGCATCAGGCCAGAAGTTGCAGAGAATCTCAAGTGAACTAAGCGGAACCCGAGTCTGAACCAATAATTCCTCAGACTTAACGATCTCCGTAGCCAACTTGCTCGTGAGCTCCGTCGTCCAATGCAATTGCGATACGACACGCTGATAAAACTGTTCACCATCGATCGATCCATTCTCAATTGGAAAGTCGATCGTTTTCGGACCTATGCCGCGTGTTTCAGTAGGCTTAACCGGTTGTTGGCTCAACAAACTCGATGATAACGCGATTGTAACAACCCAGGCGATGCAATATTGCTGTACTAGTTTCACTCTAGTATCCTTTCGAAAGCTCTCAATGCTCATTTCGGCAAGGTTAGCTCGACTAATCGTTTTGCTAGTTCGTTCGGACATAGCATGAATCAAACGATTATAGCATCCTCGTAGCAACTCACTCCTGAATAGACAGTTGAGTTTATCGCAAACTGCCCCAAATCATCGAATCCACCAAAGATGAGAGACCATCATGCTACGACTACTTGCAATCCTCGTTTTCGCTCTTGCAGTTCTTATTTCAAGCCGATCGATCCAGGCACAAGGGATCGAAGATTCTCGTACTTACGGGAAGATGTTCGTTAAGCCCATTGCCATCGGAAGTTTTCCTCCTGTATGCGTGACCGCTCCGATCGCCGAAACGTCGGCAAAGCGAGGGTATGTTGCCATGCAAAATCCGGATCGACCCTCCCTTGTGGTCTACGTCAAGGAATTCAGCGAACTAGATAGTCAACTCTACCAGAGCCTTGAAACCATTGCTAAGTTCGCTGAGATGCCAGTGTTCATAACCGTAACCCTACCTAAAGGCGTTGCCAGTGAGGGTAAGCCTGAACAATTTAGTCCAGAGCTATACTACACAGCTGAGGAAATGGCGGATCTGAAGAAGCAGCTCAAAAAGAAGTCAGACAAGATGCAGCTAGCAAGTTTAGACATCGGCATTGCCGTGAATCGATTCTGGCGCGATTCAATCGGCTTCGACCAAAGCAACGATATCATCGTGGGCTACGTTCGCAGTAAGATCCAAACGCTTCACCAACTCAAGTCGGGCTCGATCGATGCAACTCAGTTAGACTCGCTGATCAAGTCGATCGGAAAAACTCATCGAGAACCACAAAACTTGAACAACCCGAAATAAAGTCCGGTTGCGAATTCCGATTTGCTTAGTCCTTTATGCAGCGTCTAGGAGATAGACGATCGCGCAACATAACGATCAGCTTTGGCTACTCAGCGAACAATTTTCTGTCCTCTATTTTCCTGTCAGCAATTTTCCTGTCTCTATCCGGACCTCAACATTCTCACTGACATCAAAACACACAGTCACAGAAACCGTCGAGACGACTTTGCAATTGCACCAAGTGAGCTTAACGTACAAGTAACTCACCACGAATATCACGAAGGAACGCATGGGCCCGGCTACACTTCTTACTGTCGTTCAACCGCTGCGTCCACTTCTCAAACACTGCCCAATCACATCGGCCATTCGCTTGACATGTGGAGCTTGAACCATGCTGTGGTGATGTCCGGGAACAAAACGAACCTCCACGTCAGATATCAAGTGCCTCCATCCGCGATCTTCAGTAACCTTTAGGTCAAATGGAACCTCTTCTGGTCGTAACAGTAACAACTTGGTCTTCAACGGCTTGAGGCGATACTTCCGCGAAAGCGTTACGTGGTGATGGAAAAGACTTTGCAAATCGCTCAGGACTCGTTCGATCACCTCCGGAGCTGATTGCGCGGCCAAGATCCCTAACTTGTCAGCATGGTCGTGCAACAATGGCAACTGTTCCTCTGGAGATAGATCACCCAGTTGATCCAGCGTTAGCTCGATACCATACTCCAATCCAACATTCACCTGTTCATCCAAAGGTACGCAATCGGCCGCTCCTTCGGGTATGGTTGTGTCCAGAAAGACCAGTCGCTCTAGCTGCTCGCCGTTGTCCAGCAGTTGCTTGGCCATTTCGTAAGCGACCAAACCACCCAAAGACCAGCCACCGACAATGTAGGGCCCATTGGGCTGCACACTCTTTAGTGCCGAAAGATAGTCTGCGGCCATCTCTTCAATCGTCTCGGGCAGTTTTTCAGCACCATGAAGACCTCTGGACCGCAGGGCCCACAACGGTTGTGTTGTCGGAAGGTATCGAGAAAGCTCACGGTAACACACGACAATTCCACCGGGCGGATGCACCATGAAGATTGGCGTGTCGTCGCCCGTTGGCTTGAGTGCAGCCAAAAGTGGATGATACCTACTATCACCGCTTTTTTCGACTTGCTCGTAGAACGAGATGCATTCTTGACCGAATCGAGCCGTAAGAGCTTGTGGATGCAAGACTGCCAATCGTTCGGCTAACTGTGCAATATCCGCCAAGTCGAAGAGGAGCGCCGTAGGAACGTGAATCTGCAACAGTTTGCTCAACTGTGTCGTCAACATGGCCGCTTGAAGAGAACTGCCACCGACTTCAAAAAAGTTCTGATGGATTCCGATACTTGGCAATTTCAACTCTGCACACCAAGCTTCCGCCAAGAATTTCTCCAGCGAATTCCTTGGCGCGACGATGTTTGTTAGCCAAGCTTGTTGTGGTATTTGAGCTGGCAATCTCTTTCGATCAACTTTACCGCTGCTGGTTTGCGGCAATCGTTCCATGCAAACGATCGCGGCCGGAATCTTGTAATGAGCTAAACGTTGAGCCAGATAGTTTCTCAGCGATTCAATGTCGACTGCTGACTGACCATTGCCACTTACAAAGGCGATCAACTGAGCTGAGGGCAATCCTGGTTGATCAACAATCACCGCCGCTCGATCGACTTGCGGATGAGACTGGAGCGTTGATTCAATTTCACCCAGCTCAATTCGATAGCCTCGCAGTTTGATTTGATGATCGTCACGTCCGAAGAATTCGATCCGGCCATCGGCTAGTACTCGACCTAAGTCCCCTGACAAATAAAGCCGCTCACTCGGGTTCCGCGGGTCCTGAATGAACTTCCTCGAAGACAGTTCTTTGTCCCCGAAGTAACCTCGCGCTAGTCCCGCGCCGCCAATCGCCAGTTCTCCGGGAACCGTGACAGGAACAGGATGATGGTTGGCATCAAGGGCAATCACTTCAGCACCATCGATCGGAAATCCAATCGTCATATTATCGCCTGGCGAATGGTCGGTAATATCGATCGCTGTAGCTTCAACGGCCGCTTCTGTTGGTCCATACAAATTCCAAAACTCGATCTGAATCTGCGAGCGAATCTGCTCGGGCAGTTCCGCAGACACAGACTCGCCACCCGTCCAGATCATTCTCAAACTTTCGCAGCGCGACAACAGAGGATTCGCAGCAAGGACGCGTAATAGGCTCGGAACGGCAGGCAGTACTGTGATTCTCTCTTGCTGGATCAGCTCAATCAACTTCGCTGGATCACGCTTTGCCTCGTCGGTGGGCCAAACGATCGATGCACCTTGAGCGAGACAACTCCAGCCGATCCCCAGCGCAGCGTCGAACTGATGTGAAAGCAACATCAAAACGCGATCGTCGGAGGTTACTGGAAGCACTCGACTTCTCCAATGCAACGTATTGCAGATGGCAGAGTGTTCAATCAAAACTCCCTTTGGAACACCAGTCGATCCCGACGTGTAGATCATGTAAGCAAGCTGCTTCGAATCTACTCGCGCTAGCGATTCCAACTGAGCGGAACTAGTGAACTCGCTTTCTATGTCCACTCCAACTTTATTGCCTATCTCGTTGACCAGTTGCAAAAGGTCAAACTGTTTTAACGCCGGTCCACTCAACTTCGAGAACTCGCTAACTCCGTCAGTCACGATCCAACGCGTCTGCGTCTGCTCGACCAATTGCTTGAGCTCGATTGAAGGTTGTGAAAGATCCACAGGAACAGCAGCCGCACCAGCGATTTGGACAGCTAACATACCCACGAACGCAAGATCGCCGCGCCGACAGCATACTGGAACTAATGATTCAGCCTGAACGCCTGCCTCTCGCAATTGCTTGGACAACGAATAGGCTGCAGCAAGCATGGTCGAATAGCTCAGTGATTCAGCGCTTGAAGTTCGCAAAGCTAGTGCACCAGGAGTTTCAAATACCTGACGAGCGATCAAGCCATGAACAGTGTCACTCTTCCGTTTGTGCGTCGGATTAGACGAGTCAGCTAGATTCGCGTCTGAAGTTGGCTTTGAATCGTTTAGCTTAGGCGTCGCAACGATTGGCGACGTTGACCATGGGACTTGGTCGAGTCTTCGATTTGGATTGTCGAGCAAGCTATCCAATAAAGTTGCGAAGTTCGTGGCCATGAACTTCACAGAATCGCTGCTGAATAGATCGCGACAGAAAATGAGTATCGCATTCAAGCCTTTCGGAGAGTGCTCAAAAACGAACTCCATATCGTAGTGGCATGTTGGATGCGGAATGTAGAAGCTCTCTTGATGCAGTCCACCGAATTGAAAGACAACCTTTTGATCAGGGAATAGAAAGCTCGCTCGCCCAAGCTCCTCTTGCTTCTGGGCTCGCTCGAAAGTGCAGCTAACTTGGAACAATGGACTGCGACTTGGATCGCGACCGATGTTCGCTCGCCTAACGATCTCTGCAATGGGAAAGGACTCATGCTCCAGCGTGTCCACCAGTCGACCGGATGTTTGTTGGACCAATTGAGCGAACGTCAAATCACCATGAACACTCGACTTCACCGGCAACATGTTGATGAAGAATCCGACGGTTTGCTCGTACTTCTGATGCAGCCTGCCGGCGAAGGGGCTGCCGACAAAGAAATCTTCTTGACGACTGTATCGGTGCAAGAAAACTTGCATCACCGAATGCATCACAGCAAAAGGCGTGGCCTTACACGAACTGGCTAGCTGCACGACGCGTTGCGACACTCCAGGAGAAAAGCGTATCGACTCGCAATCGGCTCGATTGGTAAATGCTGCTGGTCGAGGCTTATCCAGAGGCAGTTCGATGATCGGTGGAACGCTCTCCAGATTGTCACCCCAGAATTTGGCAAGTCGATCACCGGTGGGACCAGATAGCAGTTGAGTCTGATCCAGCACAAACTGTCTGTAGTTATCGGGGGCAGCAGCAAACTGAGGTGTTTGTCCGGCCGCATATAGAGGGTAGCTTTGACGCAATTCGCTCAGGATCAGCACCAACGACCAAAAATCGACGATGATGTGATGGGTCAAAGCCAAAATTACCCAATCGTCGTCGGCTAACTTGTATACGCTGATGCGCAGCAACGGACCTTTGACCAGATCAAAGGGTACTAGCGTTTCCAACATGACACGTTGTCGAACTGCGTCGTCACTGGCTCCCAACATCTCCGTGACAGAAAACTCGGGATCAAGCCGATCGTGAACGATTTGGTTAAGTTGGCCACCTTCGTCGGTGAATGTGGTTCGTAGAGCCGCATGTCGTCCAGCGATGAAGTTGATCGAGTTCTGTAAAGCCGCTGTGTCGAATCGATCGCGAATGCGAGTCGGCAAGAAGACGTTAAAGGCGGTCAGCTGAGGACTTCGACGAAAGGCGTGCCACAAGCCTTGCTGTCCAGCCGACATCGGGAATCGCTTGGCCGCATCGGCTTGGCGTTTAAGAAGCTTGACAAGCAGCTCTCGTTGTTGCTCTACGGTAAGCGATCCAAGAGGAAATTGATCCACTGACCTTCCATCCTTTCGGCGAGTAAAAATCCGTCATCGGGAGCGAGGCTCGACCAGTGAACGATTCGGGCAAGCAAGTCGACATTCCAAATCCGCCAGACCAATCATCCAAACTAGTCAGCAGAAAGACGCCAATTTGCATCATCGTTAGCGAAAATCGTAAGCGAAATGTTACCGAGTTTTACTCGTGATGGGCAGGTGTCTTTGCTCGCTAGACCTAAACTGAAACTCCTCAGGGTTAGTACTCAGCTCAGGTACTGAGTTCTGATCAGCGTCGTTCGGCAATTTTTGCTAAGCCTTTTGAAGCGACAAGAGTGTCAGTCAGAGTACTTTTCCGCGATTTCTGCGATAATCTCTAAGGGTTCACTTTTCGCACAACTTCGACTGCCAGCAAGATTCAATTAAGATTATCGTACCGAGCTTACCTTTTCGACGGACTCTCAAGGCTGAATCATGACCACAGGCAACTCCAAAGGGCCAACCAAGATTCCGAACCTGTACGAGGTCTTGAATCTACCGCCCAAAGAGAATGACGATCAAGCGATTCGATCAGCGTTGCGACTATACGCTGAACAAGTCAAGAAGATGCAGCCCGGCGAACCCGCTCAAGCTGCCGCAAAGCTGTTTGCCATCGCCAAACAAAATCTGCTCGATCCTGCAAAGAAAACCGCGTACGACTCGTTGTGGGATAAAGTCTTTGGCGCGAATCAAGCGGCACAACCAGCGCAATCTGCTGCAACCTCTGCGCAGGTAAGCGGCGCTGACAAGAAAAAGGAACGAGCCAACGCCAGCGTAGTCAGCGCCATTACTCAATCGGTTGAAAAGGTTGTTTCAGCGGCTCAATCAACCGAATCGAGTTCAACTCGTGCTAAAGCACAACCAGCCCAGACAGCCCAGCTCGCTGAAGCGACTCAGCCAGCTTCATTAATTCAGCAGCCAACTTGGGACCTAACCGAGTTGGAGACAATTTTGCCAAGCGGCGATCCTTCTGCACCGCTGGATCTATCTGCGTTCCTCGAGTCGAGTGAGTTGAATGCTGATGGCCAACGCACGATGGAGGATTTAGACCGCGACTTCCATAAGCTCTTAAGCCTACTGGGGGTCGAAGTTCAGCAAGACATCTTTGGTTCGAACACGATGGCCACTTCGGGCACACATTCCACAGCAACGGCTGCTTCGTCATCCTCGCTGTTTGATTTTGATTCGGCAACGACCGCAAGACCAGCTAACACAACGAACACCATGCAAACTCAGAGCCTAGGATTTGGCGGTTCCTCGCAGGCTCTACCACCAGTTGTTGCTGCGGCTAGACCAGCAGTATCAAACGCTCGATCGGTTCCTCCGTCCAAGGTTCGAAAGAAGCGAGACCGATCGCTCTTGTTGATGGTCAGCGGTGGGCTTACCGTGCTTTTGGCAGTTTTGGGCGTGTTGCTGGTGATGTTGAAGCGGTCCAATGACCAGCGCAACTTAGCAGCCGGGAACCCGCCCGCAGTACCGGCGCAGAACGCAGAACCCAACGCCAACAACACTCCGAAGCCAAGCGGACTGCCCAGAGCGGGATCTGGCTTGCCTCAACCCGGTTCTGGACTTCCTAAAACTGGATCTGGACTTCCTAAGCCTGGCGAGAACATGGCGGGCGGCGGTAACGACGCTACGATGATGCTCGATCCGTCGATGCAAGCTGAAGCACCGATGCAACCTGCCGCTTCCATGCCACCAGCGACAAATCCACCACCTTCTACTCCACCACCCTCTACTTCGCCAGCTAACGCAACGCCCGCGATGCAGCCTGCAACGCCACCAGCAACGACTCCTCCTACCACCGATCCAACACCTCCGAAACCCAGCGAAAATCCAGCAGACCCAGCTAAGCCCGACCCTGCTAAGCCTGACCCTAGCAAACCTGAAATGGCGGAAACGCCAATGGAAGAGGTCAAAGTCGAACTGACCGCTCAAGAAAAGGCGACTTGGAAAAAGCAAATGCGACAAGCTAGAAATCTGCTTGGCGAGCGACAGTATGAACAAGCCAAGGAGTTGCTCGGTAAAATCGAACCTAGTGCGAAGAGCGGACAACAGAAGGCACAGCTTCGAAGACTTTCCACTGTTGCGGATTTCGCTGAGCAGTTCAATTCAGCGATGATGAGCGCCTTAGAAGGAATGGGGGCCTCAGAAACGATCACTGTCGGAAACTCGGAGATTGCTTTTGTAGAATCCAGCGAAGAAAAATTGGTTGTCAAAATGGCCTCGGGCATCAAGCGCTATCCGTGGAAAGATGTCCCCATCAACTTGGCGTATGGCTATGCTGATCTCAAGTTGGACCAGGGGCCAAAATCCGCCGCGGCGAAGGCTTCGTTTGCCGCAGTGCATACTAAGATGAATCCCGCTGCAATTGAGAATGCTCGCAAGCTCATGCAATCAGCCGCAGCGGCCGAAGTTGTTCCGGCTGACACCCACGAAGTCTTTGACGACGACTATTCGCTGGAATAGCCAATAGTCCGCCAACTGCCTAATCCGTTAGAATCGATACAATCGGCAAAAGTTATGACGGAGAACTTGCCGATGGATACTGATACGCGAGCTTACCACAATTCAACAGCTATATTTTAGTGTGTTCAATTCTCGACAAAGCCTATCGATTTCTTATTCGATTCGGAATTCAAGTTCGCCAGTCTTTTCCAATTCGCTCTATGGTCAGTAGTTAATCTACAAAGAGCTTCATTTAGCAGCCAGTTGTGTAGAACAATGTCCGCAACCATGAATCAAGAGATGCGTTCTTCGGTACGAGTGGGTGTTCGTACGCCTGTTGTCGTATACTCACGAAATAAGAACGGCAATTGGATTCGATCTCGAGCATGGACGGACGACCTCTCGATCGTGGGAGCGAGAATCACTTCCGAAGTTCAACTTGACGACTCGGAGGTGTGGCTGCGAATCATGCTGCCGGACTTGAAGGATCAAGTAATTCAGAGCGAGGTTGTTCGCGAAGTTCCTCCACCGAGCGATTCGCTAAAGATCGTTGACATTCGACGATCTTATTATGGCATCCGCTTTGTTGGATTGGCCGACGAACTCACTTCTGAGCACATTGAGCAACTCGACGAGCTAGCTTTCGCACCAAAGTAGCTTTTTTCGACTCTCTTCTTCCTGATTGTTCAACGACACTCCGTGTCGTTCTTCCTCAACATTTCGCTAGTCGCCTTTAGGTGCGACGACACACCGAGTCGCTCCTCTGCTACCACACATCGCGCCCTTCAAACCTCCATCAGCCGCTTATCCCTCATCCGCCTGAGCGAATCTTCCCTCTACCATCAGCGCTCCGACCCCACACATTTTGCCAGGGCCAGACGAGTCGACATGAAAATCGTCCAGCCCCACGACCCGAACCCGAACACCCTCCCAAAAGTTCAACTCAAGATGTTCCCAGAACCGATTGACCCCCCGCGCCCTCTCCGCTAAAATTCTGCACTTACGCACCCATAGCTCAATTGGATAGAGCATCGGTCTACGGAACCGAAGGTTACTTGTTCGAATCAAGTTGGGTGTACTGCTGAAAAAGCAATGAAAATCAAGTCGAAACGCGTGTTGCGTTACCGGCCTCTGGGCCGTGCGACCAAGGGAAATTTGGTCCGACTACTGAAAAACCCCTTTCCAACCTATCTTTGCAGGCTGGAAGGGAGTTTCTAGCTGCAGCCGGACAAAACTCCAGTGGAGCGCAGTCATGGCTAGGCCTAAATCACAATTACCGGCACTCAGATTTCATCTTTCCGGTCAATCCGTCGTTAGAATCGATGGCCAAGACTTTTACCTCGGCAAGCATGGCTCGCCCGAGTCCTTAGCGAGATATGCGGTACTTGTCGCAGAGTATCAGCGAGGTGGTCTGTCGCTCCCGCCTGGATTTGGTGTGAGTGACATCGACAAACTCGCCGGCCCATTGATAGCTCCCGGCGGCCTAGTCCACCATTTTGAAAAAAGTCCGATCCTAGTAAAGCACGTATCCCTTGCCTTCTGCAACGACGCAGAAAAACGAATCGGGGATACCGCGACGCTGGCAATGTATCGCGACATCTCCGACGAGCTAATCGAGAAGTTTGGTGAACTTCCAGTCGCGGAATTTGGCCCTAGAGCGTTGCGTTCACTTCGCGACAGCTGGGAGAGTTCAGGTCGCTTTTGTCGTCGGTACATTAATACCCGTACCAACACAGTAATTCGCTTCTTTCGCAGTGCGGTCGCAAACGAATTGTGTGACGAGTCGATTCATCGACGGCTTCGTACTTTGGAGCCACTCCGTAGAGGCCAATCAACTGCCAGAGAAAATCCGGAACGACAGGCAGCTGACCTTGATGTCATTCGTGAGACAGTCAAGCATTTGACTCCTACGCTTCGCGACATGGTTGCCGTGCAAGTATCGACAGGGATGCGTCCGAGCGAACTTCTATCCATGCGTCCCTGCGATATTGATCGATCATCGGAGGTCTGGATGTATCATCCAGCGACCCACAAGAACATCAACAAGGGCAAAGCACGTACGATAGCAATAGTCGACCATGTACGCGAAATCCTCGAAAACTATCTCAATCGCGCCGATGATGCATACCTGTTTTCGCCTTCAGAATCAGAACGAGAGCGCAATGCCATTAGGCGATCCCGACGAAAGTCGAAAGTTCAGCCATCTCAACAAGATAGAAGCAAGGCTACAAGATGCCGACCGCCTAGAGATCGATATACTTCTGACTCTTACCGGCGAGCTATCCGCTACGCATGTGTCAAGGCAAAAGTAGAACCCTGGAGTCCTTATGCAATCAGGCATCTAACAGCAGTCGTCGTCCGAGACGTACTTGGGCTCGAGTCGTCGCAGGTGATTCTTGGTCACTCCGACATTAAGACAACCCAACGATATGCAAAACAGACCCATGACAAACTAATCGAGGCTGCAAAAGCTGCTCCACGTCTCAACGAGAATTCTAATTGAAGTCCAAAAGAGCCGAGTCTAGCAGATTCAGGAGGATCTAGACCCCAAAGGTGGTCAGGCAAATGCAACAAGGACCATGGAATATGAAGCAACAACTCAGGAATGCGATTTAGGCCGTTTGCTCCACCAATCCTGACGTTATTCAAGTAGAGCCAAGCTCCGCGAAACAATGATCGCTGACCCGCATCCATTTGCTATGCTACGAAGCTCCTTGGGCGGTCGTTAATCGGCTGTTTGGTAAGGCAATCAGAAGTGTTTTGGTATCACCGCGCAGCAGGGATATCTCAATCTGTTGAAACTTGCACTCGACGCGGGCGAGTGCCTTCGCTTGATTACACCGACAATCAGAATTGACAACTTCCTTGAAACGCAACCATAGGCCACAATCACCGCCAACCGGTCTTGTAAAATCGCCCAGGAACCAGGATGCTCATTGGTGAAGTTGGTGAACATCAACTGTAAGTGGTGATGGTAGCTGTTTTGGCCACTAAGTAACGATGCACTGCCTGCTCTGAGGTAAACAGCTGGCGGCCCATTTTGATTGCCTGCAGTTTTCCGCTGTTAATCCATCGGCAAACAGTTGCTCGCGATGGCCGGTGACCAATTGCTCTCTCTATCAGGGCCTCGGCTTGCGACAAGCTGATTACATTCTCGGCAAGTATTTGGGAGACATTTTGCTCAGCTCTCAGTTTTCCTAGTTGGTTTGCCACGATTGCTTTCCTGAAGGGGTGGTGCCACGAGAAGTTACGAGATGATTAATCCGAGTATTGCGATCGATGTGATTCAATGCAAATTTTCAAATAGCGGAAAAAACAAGCTGTTTGCAGCAATCTTCGAAAGAAGAGATCCCGATTCCCAGGGTGATTATTGGCTCGAAGCTCACCCACTAATCGAGAGCGTGATACTCACCAAAAAGGCTCGTACAAGGTCACACAAGTACGCCTCCCACGACTGGTACCGAAATTCCTGATGACTCTCATGACGCACCGTGAGTGGTAAGTACAATACGTAGCAAAGACCAGTTGTTCTGATCGTCGTTGCACTAAAGGCACAACCTTCTCCCGAGCTAATCAGCACTTATTCGAGATATACACCGCAATCCAAATCGGCTTTTCGTGGTCTCTCGCCACTGAAGGCAGTTTGGATCGCCATATATCCGAAGCGACAACTACAATCAATCACTTGCCGAACCGAGCGGAAGCGGACCTAACAACTTCAGCGACTCGGGATAGGTTGAGTTGCTCGTTGCGGATGCTCCATATATGATTCGAGACGCGAAGAACGTAGTCAAAGTTAAGCTCAACGAAACTCGATACATCTGGCACCATCGGTGTATACACTAACGGCAATCTCTAAACGTACTAAGTGTGTACTACCAGCCACTTGATGCTAATCAGTCGTATATACGGATGTTCGCTCTCTACAGGCAATCTATTACCACGCCTTGAGCCAAACGTACATAGACGACGGTACGTCGTCTAAGCGCCATTTCAATTCAAGACCAATCACTTATTGAATTCTTTTCGTGAAATCGAGACTGTGTGTACGTAAGTCAGCGCAAA
>CAUJKA010000134.1 GCA_963204965.1 Planctomycetota bacterium | reverse complement strand
CCCTTGAGTCCATCAACTCGTCCCAGAACAGCGTTATGTGGTCGCCATGCTCGCCAGATAAAGGCAAAGAGTGCTAGTCCAACGGAAATAAAGATCCCCTGGATGACTCCCAACACAATGACACCTAAAAAACAGGCGATTGAAAAGATAAACTCGCTGCGACGAAGTTGATACAAACGAACTACCGGCGAGATCTGTATTTGGCCAAGACAAGCGCATATCACAACGGCGCTTAATGCAGCATGTGGCATGCTCTTAAGCAAAGTGGGAGCAAAGTACAGCAAGAGAGTAACCAGCAACGCTCCGACTAAGCCAGTAACTTGTGTTTTTGCTCCGGCTTGCTCGGCTACAGGCGTTCGAGAAGCGCTAGCACTCACCGAAAATCCTTGGAATAGTCCGGTCGCTAGGTTGACGATACCAAGCGATACAAGTTCCTTGTTTGAATCGACTGGATATCCGCCCCGTTGCGCGTAGATTCGCGACAGGACGCTGGAATCCGCAAAGGCAACCAAGGCAACGGCGATCGATCCACTCAACATGTCCCGCAAATCCTGAAGTGACACATTGGGTAGTCGCAGGGCTGGAAGCCCCTGAGGCAAAGTACTCACCACAGCAAGGTGGGCTTTTTCTAAAGGCTGAATAAATGTCACAGCGAGGGTCGCGCCAACGACTGCAATCAAGACGCCGGGAATCGCAGGAGCCCAATGCTTACAGCCAAAAATCACTGACACGCACGTTATACCAATCATCACTGCAGCTAAGTTCACTTGCCCTTGGAATAGTCCATTGATGAACGCAATTATCTCCTGTGGGAACTCCGATACAGATACCGAAAAGCCAAAGAACGCCGGTAATTGGCCAGCGATGACAGTAATCGCAATCCCGTTGATATAGCCGTAGCGGATGGGCTTGGAGATCAGCTCGGTTACAAACCCAAACTTTGCTAGACCAGCAATAATGCTGATTGCGCCTGTCATCACAGCAAGCGCCCCTGCCAACGCTATGGCACGCTCAACACTGCCTCCAGCGAGAGGCAGAATCGTCGCGGCAATCAATGCAGCAAGCGAAGAATCCGGCCCTACTACTAGAATTCGGCTTGGTCCAAAAATCGCATAGACAACAAGGGCAACGATGGTCGTGTACAGCCCATGAATGGCAGGCAACCCTGCAGCTTGAGCGTAGCCCATTCCAGCCGGTAGTAGGATTGCCGTTAGTACCACACCAGCTAGAACGTCTTTCAATAGAAAAGCGAAAGAGTAGTGGGGAGTAATCTTTATCCCGAAAAACCTAGGGGAAGTCTGGCCAACAATTTCCTTATTGGATGGTTGACTCGCATTGCGATCGTTCTTGATCACGTTGGTTTCGGCTCTTGGTGTGAGTTGCAATTCGGCAAAGACGTATTTAGTGTACCAGGAACTCCCCAACAGATTGCGCCTTTGAAAATAACCTGTTCGCTAGGCTACGACCGTTAGTATTTCACTCGTCTTGCAGACTCTTCGACATAAGAAACCTACTTGCAGGTAGATCGTAGCGTTTTCCAGTAACCTGTCGGTTAGAATGAGCATTTTGAAGTCCAAAGCAACAAACCGGTTTGAGACGATTCCCACAGAGATTCCCGACCAACGAATTGAGGTCAAACGGCATGAGAAAGGAACCGGTACGCGAGTGGCTTGACCTTTGGCACAAACTGCTTGATGATCCTTCCATCCCACCATTCGAAGACCGGGATGAGATGGCTGGTGTTTTGGCTGATCTTAGACGCAGTCCAGATCGCTTAGCTGAAGCCTTTGCGCCGCTGCCTCAAGGCGATGAGCTACTCACTCGCGTGAAACTGTGCGTTGATGCCGAGCGAAATCACGATGGCATTTACCTCATTCCGCAAAAACTCGAAGCAACCGATGAACAGCTTCGGGCACTGGTAACGGAAGCTATCGCCCGCGGTTATCAATGTTGTGGAGATGTTGCCCCTGAGTATGCGATCAACATCCTAAGGCGGTCCATCACAGTCAAAGAAGCGAGCCAGTCAGCTCCGCTCGTTGAAGGATTAGGAGACCTTTTCATCAAGTTTGCACACGCTTCAAACAGCTTTGAGTGCGAGGCAATGCAGTTCCTTAGTGAACCTCTCTATACTCTGGCGGCGAGCTTTGAAGTTCAAGGTTACTGTCTTACACCACTTTGCCCCGACGAGATTCGTCAAATCGATCCGTATGAGCCGCAGATTGCACTTTGGCTCCGAGGTGCGCTAGCCGTCGTTCGATGGAATGACGGCGGGGAAGATCCTTGGGTTGACGTGTATGTTGATCCTTAAAGGCGTAACTACGCGGGCATTGACGGGATGGTGTATCCAACTTCTACAGTCTCACCCCTCACCCCTCACCCCTCACCCCTCAAGCCTCACCCCTCAAGCCTCACCCCTCAAGCCTCACCCCTCAAGCCTCACCCCTCAAGCCTCAAGCCTCAAGCCTCAAGCCTGTTTACTCATCAGCCTCGATGAGCACTTTCAATCGCTTCAATCTCAATCTTTGTCATCTGCATCATTGCATCAAACGCTCGCTTCGCAGCAACACGATCTGGATCTTTGATCGCGTTAACTAGTGCTCGCGGGGTGATTTGCCATGACAAGCCCCACTTGTCTTTGCACCAGCCACAGGAGCTCTCTTGGCCTCCGTTCTCAACGATTGCATTCCACAAGCGGTCGGTCTCGGCCTGATCCTCAGTCGCAATCTGGAATGAGAACGCTTCGCTGTGCTTAAAAGCTGGGCCGCCATTGAGTCCAATACACGGAATACCGACGACGGTAAATTCAACGGTTAGAACATCTCCCTGCTTCCCGTCGGGAAAGTCCCCAGGTGCACGCGTGATCCCGGAGATAGAGCTATTGGGAAAAGTCTCGGCATAAAATTGAGCCGCCTCCTCAGCATCGCCATCGAACCACAAGCACAATGTGATTTTCGCAGGATTCATCTTGAATGACTTTCATGATAAGGACTGTTGAAGTTGCCCAATGCCGATGTGTCGGCTGGGCCTGTCTAACTTAGTCGCTTACGTGCAAAACAAATCGACGGGAGACTTCGTATTCGGACAATTTTTCGTTCGAATGGACCTGTGGGCGAGCACATGTCGTGGCCTAGCCAAAGATCTTCTTGGGTTGGGCGAAAGTAAGACGCCGATTTAGCGAGCCCGACTTCTCTTGCTGTATACTGGGGTCACTATGAAACCACGTATTTTCATTTCGGCAGTCACGAAAGAGTTAAGGTCAGCTCGGCAGATCGTGGCCAATACACTGATTGCTTTGGGCTACGAACCACTCTGGCAGGATATTTTCGATACCAGCGGCGAAGACATTCGAGCAATGCTTCGCAAAAAGATCGACAGCTGTTCGGCGGTCCTCCAGATTGCGGGTGAAGCGTATGGAGCTGAGCCACGTGTACCCGATGAGACGTTTGGGCGGGTTTCGTATACACAATACGAGGCGCTCTACGCACGTTCGATTGGCAAAAAAGTTTACTATCTGATCGCTTCGAGCAACATATCACGCGATGCAACGCCCGAGTCAATCGACTCGCCCCGCGATGAAAGTGAAAATGCCCGTGTCGATGCAATTCAGCGACGGCACCTTCAACGAGACTATCTGGCATCGATTCAATCGACGGGGCATATTTACTATCCCGTCCAAAGCAATCTCGAGACGGAGCTGGCCGTACGACGTCTTAAAGATGAACTCGATCAACTTCGGCGCGGCTTTCGAAACTGGATGATCGGCGTCTCTGCCGGATTGCTAGTGATTGCTTTCGGAATCTTGTGGCTCGGTGGCGGATTGCATGGTCTTTTAGCTTCGGTAAAAGAAGCTCAGAAGAAAACGGTAGAACAGCTTGCCGCCAGCGGCGATAAGACCACGAAAGAGTTGAAGGAAGTCGTCGAAAGCGCGATTAAAGAACTGACCAACCCGAGCGTACTTGCCGAGCGAATCCGCAAGGAGATCCACGCGACGGCAGAGGCGAGGATTACTACCCTTACCGATGAACAAGGCCGAGGACGAAAGATCGCTGAAATTGAAAAGGAACGTGACCTCGCTACCGGACGAGTTGATGATCTTGTTAAGTTGATTCAGGAAGGGCTGAAGGAAGGCGCAAGTCCTGTTTTCCAACGAGCCGCCGATATTTTGCAAAAGGAAGGTACCGACGAAGCTCTCGCCTATTTGGAGAGTCGTCGTAAATCGACGTTGGATGATGCTCGTCGTCATGCTGAGCAGGCAAAGACCTCACTGGCCCGCGCTGAATCGGAAAAAGAGCTTCGCAACAAGAGCCTTCAAGCCTTAGTCCTCGAAGCGGAACTTCTGGAGTCCCAACTGCAATGGGAGCCTGCCATAAAGTTACGACAGGAAATCGCCGATCTCGCTTCAGATTGGTTTGAAGCCCGGAATTCGCTCGGCTTGTTATATCTTGAGCTTGCTCGCTTTCAGGAAGCTGAGGACAACTTTCGTGCCACATTGAAGCTGGCCGCTACCGAGCTCAAGGAATCTGTTGCTCGAAGCCATCTTGCCCGAGTGCTTCAGGCGACGAACCGATTGACAGAAGCCGAACAGCAATATCGTCAATCGCTGGCCGTCGTCGAGCGGGTCTATGGCCCGGATAATCCAGGAGTCGCTGGGAACCTAAGTAATCTAGCGCAGTTGCTCCAGGCAACTAACCATTTGGAAGAAGCCGAAGTGCTCTTTCGCCGAGCATTAGCTATTTATGATAAGGCTCCAGAGGACAAAATTAGGCAATCCGATATCGCCTCAATTCTGAATAACTTAGCGCAATTGTTGCAGGACACGAATCGACTCGCAGAGGCCGAATTACTGATGCGCCGTTCGCTAGCGATCGTCGAGCGTTTCAACGAGGCTGAGCAGCATAGCGTCGCAATCCACCTCAACAATCTCGCTTGGTTGCTGAAGATTACGAGTCGCGTGACTGAAGCCGAGCCCCTGATGAACCGCGCACTAGCCATCGACGAGAAGGTTTATCGGCACGACCATCCTGTTATCGCCCGAGACCTCAACAACTTGGCTCAACTTTACCAGGATACGAACCGTCTTGCGGAGGCAGAGCCTCTGATGCGGCGAGCACTTGCCATCGATAAACAGTTCTACGGGGACGAAAACCCAAATGTCGCTATCCGTCTCAATAACCTTGCGCTGCTTCTCTCGGAAACGAATCGTTTGCCTGAGGCAGAAGAACTGATGCGCCGCGCGCTAGTGATACACGAAACATCTTACGGCTCCGATCATCCGGAAGTTGCGGGTAGTCTTATAAACATTGCGGCAATTCTTAAAGCTACGAATCGTCTTGAGGCTGCCGAGCCGCTTATTCGCCGAGCGCTTGCAATCGACGCTCAGTCCTATGGCAATGACCATACTAATGTCGGCCGCGACCTCAACAACCTGGCTTTCTTGCTTATGAATTCAAGTCGACTGGCGGATGCTGAGGCGTTGCTTCGTCGCGCGCTTGTCATCGACGAGGAAACCTACGGAAAAGAACATCCAGATGTCGCTTCAAAAACATGGTCATTGGCCTCATTGTTGCGGCGCACTAAAAGATTAGCGCAAGCGATTCCTCTCTTGCGCAGATCTCTCTCAAATTACTTACTCTTCGCAAAGCAAAATGACACTGAACATCGCTATTGGCAACCGGCTTTAAGTCAATATCGGAGTATGCTCGTCGAAATAGACCTTCCAAAGGAGAGAATCGAGGAACTCATTAAAGAAGCGTCGACAGATACTGGGCCACTTCCGCCCATAACTCCTGAAGTCGAACGCCTACTTGGCCCAGCTAAATCCACTAGGGAAGTCCTTGATTCGCTCGACCAACAGTACCGCGAGACTGGAAAGCCTGCAATTTGGTTGCTGCCACTAAAAGAGCCAATCTCACCGCACTTAATCGAACTACTTGGCCCGTTGACCCAGAAGGAGAACTTTCAATCAACAACCGACATATAGCTTTAGAAAGTTACTTGCGGCGAGTCTAGCTGCTTTCTCAGGTTGGCTTGCTTTCACTTTCAGAAGAAGCACTTGGACCAGCGAAGCTCTTTAATACATCAAGAAAACGCAGGTCTTCGGGCCCCAAGCCTGCTTTGTTCGCTTCTCGTGGAGACCGCATCGCGGTGTCAAAGACATCGAGCACGGCAGAGCTGGCAAGCTGCAACATGCGGCGATCTTCAGGAAGCAATTCCCCTTGGATTAGGGAATGCAATTCCAGCATGGGATCGAATTCGTCTTCGTTCGTACGTAATGCACTTTCAAGAATCGTTAGGATAGCGTTGTGGTACTGATTGGCTGAAGATCCGCGAAATTGATTCAAGACATCTTTCTCAGCCTGCTTAATTTTGCGTTTCATGTCAGCCTGGTCGAGCATTTCTTCAGCGACTCGCAGACCGTACTTCGACGCCAACATACCGAGCGATGGAATCAGCGACTTTGCGGCAATAGCTGCTCCCACTAACGGATTAAAGATCGCAACAAGACCTCCGATCAGCAATACGCCTCCGAACACGCGGTCGTCGAGTGCATCAATATAGTCGGCCAACTCTCGTGCTCGATCTCCCATAGATTTTCCCTGTGCTGATTTGCTAAGTTCGTCGGCCTGTGCTTGACGAATCAACAAGGTCCTCAGCATCGCCTCGGCTTCGAGGTTAGGCAGATGTAGCACACGCCGTTTGGGCAGCTCATTGATCGGCGGCACTCCTTCAGGCAAGCATCGCGTCACGACGAGCGAATAGCCATCCTCGCTCCGTCTGTCCGGGACTAGAAAGTAGTGACGCTCGTCAAATTTTTGTTCCTTCTTAGATGTCGTCGTCGATCCAAACAACCTTAGATTGCCAACCAACTCAGAGACGTATCCTACGCCCGCCCCCGCAATTCCCAATCCGCCAGCAATCGAGTTATATCCGTACTCCGCCGTTTGCTGCACCCATTTCCGAACATCCATTCGCACACCAATTTTTAGTTGACCAATGAATTTTCGAACGAACCTTTCGGCTTGCTCACCGCGGTATATTGTAGCCAATTCTGGAACGTTCGATTGGACGTGGGATCAGCCTCCAAAACCTATCGAGATGTTCTGATCGGGCTTGGTCGGCGCCGCTTGAGAAAGTAGTCGTTTCAGCGCGTAGGAAATCAACAAGAGATTTTGTTTGATATGATTTTTCGTTTTAGTGCTCTGTGCGGACCTAGCTTTGCTTCTTGACGAACAGTGCAATCAGGTAGTAACACCCCAAATCAATCAAAAAGCGTTTCAGCGAGTGATCGAGTGACAGCGTATGAGGTCCTTCTTCATCGAAATCGACCTGGATTGAAGTGTAGTATCGCTCTCGTTCTACACTGGTGATTGTCCCTAACCCGAAGTAACGACTATGAATCCGATCCCCCTTTTTCAAACGCTTGATCCGTCGCGGACGAAACGGATTGTCTGCAAATGCAATATCTGGATAGAGATCGTCCAATTTCGTGTAAGCAGTTCCAGTTACTAGGCTTCGGAGTGCTCGTCGGGAATCTGGAAGGCCATATTGCATGAGGCTCACGTTCAAGTGCATGCCGTGATTGTCGAACTGGTCTAACATCGCTTTAAGGAGCCGTAACTGGTCGCTCGACAACTGCTCCTTGGAAGTGAACTCCCTCCCAGTTGGTCGATTCGCAAACAACAAGTCCAACAAACGGTAGATCGACTCCTTTACTGACTCTACTCTTTCCAGACGCTCGAAAAGCAAGCCGATTGCTTCTTCCGTCTCACTTCTGGGACGCTGTCGAAGCAGGGCTGTGTCAATGCTCTCACCTGCATCCCATGGCAGCTTTGAAAACAACCACGCCACATCTGACGTACACAGGGCTTCAACAATCGCGTTGCGAAGCGGACCGGATAAGTCATCTTTGGTAAAGCGACAGGCTGCTAGTCCAGCGGCCAGACGCTCTAACTGCTCGCCAGAAGCTGCGCTCTCATTTAAGGTCTTCATGATGCTGTCATCGATGATAGCTAGGTGACCTAACAGTATCAGAAGACCTGCTCGATATAGATCGCGAGATTCAGTAGCACGAAGGTCGCTTATGATCGCAAGGACTTGTTGCTGGCGCGTGTTCAATCGAACGAGAACGGCAATTGCCGCATATGCAATGTCTCCCGGCCGCTTGGCTAGGTTCAAGAATTCGTCAAACGCCGCTAGAACAGCGCTGCGAGATTTCTCCACACACACCAATTCTTGGTCGCGTGCATTCTCGTACTTTGGCGTTCCTGGATCTCCGAAAGCCTCAACCTTCATTTCTCTGAAAAACGGCTCGTGCACGTCGAGGTACGAAGAGCCATGCGCAATCGCCTCAAGCAGGTTTAGAATTCCAACAGGGTTGGGAGTCGACTCATCGATAGCTAATTCGACTAGGAAAGGTACAGCAAAGCTAGTTGCCTCGTACACCGTTCCTTGGTGCCAAATGTTTCCAAATAGTTCGTGTAGCGCATCACCACATGTAGAAGCCACCCGCAACTTTCGTAGCTGTCTGGGCACATCTTCGGCTGTTCCATACGCGTGATGCAGTGCACTCCAAGGGACTTCATCGAGAGATATCATACTAACTCCCAAGTTAAGCAAGTTTCCGTGGGATATTGTAGCCGAGTCATGATGTTGAGACACGATCTGCTCAACAAGCGCGGAATCAGCTTCCAAAGCCTAATGGAGGTAACCAAGTCACGGCGTACCCGCGAAAAATCGCACCAATTGGGCAAGCCAACCGAGGGGCCGAGATAGCTTGCCCAAGTCGATCCCTAATCCGCCTTCAGCTACTCATTGAGCTTCCAATAGCTCAAAGTTTGCATGCTACCTTTTGCGCACTCGAAATCAACAGGTCGCGGACGTCCGAACGCTGCCATGTTCACAATCAGTTGTTCGCCCTCAATCGCAATGATTCCTAGTTGGAGCTTTCCTGCAAATCCACCCAAGACGTGCAAATAGTCTACGGCGATCGGCAGCTTTGATTCGTCTATTCGAAAGAGTGCGTCAATCATCGTTTGGCCGTTAAAGGTTACGGACAAGCGATTATTGATGGCTACTCTTTTCCCAGACTTGACCATGCCTACCGGCAGTGCCATCCCATCGCTCACCATCTTTACCGAAATCCATTCTCCCTGGACCTTTTGAATAGTCTTACTAGGCACATATGCGAATTGCTCTACACTCGCTTCGATCGATGTGTCTTGTTGCTTCTCAACCGACTTTCCGCCAGTCACATTTAGCGGGCGAGCTGCGTCGGATCGAACAAGTCTCTCTAATGCTTGTCCAGTTCCTGCTGCCGTTGTAAACCTAGTTGGACGAGCTTTGCCATAAATATCCAAACATATCTCAAGTCGCGAATCTACGAAGCGGAAAACTCCGTAGTTGGTGTTGCCAGCTTCCGGCCCTTCGACGAATTGAATGTCGATCGTATAGATCTTCGGCTCAACATCGATGAGGAAGATTCCTTCGTAGATCGAACCCGCAGACTCGGATCGGAAACGATCGCCGTCGATTAGGATTTTTGAATCATGCAGCATGTCTGGGGCGACGGAATTACCAGCTACTTCTAAGGTCTCAAATTCCCAAGTGCCTTCTAGACTGCGCAGCGTCTCTACGTGAGCTGATAACTTGGGCCAACTCGCAAAACCCGTTTGTCTGGCGACCGCGAGTTGAGCGTCGGCCAACCGCCAGTCGTGCTGTTCGACCTCAATTGCCGACAGCGATGAGGCGGATGGCACATGAGTTTGGATGCATTTGACTGCTTCCTTGCTGCCCTGTCGAAGCTCAACGAGCAAGCGCTTTGCTTGTGTACGCAAGTGATCAAGATTGGGACGAGTTACCAGTTTTTTCGCCATAGCATTCTCCGTAATTGCCTGGATCCGCTACAGACTAAGAAGAATGAAAGAACACGTGGAGTGCTACATTTTTTGGCGAGGTTGAACCCTTCCCGCGGATCTGGAGGCGAGCCATTTCACCCGACAATAGTCTATCCATTGCGAGCTCGGATTGCAAACAACCAAATCGGGCGAAATCATCGCTTCATTTCGTAGCTCAAATGGTAGAGCATCGACATAACTCTGATCAAAACTTCGTCAATCATTTTCTTAAGACCGCCGCGAACCTAGTGCTTCGTAGAGTGTCAAGCAATACAACACGTTTTCGTTGGCGGTATTGCCGGCGTGCCCTCTGAAGCAATTTCTCGATGGTTGAGCTCCATCCCGGGCGATGGCTCGATCAACTGCCGTTTAGGAGAACATCTAAGTTGTTGCGTTTCGATACGTTGATCCGAGCCGGACCTTTCCCTTCATTCACGAAGGAGGGTCTGACCTATGCAGATCGAGAGTATTTGGGTTTCGCAGCGTCAACTGCGAAACGTCGCTCAAGTTGTGTCGATGCAGATTGCACTATCCAGGGGAAATCGATTGCCCCCGGTAACAATTGCCTGTTGTGAAGATGATTCCTACCAACTTGAGGATGGTCACCATCGGCTCGTTGCCTATTGGTTGAGCGGCCAGCAAGTGCTTCAGCCGCATCAGTATTTTCTAGTCCAAAAGGACCGCTGGAAGCCACGATTCGGACAAATCGATAAGCTCCTCGATCGCGTGCTCGACGCGGTTTGCAGCCCGACGAAGTCGTAGAGTATTTGATCGAAACCTTGGCGGCTTGGCATCTTAGAGTTTCTCGGCCGTTTGCATTGTCAGAAACGTCCGATCGGCTAAGTTCGGTGGTGAGATAAACCCAACCTTTTGATAGAAACGAGTTGCTGCGTCACCTTTGGAATCGACAACGATTAGGCTCGCTGCAATTTCACCTGCTACACGGACGCAACGTGTGATTGCGTCAGCAAGGAGTAGGGAGCCGACGCCAGAGCAGCTCACGTCTCGAGCCAGTCGTCCCACAAGAATCGCAGGGATTTCGGGATAGCGAGGTAGCTTTTTCGAAACCTGCTCAGGCAACTCAGAAAGTGCTACCGAAGTAGCGCATAGCGTGTAGAAACCCCTCACTCGTTTTGGCTCAGTGCGTTCAACTAGCACAAAAACCGCCGACGCTTTGCGTTTCACATCTTGCTTCGCGTACTTGGTGAGATACTCGTTTAGAACCGACACGCCACAATCAAATTGCGTTCGATCGTGCTGATTGCCAAGCGGTTCGCAAACATATTCCCTCATCGGCTTTCGACCCGCTTGCGATAGTCCTCCAAAGCAAGCTTCAACTTTCGATTTGGCTTCTTGGGTGACAGTAAAGCATCAACAAGAATTCGGCTTTGTGCTTGGTCAAGGTGCAGCTTCTCATGCTCTTCGATGACCCTCTTGGCAGCAACCTCAACATGAGCGAGCACAAACTCGGAAACGGTCCGACCACTGACGGCCGCAGCTCGCTCGATGAGTTCCTTCTGCTCCTGAGAAACTCGAGTTTCGATTCGAGCTGACTTAGATGTGGTGTTTGCAGTTGCCATCGCTTGCTCCTCGTTTCCTAAATTGTACGGCATATTTCCGTACAAGTCAATTTGATTTCATGGGTAGAGCTGGTATACCATCCGTTCGTACTTATTGATCATCAACACTTTCAAATCAATGCCAGATGTGAACCTTTTCGTTGATTTCATGTCTCAACCGTGAATGAAAGACATCGATGAAAACTAAAGAAACCCATGGCTTAACACGCATCGACGAGAATTTACTGCGACTCGAGAATGCAGAGCAAGTCGATGTTCGCGTGTTTGCTAACGAGCAAGTCCAGATTGAGGCAGCTGCAGTCGAGGAACTTAAGGGCCTGCTGGGCTTGCAAGCGACTCTGGAGCGGTTTCATGCGGCCGATGCCGAAGCGTTCTCCCAGCGTCCTCGCATTGAGCGCGTATCGCTGACCCCGGATTTCCATAAGGCACGAGGGATTCCGGTGGGGACGGTTTTAGAGACCAGCGGATTCGTCGTGCCTCAAGCTATTGGGAACGATATTAACTGTGGCATGCGACTTCACAAAACGTCGCTTGAAGTCGGCCAGGTTCGCGCACAACTTGACGAACTGGAAAATGCCAGTCGGCACATTTATTTTGAAGGTGGCCGACGAATACCCACACTGTACGATCATCGCGAGGGTTTGCTACTGGGCGGTGTCGGCGGACTCTTTGACACTGTTGAAGGCAATTTTGACGAAGGACTTTGGAGCTACTTTCATCGCACTTCGAGAACGGACACGCTTGCGCGCATAGATCGTTCTGGAAGTTTAAGGGCTGGCAGCGTTCGGAAGTTTGCTGATTATCTTGGCAAGCCCGGTCAAATTCAGCGAGATTCGCAGATCGGATCTATCGGTGGTGGCAATCACTTCGTTGAGTTCCAAGAGGTCAAGCGAATCATTGATGGCACGATTGCACATGCGTGGGGACTTTGCGAGGGCATGGTTACTGTCATGGTTCATACCGGTTCCGTCGGTATTGGTCACTCTGCTGGCAGCTATTACCAAGATCAAGTGCGTCAGATCTATCCGCAGGCTATTAGGTTTCCTGACAACAACATCTTCATTCTGCCGATCACCGAAAAGTACCAAGCCAGTGCTGCCATTTTCTGGGACGCAATGCATAGTGCCGCCAACTTTGCCTACGTCAACCGTATGTTCCTGGCGCTAATGGCTTGGTCTTCGCTAGAAAGCGTATGCGGTGAAATTAAATTTGACTTGCTTTATGATGCTCCGCATAACATGATTTGGCCATCGGAACGTGATGGTCGAGCAACGGTAATTCATCGCAAGGGCGCTTGTCCGGCGCGCGGCTTTGAAGCCATGGCCGACACTCCGTTTGCCTACTACGGCGAACCTGTATTGGTCCCAGGCTCGATGGGTGCCAGCAGCTATGTGTTAGCCGGCAGTGGATTTGATGGCTCCAATCAAAGTGCTGCTCACGGCGCGGGCCGCGCACTTTCTCGGGGCAGTTCGATGAAAGGCTTTGACAAAGAGTTCGAAGATTTTTTAAACCGATTCCGCGTTGTCACGCCGGTCGATCTTCGTCGCCAAGACATTCGCGCCCGCCGCGATATCATCGACAAAAAGCTGGCTGAACTGAGGCAGGAAGCCCCCTTCGCCTATAAGGGAATAGGGCCTGTAGTCCAAACCATTGCCGACTCCGGAATGGCTCGACCCGTTGCGGAACTGGTACCAATTATGACGGTCAAAGGCTAGCAGGATCGCCGGTTCTGGCAGATGACAAGCTTTGGCGTATGGATTTGTAGCTCGTTTGCACTCGAAAACAAGGTAAAACGGCTTTTCGTTTATTTCGTTTATTGCTTTTGCTTCGAATGGATGTTAGTATTCGTTCAGAGGTAGAAACCAAATGAGTGGCATTCTGAACGATTTCCCAGACGCAGTCCCCCCAAGTCGCGAGGACGAAGAGCTTGCAATAGCTTCTAGCAAAAGTATTGCCAGGATCGTCTCCAGCAAATGCGACTCGCCGCTGAGTTTACGCGTCAACACCCAAGGCGGCGTTGAGACTGTGGTCTCCGTACCTAAAGCCGCATTCAAGCTTCTTGGCGAAGTACTCAACGAGATGGCGAAAGGAAACGCTGTTACACTCATCCCGGTGCATGCTGAATTGACGACTCAGCAAGCAGCGGAATTGCTGGGAGTCTCAAGGCCTTTTATTGTGGAGCAACTTGAGAAAGGAAATATTCCCTTCCGCAAAGTTGGAACGCATCGCCGAGTACTATTCAGAGATTTGATGGAATACAAGCGGTCGATGGATCGTAAGCGACTTGAATCGCTAGATGAATTGGCTGCAGAGGCGCAGAAGCTGGGCTTGGGATACTAATCGTGACGCAGCCCACGGTTGTTTACGATGCCTGCGTGTTATACCCGGCAGCGCTTCGCGACCTTCTCATGCACTTAGCCGTTACGAACCTGTTTCGTGCTCGCTGGACCGACATGATTCACGACGAGTGGATTCGCAACGTATTGAAGGATCGCCCTGACCTTGAGGCCCGCCAACTCTTCCGAACTAGGCAACTCATGGATGCCAACGTACTTGACTGTTTGGTGACTGAATATGAGTCGCTTATCCCATCTCTCGCTTTGCCTGACGAAAACGACCGGCACGTGCTAGCCGCGGCAATTCGTTGCGGTGCAGATTCCATAGTCACGTTCAACGTGAAGGATTTTCCCAAAAGCAGCCTTGAACCTTATGGGATAGTGGCAATTCATCCAGACCAGTTCGTATTGTCAAGAATGGTGCTTGCACCGAGTATCATTTGCTCGGCCGCTAAGCGCCAAAGGACTAACCTCCGAAATCCGCCGAAGAACGTTGATGAATATCTTGATTGCTTGACCCAGCAGGGGCTGGTGCTGACTTCGACTGAGCTTCGCAAATACGGTGATTTGATTTAGACATCAGACATAGCATCGCTCAAGAAATTCCACTACATCGAGCGAGATCGTAAGCAACAGGTAGCGTTACAGGAAAGACGAAGCGATTCGGAGAAAAAAGCTGTAGTTAGTCGAAAAGTAGCGGGACTAACTCAGCTAACGACTTGGGTCTGCAGTCCACCGCTTTTTTCAAAGCCAGTTTTGCAATAGCCGCTAACTTGGATTCAGCTTGCGTAAGATTGGAATTGGCGAGCTGCACATCTTCGTCAGAGACTGTGTCGAGTACCATATTGCCGTCATGAGGGCTGTGACCAGTAAGCAGATAGAAGGCGATTCCTCCGATCGCATAGATGTCGGTAGCGAAGCTGATGGTGCCGAAGGCAGATGAGATCTGCTCGGGGGCGGCAAAACCAAGCGTTCCACCAGGCGAAGCAATCAACTCCAATTCCTCGTGGTCGATAGGTTGCGAATGAGTGTTCGTTGCAAAACCAAAATCGGTAATGACAATTCGTCCATGGGTGTCGACCAGAATGTTATTCGGAGTTAAGTCGCCGTGTACCACTCCCGCTTGATGTGCAGCTGCAACGGCCTCACAAATTTGAGCCAGCCATTGCACTGAGGTCGACGCGTCGTTCGGCTTAACGTTGGTAAGCGGCTGTCCATCGACATACTCGCAGACAAGGTAAGGCCCACCGTGCGGTGATTGTCCCCAACCGAGATACTTTACAACGCGTGGATGATGAATTTTCGAAGCATGGTCAATCTCTCGTAGAAATGAAAGTCTGCTGTCAGAGCTGGACCATAAATGCCTGTGCATGAACTTCACAGCAACGATCTGTCCATCATACTGCAATCTCGCTCGATAGACCTTTCCAAGAGCACCGCTTCCAACCAACTTTCCCAGGACGAACTCTCGATAACTTATGTTGGGAAGATTGATGTCTACGATGGGCGTTGCTGATGGAGCATTCCGTTCATCATTGGAAGCCAGCCCTGCTGTGACGATCTCTCGTAGAGCTGTTATGCGCCGACGGACGGTACGCTCGTCGATGCCAAGCTGTTTCGCAATCTCTTGCTGCGTGGCATTCTCAAGGAGAAGTTCGAGCAGTTGAATTTGATCTTGCTTGAGCAGCGAATGGACGTCGGCCAGAATCTCGTCCGCTTCGGTCTTGGAGGTATTCTCGCTCATATCGCACTCAAGATCATCAAGCGACACTCGAGTTCGTCCGCCACCGCGTTTGAGAGCAGTCTCTCGCTCTAATGCCCTCGACAGCTTTCGGCGAACGAATGTTGCCAGGATGTTCCAAGCCGAGGCCGCGCTCTCAAGCTTGATGGATGGGTTCGTTCCAGATCTTGTGACTCGGAAGAAGCTGCCCATGGCGGACTGAACTACATCTTCAGGAGCAATACCGTCGCGATACTTGCGGTTAAGCCGAGATGCCACCAAGGCGATCAAACGGACTTCGTACCGAGCCCAAAGCACCCGAGCAGCTTCCTGAGAACCTGACTGCCAATGGTTGACCAATTCGTGGCTGGCTCGGTTCGTCAGACTCGAATCTAAGAAATTCTGAATTTCGCTGTCCGCTTTGTTGTCCAGTTTCGCATCGCCATCGGTACCGCATTGTTTCCAACAATTCTAACCAGTGGATTTCCATTATGACGATGGTCGTGACTGAACCATGCAAAGGCTGTAAAGATAAGGCTTGCTTGAAGGTTTGCCCAACCGATTGCTTTTATGAGGACGGCGACATGGTCTACATCCACCCAGATGAATGCATCGACTGTGGCGCCTGTGTTCCTGAGTGCCCTGTCGAAGCCATTTTTCACGAAGACAATGTACCGGAACCTTGGCTGCATTACATTGAACTGAATGCCAAGCCTCGAAGGAGTGTCCGCCCGCTCAACCGTAGCAGGCACACTCCGTGTGCCGTCCGCTGTGTTACGCATGTGAGGAAAATGTAGGGAAGCCTGATACGGTCAACTTAACGCCGGAATTGAACAACACCTTTCGGAGTTTTATGATCGTAGTTCCCCCCACAGCCCAATCTCTGTAGAATCCTATAATGGAGTTTGGGAACGCACAGTATTGGAGAAATCATGGCTGCAACAATAGACGCACCACAACAGTGGGTAGAGAACATTGCGATGCTTAGATTGCCAGAGCAAGCCGACAAGCGCCTTCAGCAGCTTATGGATCGTAATAACGAGGGGAAGTTGACGGAGCAGGAAAGGGCGGATTTGGCAGCGTTGGCAGAACTTAGCGAGCAACTTTCGTTGGTCCGAGCGGAGGCATTGCATCTACTTGGCCGAAAACCGTAATTGGACTGCATGTGGCCGACAATCTTAGAGCCATCATAGTGGCCCGAGCTGAAAGCAGATGCGAATACTGCAAAATGCATCAGTCGTTGCAGGGAGCTACCTTCCACGTTGAACATGTGATTCCGCGTGTGCGTGGAGGAAGCAGCGAGTTAGATAATCTAGCGCTCGCGTGTCCGAGTTGCAACCTGCATAAAGCTGACCGAGTATCTTCTGCTCTTGATCCGGATTCTACACCTATCGCTTTGTTTGATCCACGAACAGACGTGTGGAGTGAGCATTTTGTATGGGACGACTATCAGCTTATTGGCAAAACAGATGTTGGACAGTTGGCAATCCGATTGCTTGAATTGAACCATGAACGCCGCATCAAGATTCGACAGGCGGAGCAGTTATTCGGGTTGTTTCCGCCTCAGCCGCTGGGCGAGTGAATATTCGTTTGAAAAGGAGCATTGAATGGGCGTAGGTATTGGTGACGGGTGATTTTCGCGAACCTATTGTCACCTACCCCCGTCGAAATTGCGAACTTGCTCTTTCGCTCGTTGGACATTGACGACATCAACACAATGCTAGTCGAGAAGTTCTTTCTTTCGGAGCGATGATTTGAGTACGTTGAGCGTTGGATACTTCTTTGCCAAATGCGCTGCATGCTTCCGAGCGATCTTGCCTCCTTCATCGCCTCCAATTGCCTCGCGCAGATCGGCTAAAATGCTTGCGGCTTCGCGGTAGTTGTCTGTTCCACGTTGTTCTACTAGCGTGGACGATTTCTCTATCCAAGCCTTTGGATCAGACCGCATCTCGACCATTCTTGCTTGACGTTGCTTCTCCGCCTTTTCAGCTTCACGTTTAGCTTTGGCCGCAGCCTGTTTCTTCTGCTTTTCTTCTTCTTTCTGACGAAGTAACTCACATTCATCCAGCAGTTGTTTGATGGTGCGAGTTGGAGCTGCGGTAGGCCAAGCATCTGCTTGCTGGCTGTCGCGAATCTCGGAAAGCAACTCGGCCTTCAAGGCGTTGGGATCTTCCGAGATCAAGCGATGAATTATCTCGGCTCGACGCGATTCTGCGGTTGAGTTTAGCCAAACCTTTATCGATTCCAATTGTGAAGCCCGCGAGTCGAACTTTGGAACGCCAACAGCAGCCGCATCGACGAGCAATGGGTCCGCTTCGAAAAATGCCAGTAGCTCGGAAGCTTCACCGGGTACACTTCCCAGTCCGTGAGGTACAGGTGGTTCGATCAATGGGTCGTCTTCATAGTCTACAGCCATGGCGCTGCACAACCACAGCACATAAAGTGAGCGAAGATCGCCGACGATCAACATCTCCCGCAACTTCCCGGCTGCATCCAGATAATCTTCAAAGCCCCAGACCGGATCATAGGCTTCTTCGAGGTAAGGAGCTAAAGTGAGTATGCCTGCTTTGCCAGTTTTGTCTGGGGTCCACGTGAGTCCCTCGGCGCTGATGTACTTAGACCAAACACTCTTGGCAAACGGCAGCCCATTGGGCAAACGCATTCGAATCTCGCGGCTCCCGTAATTCGAATAGTTCAAAAAGATGTCGTAGCCGTTACGCAGCATCCCATCAACGTCGCCTCGAAAGGAGCTGTAATTGTATTCAACTTGGAATTCCCACTTAGTGAATTCGGCTCGCGATGACTGTTGGTCCATGAACTCAAGTTGTTTATCAGTCAGTGGTCGATCGATGGCACGAAATAAAACGATTTGAAATTCGCTCATTGCGGAAGTTGCTCCTTGCTGATGGAAAAGGGATCATCCGAGTTCCTGCAAACCCATGGTTTCCACGTTTAATCGAAATCTTGGTAACGCTAGATCGAGCGTTCGCCGCTCACAGGCTGTGTCGCAACCGATCGACAGGAAGTGACGAATGATTCTAACACAATCCACTTAGAAAGCGGCCAGTATGCGATAGCGGAGCGTTCGCTAGCACTTTAATCACTGCAGCACGCTGATCGATGCCTTGACACTAAGTCGTACTATTCATCGCTCAGCGTTTATGAAATGACCAAAGGTGTCCAAGCCGACGGCAAACTCCCTTTCTTCAGGAGGATGCCAAATGAGAAAGAAGCCAAAGACAATTGATTTCGAAGGGGAAACCAGGAATGAAATCGAAGCTATCAAATCTAAGATTGGCCAAGAAGTGCCACTCAGTCGTCGTTACACTCAGTGCTCCAGAGCTTTGCTGGTAAGTATCCATGGAGAAACCGCGACGATTCGGTTTCCCAACGGCGCTACGCTCAGCCAGGTTCCCCTTCGCGATCTTGTCGACGACAGCGGCTACTGGCGCTCTGAATGATTACAGTCGAACTAAGCTTCTAAATGAAATCGTTTACAAAGAGCCTCGAATTGAAGCTCGGTTGCCAAAATGCAGGGCACAATTCCATCCTGCGCGGCCAGGAAATGGAATCGTTCCTTTCTTCCAAGACTATTTAGTATCGTGTGAAAGGCATCAATTACTGCGCTGGTATCACCGTCTTCAATATGGAAATCTAGTCCATTGGCTTCGAAGTGTAGTTTCCAAGGCTTCGGTTCCAGCACCTTTAGTTCAAACATTTCGCGAGTCCTCCATTTTGCCCCCTCGAAGAAGTCATAGTGGCTGGTCGCATCATGCATAAAAGCGCATTCTTCGCAAAGTCTGTCGAACCAAGACCAACGTCGCTCCTGGTTAGTCTTAACCTCTACGTCGTAAGTATTACCATCGATCAAACCAAGTTCTTCGACTAAGAACTTTCGAATGTCCACGTCTGAGTAACCGTGCATGTACGGAGACCAGTGCATTCGATACTCGTGAAATACACTGCTAGCGATTTTGGTTAAGAAAGTCGCGACCGAGTCGCCTCCAACCCAGACAGTGGCGTCCGCACACTGACTAGCTGATTCCCAACCGTTTTCAAAGATCTGTTCAATCGCAGCCAGAGCCATCTTGTTACCAGTATTTCGAAATCGATCCACTAGAATGCGAGTTGAGGAACCCTTGTACATCTTGTCGCTAGCCAGCTTAAGTATCTCATCATCTGAATAATGCCCGCGACTTGCTAGGTGGGAAATCAGCTTGGTTTGATAATAGGCGGGAATCGTCTTCAAGCCTACCAAGCTGAAAAGTGCTCGATCTCCGTCTTCGGTAGGTTCCTCTCGCAAATGTCTTAGCACGCTGCTAAACATTTGGGAAACATGTCTCTCTTGTGATTCAATGTCTGCGCTTTGGACTCTCTCCAAAAAGTTGATCGCCAATCGCTGGATTAGCTCAGTCAAGTGAGCCGGCGTGCCCTTTAACCAGAAGAGCCTCAAGAGGAAGCCACACGATCGAGCATCGAATGCGCTACCAGAAAATTGCCGAAACACTATTTCGCATCGCTCAAGGCGTGCTTCCATGCTCGTTTCCATTTTGTCCAAAGCATAGAAGACTTGGTAGTTATCAAGTGGTTCAGCGCTAAAGAGTTTCTCAAGTTTAGGCTTGGCCTCCGGAAGTGCATAGTTCGCACATGCAATTGCTGAAAGCCCAAGAATCTCACTGTTCTGAGCCTCCAAGCCCTTCAGCACAATTTCGCTGAACTGAGTGTTTTCTGCGTACCATTTGTCTCTGAATAGTCGCGCAATCGCGTCAAATGCAAATTCGCGGGTGCGAGCAACTTCCCCCTGCGCCGCGTTTTCGAAAGAGGAAATTACGAACTGATCGTGGGCCAGTGCTAAGTAACTCTGCAAAAGAAGTTTGTCGACAGCATTGTCCCAGCTTCGCTCCAATAATTGGCGAGCGACAGCCGCGAAGGCATTCTCGGCACCAAGAGTCTCCGTGAAGACGAGATCAAGGTTATGGTTGAACAGATGTGCAGAAATCCGTTTTTGGATTTCCTTTTCTGAGTATTCCATTATTCACACTTGTTACGTTCGATAGGTTGGTACTTTGGGGTCTAGTGTGAGGAGTCTGAAAACACACTCATCAGAGTAGGGTTGCGGGTCCCGCACCTTGCAGGCTAGAGAGTATCAAGGCCCAGTGCACAGCGGCGAGCCTCATAAGCTTGACCTGTCAGGTGCGACTCTCGACACCGCCACAAACAACCCTAAAAGCTCAGAATCAACTCACGAAAAGGCAATTGTAACTTCAGATTTGGCAATGGACACTCTCAATCCAAAACGATTCGAGCACAATGCGCGAGTGTGGTAACATCTCGGTGTAGATTGTTCCAAGCGCCAATTGATACCAAGATAAAAAACTCAATTCTCCGGACGAAAAAACGTATGATTCAGCTTCTAGGCCGATACGCTTGGGTCCAGTACGAAGGACATTTTCGTTTACTGCACGTTGAACGAGAAGAACCAGGAGATGTCAAAACAATTCCCAGAGGAGGCTGGACCGCATTCGCTCAGGTGACGAAGTCAGAGGCTCAAATGGCCTACGAGGGAGTAAGGTACACACCAGATCGAATTGTCGAGGAACTCGAGTTGCGTAGAGTTCCCTATCGAATCGATGAAGAGCTCGCCCTGATATTGATCAGCACCAGCCACTTTCAAGAATTTATGGAGCAGTTAGTGCTCGATCGCGTCGCTCTTAGCGACGAACAGCGATCACAATTGCTTTCAGAACGCGACGACCGGCTCTATCCCAAGGCCAAGCAACCTAAGCTAACTAAAGTCAAAAAGCACCGTGACCACGAAGCAACTCAACAGCCTCGAAAGCCGGAAAAACAGTTATCGCTTCCTGCTTTTTCGGTTCATCCAGGAGCGTCTGTCGATTCATGGGGACCGATGTTGCAAACCGGCATGATAAAAGAAGCGTTTCGAGCGTTGTCGTTTTATTCGCATGATTGCAATCTGGAGATCGATGTTCAAGAATCCTACCAAGTATTCAGCGTGCTCCATCGAGACAGACCGTTTGCTGTAACCCGCAGTGCGTGCTCGCCGGCAACAAACTGTCGGATACTGGTTGCAAGCAACGCCCTACAAAGCAGCCCCGGTGGCGTGCGCGATCGATGGACAATTCCCGCACCAAGTTACTTTCTAATTGTTGACAACTATCGCTATCGAGCGATCACGCAGATTACGCTCTTGAGTTTGACAGAGACTCAAGTTCCCTTCTTTCGAAGCGGCGTGGCACCGCAGACGATGACTCTTACAAAGAAAGCTCGGAGCGATCTTCACCAACGAATATCCCAACACTTGAGCAATCCCGTTAGCTCGCCAATCGCAAGCGAAGACTTTTCACACAAGCCACGGATTTTGGCACCCCAGGGAGATTGGCAGAACAATCCCGCGGTGATTGCTTGGCGTGATAACTTCTCAGGCTAAAGATCTACAAAGTCGGCGCAGTGGCCTAGGCCGCCGCCGACCATGATTTGAGAAGTTAGTTTGGCGAACATGAACATCCAAACTGTGAGGCGCGGTTGAGCTGACATGCAATCTTTAATCTCGGCTCGAATCCAGTTAATGTCGGCCTTGCCGTTCAATAGATTCTGCTCGCGGTAGATTACAGGCCAAACACAATCCCAAGCTCTGTTGAACCAAGGCGAAAAGTCCTTCGAGTTACTCAAGACTAGCTGTTGGATGGGCTTGAGCTTTTCGACGCAGTCCATCCATGGGGATCGCTGCAAGATAAAGTCGCAGGGCTTAACGGACTTGGTCAAAATCGTGTCGTGAGCATTGGCCATCGTCCATGCAATCGCTTCTTCGATCGCTTCCAATTGCGGTCGCTGTATCGAGACGAATCCTTCGTACTGAACAACAACCCAGTCCACTTGATCGAACTGCACCGACCATCGGTTGTCGGCCCAGCGAGCGATGCAAGGCAGGTGCTTAAGCGACTCTTGTCCAATGGTGGTTGTATTGAGCGCTCGTCTTAGTCGTACAGCTTCGCTGCGTACGAGTTCGGTCCATTCACGAGCGGTAACTTCCGCGGTCAGCTCGAAATTGGCAGGTTGTAAGCCAATCGCTCCAGTCCAGGTTTCAAATTCACCTGTGCTCGGTGCCGACGCTTCGCGGCGCAGATAGGTAAAAATATCGTCGCGCGAAAACTGCCAGATTGCCTGCGATGTTGGGACGATTTTCAGCAGGTCCATCAGCCCTTCGGACCCGCAGAAAGTCCACAGATCTTTGGCGGCTGCCATACGGTCCTGATCCGGTCGATCCTGACACAAAGCGTCGATCCACTCAAGCTTTGATTTAATCGTGCGGCTAGCAGGGATCTCCGTAGCCAGCATAAGAGCTTGAATCCAGGCCTGAGTGAACGGAGCGGTGATCGACAGAGACATATTGAGTTTTTTCTAACGAGCAAAGATGGCGATCTTAGTGGTCGCGCAAGCATAACCGCTGCACTGTCCTGTACAACCGGGTGCGAAGAGTACCTGATTTAGCCCTCCACCAACAGCTCAGCTTTCTTTGGGGGCTTTAGCGCGGGCGTCCCGCCCGTAGCAAACCTAAACTAGTGCGGCGGGACGCCCGCGCACCACAAATAAAAAAGGGCTCGCCGAATGGATCGGTGAGCCCTAGTTTGTTGAGGAGCCCCTTGGGGTGCTCAGTAGTGCGGATAAAAGGAGTTGAACCTTCACGATCTTGCGATCACTAGGACCTGAACCTAGCGCGTCTGCCAATTCCGCCATATCCGCATCGAGTGTTTGGAGACTGAATCTCCAAGAACTCAAAATTGTCACCGTCAACCGCGCAATGTCAATGGGTAGGTCTATTGCCGAAGGCGATGTCAAGGATTGACAAAGAATGGCGCGGGTCAAGCGCAGCAGGCTCGTGGGACTTGGACTTGGACGGCGGCATTCGAGCACGAGCACCGTCTTCGACTGAGCACGAGCACGAAAATCCAAGAAAGGAAAAAAGTAACAAAGGAAGGAAGAAGTGGTAGAACGGAGAAGGAAGGCCACGGAGTGGCGTGGCACACTGTTTAGGGCAATCGCAGTAATTGAATCGCACGAATGTCCATCAGCGCGGCCTTGCGGATTTGCTTGGGTTGGACTTTGAGCGTGTAGATGCCCGCCTCCTTCAACTCAACTGCTTCGAGTTGCTTCCACTGAAAGTTTTGGAAATGCCCTGTCTCTAAAACTTCAAAGCTGGTTTCGAAGACTGCCTTGCCGTCAGCGCTGGTGATCTGAAGGTTGGCGATGCTGCCCCCTTGTCCGCCTCCACAGCCTTGAAGCACGGCCAAGTTGAACTTGCCAGCCTTCTCGACTCGCACATTCCACTGAACAGAATCGGTGGGCACGGTCCAATAGCCCACGGTGTTCTTGTGAGGCTGAGGTTCGTAGCGAAGCTTGTCGCCGCTGGTCTTCCCGAAATGCGCCGGCAACCAAAGTG
>CAUJKA010000133.1 GCA_963204965.1 Planctomycetota bacterium | reverse complement strand
TTTCCCAGCAGTTAGCCGCAAGTTGCCTTAGTTGGATTCCATTTTCACAACATTGCCCTGGGAATTCGCAGCTAAACTGCCCTTGTCTCCTAACTTACCCCAAATCTGCGGTTGACCCTTATGGGCGGCTTTGAGGATAATCCAAGGATGAACTCATCTCTTTCAATGACAGCAAATACACAAGCCTCACTTGGATCGCAGTGCCTAGCCATGGCACAGCGAGCCAAGAGAGCTTCGCGCCTGTTGGCGACCCTACCTGGCTCGGTAAAAGACGCTTGGCTTTTGGAGTGCGCCAAGGCGATTGAAAGCTCGACATCGGAAATCATCGCTGCGAATGCATTGGACATAGCAGCGGCACCAACGTTTGGTCTAAACGCGGCCGCTATCGATCGACTAAAGTTGACAGCCGGTTCGATCGCTGGAATTGCTAAAGGTATTCGCGAGATCGCCGCTCAACGTGATCCAATCGGCGAGACGATCGAAGGCTGGGTGCGACCTAATGGCTTAGAAGTACGCAAGGTTCGAGTGCCTTTGGGAACTGTTTTTTTCATCTACGAATCGCGTCCCAATGTCACCGTCGATGCAGCTGCCATTTGCGTAAAGAGCGGTAACGCCGTGATCCTTCGCGGCGGGAAAGAAGCCATGCACTCTTCGTCGCTGCTCGTCAAAATCATCCAACAAGTCGGCCAGCGACATGGCATCCCCGACGGCTCTGTACAGCTTGTTGAAACAACGGATCGCGATGCTGTTGGGTACTTTCTACAACTGGACGAGCTGATTGATGTCGCGATTCCTAGAGGTGGACGAGGCTTGATTGAACGCGTTGTTCAGGAGGCTCGTATGCCCGTGATCAAACATTTCGATGGCAATTGTCATGTCTACATCGACTCGGCTGCCGACCCACAGATGGCGATCGACGTAGTGGTGAACTCGAAGTGCCAACGCTTGGGAGTTTGCAACACTTGTGAAAGCTTGCTGGTACATCAGAGCGTCGCCAATACAATCTTGCCAGGCGTTGCCAAGGCGCTGATCGCCAAAGGTATCGAGATCCGTGGTGACCAAGCGGTTTGTGATTTGTTTCCCGAAACTGTTCGTGGAACTGAAGAGGATTGGCGAGCAGAGTACTTGGCTCCGATCATCAGTGTGTGTATCGTTGCTGACATCGACGCGGCTATCGAACACATCAACCAGTATGGATCGCATCATACCGACGCAATTGTCACTGGCGATCTGCAGGCTGCGTTGAAGTTTCAAGCTCAAGTTGACTCGAGCGCCGTTATTGTCAACGCGAGCACGCGTTTCAACGATGGTGGAGAACTGGGATTGGGTGCCGAGATCGGAATCAGCACTGACAAATTTCATGCCCGCGGCCCCTGTGGCGTGCGAGAACTAACAACATACAAGTATTTGGTGACAGGATCAGGTCACGTGCGGCAGTAAACTCCCGTACAGTTGCCAAGGATGGTGAATGATGAGCGAAGATGCACTAGGAAATGATGAGCTTGAGGAACTGTTGCGCTCGATGGAATCGGGTGGAACAGTTTCACCGACTCCCGTGGCTGCGACTCGAGCAGTCGAAGAAGAGCCGGCAGCCAAGTTGGCTTCTAAAATCGCTGTTCCTCGACAGCGCGTGGTCACGTATGACTTCAAGCGACCTGAGCGAGTCGGTAAGGATCAGATGCGAGCGCTTCAGTCGCTGCATGAAGGATTTGCGAGAAACTTTGGCGCGACGCTCTCAGCACTCTTGCGCACACTGGCCGAGTCCAAACTGATCAGCGTCGATCAATTGACCTACAGCGAGTTTGTTTATAGCCTGGAAATTCCCACCTGCTTCAATTTGCTTCGTCCCGCACCGTTGGACGGAAACTGGATTTTGGACATTAGTCCTAGCATCCTTTATCCCATGATCGATCGGATGTTAGGCGGAAAATCCAGCGGCGATAGCACGCTCAAGCGGCCGTTGAGCGACATCGAGCTTCGGTTGACCAGCCGCGTGACCAGCGCATTTCTGCGTAACCTCCGCGAAGCATGGATGAACGCCGTTACTCTTGATATTCAAGTTGAGCGAGTCGAAAGCAATCCACAACTCGTCCAGATCGTGCCGCCCAACGAAGTCGTCATTCTGGTGAGTCTTGAAATCGTGGTTGCTAACACTCGCGGCACAATTAACCTTTGCATTCCTTTCAATACGATCGAACGCATTGGTAGTAAGTTGACCAGCAACAGTTGGATTGGCTACGCATCGTCTCGAAGCAACGCGAAAACGTCCAATCAAATTGAAGCGTTGATCGATACTTCCTCAGTCGAAGTGGTGGTCGACTTAGTCAATACCGACATTCGAGCCGTCGATCTAATCAACCTTCAAGTTGGTGATATCATCACAACAGACAAGGATTGTCGATCTCCATTGGAAGTCTCCATCGCAGGCGTGGGCAAATTCGAAGCTCGCGCCGGGGCCTTCAAAGGCCGTAAGGCAGTGGAGATTACCGGAGTGATTGATAAACCACAAATCGCCTCCACCACCGAGGCTGTTGCTTAGCAGGTTCGAACGCAATACCGTTCAATAAAGTTCGTAGTGGACGAGGTCACGAGTCCTTTCAATAAAGTTCGTAGTGGACGAAGGTCACGAGTCCTTTTTGCAGGGAATCCCGGGGACTCGTAACCTCGTCCACTACTTATTTAGGCGTTAATTTGAACGGTATTGGTTTTAAAGGTAACCTACCGGAATTGCTGACTCAAAATCATGAGTTAGCGATCGGTTCAATCTTCAGTTCGTGTTCAACGGGAACCAGTGCCGATTGAATGGCTTCGGCCAATGGCTTTCGTTCAGCTTCGGTGTTTCGAACTGCCTTTTCAAAGTCAGCTTTTCCTTCCTCTCCGTGAAAGATCTTCTTAACTTGATGCGTCTCAAAGTTCTGTTTGGCGAAGACAGCAGCATCCAGTTTTGCGAAAGCCTGATCGAAGGGAGTCTCGGGGAACAGTTCCGCTAGGTTGACTCCCTTAGTCAAATCTTGACTGCTGACTTGCTTGGTTTTGTCTCCCCAAGTCAAGTTGACGTTGGCAGTCGGAAGCCCTTGGACGCGAAGCGTCAATCGGTTGAGCTTCTCATGGAATGGTACCAAGCTGAAACCTGAGCGCAACGAGTTATCATCGTCCAAAGCGCCAGATGCACAGTAGGGATACTGCTTGCTCTTGATGCGAGCCGCACCAGCTTGGAAGCTGAGCAATTCATGCGATCCCGTCGTCGAAGCTTTCGAAGCGGCCCAGTCGATAGTGATCGATCCCAAATCGCCATCTAGGCCCATTGCGTTTAGAAAGGCGTAGGCCATGATCGCTTGCCCAGCCCAACCAGGGTGAATTCCATCTTTACCAGCTACAGCGTATTCTTCAGCGGACTTTTGGAATCGCTTTGGGGCGAGGATTTGCTGTTGGTACATAGGCCAAAAGATATCCGCGAAGGCAGCGTCTTCTCGGTCCGCAACCTCAAGTGCGATGTCGCGTAGCGTGCAGAGATTCAAGTTATGCTCTTCCAGAGTACCTTGCTTGCCTTTAACCCAACTAGCAACCTTGCCGCTACAACCTGGCGAACCAACGACAACTCGAATGTCCTTTTCCTTCAGCTTGCGAACGATTGCCGTATAGTGATCGCGATACCAACGTCCGTTGGTAAGATCAAAGGGACGGTATCTTGCATCGTTCATGCCGTAGCAAAGCGTTACGATGGTGGGTTGAAAGGTTAGGCAATCGCGATCCATGCGTCGCAAAAATCCATCTGTCTTCTCGCCGCTCCATCCGTATTGGCGAACGCTAACTTGCAGGTTCGGGACGCAGGCAGTGAGGTAGTTCTCGATGATTCGCGAATACATCTTTTGCTCGGTTATCGAATCGCCAACGATCGCCAATTTGTCACCAGTTTTCAACAACAACCCGTGCGGTGCGGGTGCCTTGGCGGGATTGAATTTGGCGAAGGCTTCATCTTCCGGCTTAGCCTCGTACTGATATCGATCCGTTCCTAGGTCGATCGGAAGCGGCTTTTCTTGTGCTTGGAGATGCGGCGAGTAGGTGAGGCAGCATAGGGCAAGAATGTAGAGGAGTGTTAATGCCGCGTGTCGCAGTCGATTCATCTTCGTCTCTCGTTGAAAAAGTTCACAAACTCAACTCTCTGAGTCGATCTTGGCGGGCTGACCCCAGAGCGCTTTAAAGGATACTCGGGCAGGGATATTGATTAACCCACGTCCCGGGTGAATTGTCCGTTTTTTTCTCGTCGGTGGGAATAAGTGCAGTCAATCTCTGGTCAATGAATCGTAGTAGTCCATAGCTTTCGGATTGACACGTCCTTGGAGCAGAAAGATGTTGTACTCGCTAGCCGCCGATGCAATTGTCGTCGCACACCTGATTTACGTCAGCTTCGTAATTTTCGGGCTAGTACTTATCCTGCTGGGGCGAGCGTTAGGGTGGACATGGGTTCGCAATAGTTGGTTTCGAGTGATTCATCTTTCGATGATCATGATCGTGGTAGTCGAGTCGCTTTACTCGATCACCTGTCCATTGACGACTTTAGAGGACTATTTGAGACGGCAGGCTGGTCAATCAGTCCAAGAGGGATCGTTTATTGGTCGAATGGCCCATGATCTTCTGTTTGTCGACATACCTTCGCAGAGCTTCGTTTGGATCTACTGTCTGTTTGGTTTGTTGGTATTGACCAGTTGGATAATCGTCCCGCCCGACTGCCTTGGCAGAATTCGTAGTAGGCTCAAGCCCGGATTCGTACGCAGTGTTGACTAAAAAAACTACTTCACAAGCGACTTTGCAAAGAACATCGCGCCACCGCTGGTTGGACTGTATACAGCCTGCGCAAAACCAAATGACTCGTACAAACCAATCGCACGACGATTGTTCTCCAGCACTTCTAGCGTTAGCTTTACACAACCGCGTCGCTTTGCTTCCTGTTCAACCGCGTTCAAGAGTGCGCGACCAACGCCCTGCCCCCGATACTCGGCTCGGACCGAAAGGTCATGGACGTTGATGAGCGGCTTAGCTGCGAAAGTCGAGAAACCGATGAAGCTGGTCGCAATGCCGATCGCTCGGTCTTGATCAAAGGCTAGAAACACGAGCGTTGTTGGATGTTGTTGAAGGCCTGCAATCAGATTCTGTTGCACCTCGAGCGGCAAGGGTTCGCCGCCCGCAAGCTCGTCGCAGGCGTAGTCATTCGTAAGATCGACAATAGCCTGTTGGTGGATTGGATTTTGAAGGTCAGCGATCAAGATGTGAATGTTGGCGTTCATGCTTTTCGGTGGCGTGTGAATGCTAATACTGTTTTAGTCTAGGTCTGGTATCGTCCATCCTTGTCATCAGTCAGGAACTACATTAAATCCCTTGGATGTGAGCAATGCAGCGAGTGCTTCTTTGGCGGGTGGTTCGCCGTGCACCAACTTAATCGCTTTCGGCGGCGAGGCCATTCCACTTACGAAATTCACCAAGTCGGCTTGGTCAGCGTGAGCCGAGTAACCGCTGATGGTATGTCGCTTCGCGCGAATCTCATACCGCTCGCCATCCAACATTACCCAGTCCGTATCTTGTATGTACCGTCCGGGAGTGCCGGCGGCTTGATAGCCAATGAACACAATGTCCGTGTCTGGATCACCAAGAAACTCTTTCAAGTAGTTCACAACGCGCCCGCCCGAGCACATGCCGCTTGCGGCGATAACAATGGCAGGCAACTCAGACTTTTTCAAATAGCGAATTGTATCACGATGCTCATCGTGGCTATCGATGGTGACCAAGTTCTCAAATACTAAAGGCTGTTCGTCGTAGGCCAAGACTTGTTTAGCTTCCTCGCTCCAGTAGGGTCGCAAGTTATCGTAGATTTCGTTGAACTTGAGCGCCATCGGTGAATCAATAATGATATCCACGGCTTTCAGAAGCGATTGCTTCGGTGGTCGCCCAAGGTCTTCGAGTATTGCGTTGAGTTCGAAAAGCAACTCTTGAGTTCGACCAACACTAAATGCTGGGATAATCGTAACGCCTTTGTTCTCAAGCGACTTGTTGAGAATCGCCTCCAGCCTTGCTGCGCGATTTTCACGGCCTTCGTGTAAACGATCTCCATAGGTACTCTCCAGCACTAAGTAGTCGGCTCGTTCGGGGCTGACTGGCGGGGTTAGCAGCGGTTGATCGCGAGTCCCCAGATCTCCGCTGAAAACAAATCGCTCATCCTTGTGGTCAAACTCAACATAGGCAGAACCCAACACGTGACCGGCGGGATGAAACCGCATTGTCAGTCCACCATCAAGATTAATCCACTTGTGATAGGGAACCGGTCGAATCAGGCGTTGAATGTCGTTAACAAACCGCTCGATGATTCGGCGATTGCGAGTCACTCCGACGCGAAGTGCGTCCTCCAGCACGAGCGGCAGGAGCTTGGCCGATGGCGGCGAGCAGTAGATGGGATGGTCGAAACCGGCTGCGATCAATTGCGGAATACGACCGACGTGATCCAGGTGGATGTGCGTCACCACAAGCCCCATGACTCCAGTCAGCGAGAATTCAATCTCCTCTTCGCGATGTTTGGCATCTTTGCCTTGAAAGAGCCCGCAGTCAATCAACATCGACCGCTTGGAATCAACGACTAACTGGTGACACGATCCAGTAACACCTTGGTGGGCTCCGTGGTGGATGATCTCCATGAACTGAAACTCGCAGTAAGCGTGAAGGGCAATGGCGAAAAAGGGGCGATGAATAGATTGATTTTTGGTAAGGCAGTCGAGTGGACGGTGAGTAGTTCAACTCGCGAAGTCAATCAGTCGTTTGGACCCCCGACCGACGTCCATTCTAGCCTAGTGGGCGAGACTTTTCTCGCCATTAAATTTCTACGGATCTGGCCAGTTTTGGGCTGTCCAAGTTGCATAACGGCCTTATCCATAGAAATCAGTGTTCGAAAACACTGGCTTTCCATGATTTCACTTGCCATGCCTCCTTGGAGTAGGGGCAGGCTAGCTTATAATGCTCCCTGCGTTCGCGGCGGTGTTTAGCCGACGCGGGTATGAATGTGCAAGCAAGTCGCAAACTAGCTTCACGTTTTGCCTTTTGTGCGTTCGGGTTAATTGTTGCTAGTCGTGGCAGGCTAACAGCAACCAGTTGGTCACCAATATGGAGCCCAGGAAAGCATGAACGCGTCAAGGATTCGCCATAAGTCCTTGAGAAGCAAGTAGATGGCTGAGTGGTGGAATGGCAGACACACAGGACTTAAAATCCTGTGGGAGGTTACTCCCGTGCGGGTTCGATCCCCGCCTCAGCTACTGCTTTTTAAGTCGAAGAGATACGCCCCATGAAATTGATCTCGATACGATTGCCCATACTCTTAGTCTTGGCAACAGTTGGTGTTGCTAGAGCAGACATTATTGGACTGACTGGTCAGCAGACTTCCAGCGTTGATAATGGACCGTTTGTCTCCAACAGTTTCAACTACGCGACAAACCCATCGAATACTTTCAACCTTGGTCCAGGTGCCGCAGGATCTACGATTTCGGTCATCAATGCCTCTACTCGAAATGCAACGTCGGCTAGCCTGACTTGGCAGATCACTCAATCGCGAACAGCCCCCTCTTCAAGTTCAACTATTTCCGAGTCGAGAGCTTTCATCACCTCCGATACCAATTTGAACTACGTATTGGGAGTGAATTGGAATGGACTGAATGTAACCAATGGCTTGGCAGCACTTACAATACGGTTCACCAACGATTCTAACACTCTGCTCGCACCTGAAATAAACGCAAACCGAATTGGAAACAGGATAGAGGGAAGTCTGCAGCCCTTCTATACCGGCACTTTGACAGGAGGTCAGCGCATCAATGTTTCGATCAATGCTGTTCTCTTTGCTGTTGCGGAGAGCCCCGGAGCAGCGTCAACGCTCGGGAACTTCTCCTTGACCGTGGTCACTGTCCCCGAACCAAGTGCACTGTCCCTAGTGCTTATGAGTTGTTCGGTTCTTTTTGTTCGCCGACGCCGCTATAATCTCTCCAGCTTGTCCAGATGACCGCTGCTAGATTCCCAGTGTAAACCCTGGGATAACAGGAAGAACTTCAGGCCAATTTCACAAAGGAGTGCTCGTTGGCGCGCAATGAACAACTGATTCGACAACACAAGATCCTTCAAGTGCTGGAACGTCTTAGATTCGGCGCGACCTTGGAAGAGCTGCGAGATGCCGTCGTCGATGAACTGGGGCTGACTTCGCTGCATACTCGCAGTATTCGCCGCGACATCGAGGCGCTGGTCGCGGCTGGCATGCCGATCATGGACGAGGAGAACCAGCGAGGCCGTATTTGGAAGCTCAGTCGCAGCGATCGAGGCCTCCAAAAGATCGCCATCACCGCTAGCGAATTAATCTCGCTATCGATGGGGCGCGATCTGATGCTGCCCTTGGTGGGCACGCAATTCTGGATCGGGATTGAGTCTTTTTGGAACAAGGTTCGCGAGCAACTGCCGGAAGCCGTTTTCGAGCACTACGAGCGCTACCGTCGCACCTTGTACGTCTTGGGCCTGCCCACCAAGACTTACGAAAAGCATCAAGGCATGCTCAAGACGATTAACCGGGCAATTCAAGAGCATCGGCATCTGGAAATCGAATACCAAGTCCCCGGACGCATGCCATCGCAGCGGACTTTGGAACCCTACGGAGTGGTTCTGTTCCAATCGAGCATTTATGTCGTGTCCACGGAAGAATCACGAGACGGCGAAGGCACCGACCGATTGAGGCACTGGAAGCTGGATCGTTTCAACTCAGCTAAGGCACTCGACAGTTGGTTCAAGCCTAACGAGCTGATCGATCTTCATGCACACCTGGGCAAGTCGGTGGGGATCTTTAGCGGTGGTAAGCCTCGCGAGTATAAGATTCGCTTATCACAACAAGCCGCTCATTGGGTCGAGGAAGATCCGTGGCACGCCGAACAGAAGATTGAACGCCAAGAGGATGGGATGGTGCTGTTAACCGTCATGGCCTATCACAACACGGAAATCGTTCAGCGAGTCCTGCGATTTGGACTGGAAGCAGAAATTCTAGAACCCAAAGATTGCCGCGACGAGATTACCGAAATCAGTAAGCAGTTGGCTAAGCGTTACCAAACGAAGAAAGGCTAACGGCGGCTCTTCAAGAACTTTGCCGTTAGAGATTCTTTGCTCTTCGCGATTTGTTGTGGAGTGCCAGTCGCTACTACGCGACCGCCTTGGTTTGCCGGCCCGGGGCCGATGTCGATGATGTAGTCGGCAGCGGCCATCAAGTGCACGTTGTGCTCGACGACGATCAAGGAATGCCCTGCTTCGATTAGCGCATCGAAGCAGTCGAGCAATTGAACAATGTCGTGAGTGTGCAATCCTGTGGTGGGCTCATCCAGGATGAATAGTGTTTTTTTCTTCGTCGCACTAGCTAGAAAGCCCGCCAGCTTCAATCGTTGACCTTCACCAGAACTGAGCGTTGTTGCTGATTGTCCAAGGTGCAAGTAGTCCAAGCCGACACTTGCAAGCACCTCGAGCCGCTGTTGAACTTTTGCTTGTCCACGAAAAAAGCTGAGTGCATCGCGAACGGTTAAGCTCAATACATCGGCAATCGAGTGATCGCGGTATTTGACTTGCAGTATTTCACTGCGATATCGACTGCCTTTGCAATCTGGGCAGGCCATGAAGATATCCGCCAAGAACTGCATGTCGATTTGCAGCACTCCATCGCCTTCACATCGCGGACAACGGCCAAGTTCACTATTGAAACTAAAGTGCCCTGGCGTTAGTCCACGCACTTTGGCATCAGTACTTTCTGCAAACACCGCGCGAATCTCGTCAAAGGCTTTGACGAATGTGACCGGATTGCTGCGAGGCGATCGACTGACGGGCGATTGATCGACCATCAAACAATCGTCGATCTGCCCTAAGCCTGTCAGGATATCGAAAGGCAACACCGTCTCACGTGCCTCTGTAACACGATTGGCAATTGCGCCGAATAGTGTGTCTTGAACTAGTGAACTCTTTCCCGATCCGCTGACCCCGGTTACCAAGCATAAGACACCCAAGGGGAAATCGACATCGATGTTCTTTAGATTGTTCCCACGACAACCCGTGAGCTTCAGCCAGCCCGTTGGTTGCCGCGGCTTCTGTGAGACCGGTACGACACGCTTCCCCGAAAGATAGTCTGCGGTCAGAGTATTGGCTTCAATCAACTTTTCACGCGGCCCAGAGTAAACAATGCGGCCTCCGACCGAACCCGCCGTTGGTCCCACTTCTACAATCCAATCGGCGCGGCGAAGTAATTCCTCTTCATGCTCAATCATGACCACAGTGTTACCGCGGCCCTTCAACGATTCGATTGCCGTTGCTAATTGCTCGACATCGTGAGGATGCAAACCGACCGAAGGTTCGTCAAGCACGTAAAGCATGTTGACAAGACTGGACCCTAAAGCGGCCGTCAGCGCCGTGCGTTGAGCCTCACCACCGCTCAGCGTTCGCAGTGTACGCTCGAGAGTTAAATAGCCCAGGCCCACGCGTTCGAGAAAGTTCAGCCGATTCCGAACCTGCTGCAAGGGAACCTGAGCAATCTTGGCCTCTCGCGGATCGAGCTCTAGCTTTTCAGATAAAAATTGAGCGAATTCTGTGACGGACAAATTGCACAACTGAGCCAGACTCATGCCTGCAAGTTTGTAGGCCAGAGCTTCAGGCTTCAGTCTTGCACCATCGCATTGGCTGCAGCGATTATAACTACGCCAGCGCGACAAGAAGACTCGCACATGCATCTTGTACTTCTTGCGTTCCAGCCATCCAAAGAAGCCGTTCAAACCACCAAAGCCAGTTGCCGCATCGCCTTCCCGAAGAATCGTGAGCTGTTTTTCGGTCAGCTTCGAAAACGGAACATCGGTTGGAATTCCCAAACGCTTGGAAACTCGCAAAAGTTCGTCTAGAGATTCGCTGTAAGCCGGACTATTCCAAGGAGCGATCGCGCCATCGGCAATGGTCTTGCGTCGGTCTGGAACGATCAGATTCATATCTAGATCAACCGTGTCGCCAAAGCCTTCGCACTTTGGACACGCTCCAAGCGGACTGTTGAAGCTGAACAGTTGTGCTGATGCGGGTGGGTAGTCAATTTTGCAATTCGGACAGAGCAACTTACCGGTGAATTCAAGTTGAATCCAAGACGCTCCGACTATCGTAACCGTGTTTGTCGTGCCTTGGATGATCTCGCCAACGCGAGCTCGACGATCAGCGACATCGTCAACCAATAACGTTGCTTCGCCGAGCCCTTGCGAGAAGGCGACTTCAAGGCTCTCGTTAGTTCGCGCCGGGGCTTCACCGCCGCGCAGACGATCGACTACTACCAGAGCTTGACCGTCTTTAGGTAGTGCTTCGACGAGCGTCTGACGTTCGTCGCCTAGATTCAAGACTTTTTCGCCAGCAATCAGTCGAACCAAGCCTTGTTGCTGTAGCTCGGCAAGCACCATCGCTCGTTCTGCCACGTCTTGCCAATGGATTTGAAAGCAGACCATAACCTTGGCATCGGCGGGCAATCGCTGAATCAAGTTCGCAGTGGATTGAGCTGAAGCGGGTTGAACTTCGCGTCCGCATCCATAGCAGAACAGCTTGGCCAGTTTGGCGTACAGCAAGCGAAGGTAGTCCAGCGATTCGCTGGCTGTTCCAACGGTGCTTCGATTGCTGCGAGGCGCTGAACTGCGAGTCACCGCTAGCGCGGGCGTTAGGCCGTCGATGCGGTCGTAATCGGGTTTGTCGAGCCGCTGAAGAAACTGCCGCGTGTAAGCTGAGAAGCTCTCGATGTAACGCCGCTGACCTTCGGCGTAAAGCGTGTCGATTGCCAGCGATGTCTTACCCGAACCAGAGACACCACAAACGGCAATCATCTTTCCGCGCGGTAGATCAACATCTACGTTTTGTAGATTGTGGACTCGCACTCCACGCAGTTCAATCCACTTGCCCGGCTTAGATGAAGTGGGCTGAGTTGAACTGGCTTGAACTGAATTGGGCTGAGCTAAACTTTTATCCGCCGAAGCCGCATCGATGGAAGCGGCTTCTTGCTTATTGGGCTTGGCAGATGATTTGGCCACTGTGCAGCGAGCCTTCCCCTCGCACTATCCGAACCTTCCGCGATACCGACTTGAGGATTTACAAGTGGAGGACCGCGGAAGTTATTCAAGCGAGGACATTACAGAGTTGGTTAGAATTCCTTCGAATCGATCCAGCTCATCAAGCGACGCAATCGCTTGCCGACTTCTTCGATTTGATGGGTGCGTTCTAGGCGACGTCGAGCCTTAAAGGCTGGTGCGCCGGCGCGGTTTTCGAGAATCCATTCACGAGCGAACTTGCCTTCTTGAATCTCGGTCAAGACTTGCTTCATCACTTGCTTGGTTTCAGCAGTGATGATTCGCGGTCCAGTCACATAGTCGCCATACTCGGCTGTGTTGGAAACGCTGTATCGCATGTAGTTCAGTCCACCTTGATAGAACAGGTCGACGATCAACTTCAATTCGTGCATGCACTCGAAGTAAGCCATTTCAGGCTGATAGCCGGCTTCGACCAGCGTTTCAAAGGCCGCCTTAACAAGTGCGCTCACACCGCCGCATAGAACGACCTGTTCGCCGAACAAGTCTGTTTCGGTTTCTTCGGCAAAGCTCGTGTGGATCACACCGCCTCGCGTTGCGCCGATGCCTTTGGCGTAAGCTAGACCGATTTGGAATGTCGTATCGCTGGCGCCTTCAGAAAGAGCGATCAAGCCAGGAACTCCACCACCCTTAACGTATTCGCTACGAACCAAGTGGCCTGGTCCCTTCGGTGCGACCAGCAATGCGTCGATGCCCTTAGGTGGCTCAACTTGTCCGAAGTGAATGTTGAATCCATGCGAGCACATCAACACTTTTCCGGGTGCCAAGTGCGGGCGGATGTGATTCTTGTAAGTGTCGCCTTGAACTTCGTCAGGCAGAAGAATGTTGATGATGTCGGCCTTCTTGGCAGCATCTTCGACAGACATGGGTTCGAACTTGTGACTGACGGCCAAGTCGTAGTTCTTGCTACCGGGACGTTGACCGATGATGACGTTGCAACCGCTGTCGCGCAGGTTTTGTGCTTGGGCGTGCCCTTGTGAACCGTAGCCGAGAATCGCAATTGTCTTATTCTTCAGATGCGAGAGGTCGGCGTCGTTATCGTAGTAAATCTTTGCAGACATGAGTTTCTTTCACGTTTCTTTGGGAGAAGTTGGTGTAGGTAGGGATTTTGGGAATCGCCGGTGCAGGACAAAGATCTTTGTCCGCACAGCTTTTAAAAACGGGGCTTTGACTTAGGGCTAGAACTATCGGGCTAGGACTACTCGGGAAGATCGCTGATTGAAGTGCTGGAATCGGCGATCTTTTGACCGCTGCGTACCAAAGCGATTCGACCTGTGCGGCTAAGCTCGGTGATTCCGTACGGCCGCATGCGCTCGATGAACGCTTGAATCTTGTTCTCGCGTCCGGAGATCTCGATCATCAGTTCGTCTGCGCCAACGTCGACAATCTTCCCGCGGAAGATGTCGACAAGTTCGCGAACTTCGCTGCGTTGGGCTCGATCGGCACGGACTTTGATGAGCATCAAATCTCGCTCGACGAAATCGCAAGCGCTGATGTCTTCGACCTTGACGACAGTAACCACTTTTTCCAGTTGCTTTCGCACTTGATCCAAAACATGATCATCACCGACGACCACAAAGGTCATCCGCGAGAGTTCGGGATTTTCGGTTTCCCCCACCGCTAAAGAATCGATGTTGTAACCGCGTGAAGCAAGTAGGCCTGAAATGTGTGATAGCACTCCAGGTACGTTGTGAACAAGTGCTGAAAGCAAGTGTCGCATTCGTGTGAGTTCCAGCTAAAAAGTGGACAGGATGCCAATCGGCGGATCTTCCTATGACTTGCCGCCTGAATCCATGGATTGGCCAGCCAAACAGCCCGCCTCACCGCCAAGTGAGGGGTTTGCCATTTCGCCGAAGGAACCATGATACTTGCCGCACCCAAAACGCTCAAGGTTCCCTGGAGGATCAAGGTAGGCAATTAGTCGCGAACGCGACGATATTTGATAGCCTGGGATGCCAATCCCAGGAACGGCAAACCGTATAATTCGGGAGTCGCGAAGCGACGGCATTTTCTGACAAGAGCGTGATAATGGGATCTCTGTGAGTCAATCCAAGTTGCAAAAGTGAAGCGCTACATCGAGCATCAAGCAGAGCACCACAAGACTTTATCTTTTCGCGACGAGTACTTGGCCATCCTCACACGACACGGAATTGAGTTTGACGCACGCTTTGTTTTCGATGATGAGATTTTGTCGTGATCGCGTCTAGCAGATTTTCTGTCGTCGCTTCGAGACTACCGGCACTTCGTTCGCATTTTCCTGGGGCTCGCGCCCCAGGCTGTAAACTGCCATCGCGTCCGCGATTGAAAACCGTGCGCCGCCGCTCGATAACCTATTTCAACATTCGCTGTTTGGCGCTGGCTTGACCGCCGAAGTTCAATTGGAGAGGCGGCAGATAGAGCTTCGTTTCTTCGCGAACGTCGCTTGCGGAATGGTCGGTGCCTAGCTGGAATAGGTCGGGAGTCATCTGTTGAGCTGACAAGCGAATCGGCGAATCCCACTCGGTCAAGACATAAGCCTTGCCGCGGCCTTTGACGTCACCGTCGTTCCATGTTTCAACTTGGTAGAGCCAATAGGGCGAGTCTGAGTCTCTGTGGCCAATTGCTAGCTTCACATTCGGCGGGATGTCAACATCATAGGGCTGTTGAAAGAGTCTTTGATCCACCAGCGCTTCGGCCTTAAATCCGATGGGTTGCGCGGTCGCGATGCCGCGTATCCACCAAACCTTGCGATTGCCCAGTTGTCCTTCGGTGACTTTGGTCCAATCGTATTTCTGGCACATCGTCCGGAGCACTTCAGCTTGACCACCAAAGGCTAAGTACATGGCTACAACGGGATGCTGAAACGTCTCTGTAGTAATGGGCAAACGCTCGCGGACTTTGACTAAGTCGATCTGAGTCATGGTGCGTTGGTCGCCAACCGAAACCATCGTAGTTAGCAAGTCGCCATCGCTGACTTGGAGCAGTGAGTTCATTTGATCGCCGGCCGGGATCTGCAAAGTCATTCTCATTTTGCCCAATCCTTTGCCGCCGCGAACGTACTTGCCAAAGCTGCTTCGCTTCTTGTCCGCGAACTGGATTGATTGACGGACTTCGCAAAGCGTGGGGGCTCCCCAAACGGAATCAAGCAAAGTTCGATGAAGGATTTCCGTTCCGATCTCTCGAGCCGGTGGGCTGGCGGGGATCGGCATTTGAGGACGATCGGTGGACAGATCCAACGTCGCGCCGAGTGGTTCGGCGATGGCGGTAGGACTTGGACTGCCGTTTGAGTTGCCTGATGCGGATTTAAAATCTTGTGAGCGACTAACGCGGCTCCACAATCCAACACCCCAAACTGCGCAGGCTGCCACCACCAGTACTTTTAGCCACCAAAACCAGCGCTGGAGCAGGCTTTTTGGGGTGGTTTTGCTAGCGTTCTGCTTAGGTAACCTGATCCACATGGTTGGGTTATGCCGAATTTATCAAAGAATTCAGTCGTAACAGGCCGAACATAAACCACGGATGCTGTGTGCATGCGGTCACTTCGTTTCCGCAGGCGAGACAAGCATGCAACAGTACGAGGTCGTTGGGCTTTTGAGTTGCGGCGATAGTAGGCAACTTGAATGTTCGATGTCCAGGTGAATAGCCCGAGCGAATCACCTGGAAGCCTCACAAAAACTCACTCAGGATCGTTTCGTTTGGCGGCAGACATTGGGCGGATTCCGATGTCTTGCCAAAACTAGGGGGTTAAGCATGAGAATGCGTGTTTTCCTTACGCTAGCCTTAGCAGCAGCAAGCTGCTTCACAGGCTGCGCAACAACGGCTAGACACAACCTGCCGCCCGCTCAGCGTTTGCTTGAGCCAGGGCCTGGCGTTGGTGGTCCCGGACCAGGTGTCATGGGCGCTGAGATGGCCGCAATGGCCGGACCAGCTCCAGGCATGGGAATGGGCATGTCTGGTGGTATGGGCATGGCTGCTGCCGGTGGACCAAGTTCACCAGTGGTTCAAGCCGCTTATCAATGTGGTTGCGCTGGCGGTGCTGGCGGCGGAGCTGGTTATCCAGGCCTGCCAATGCCAGGTTCACCAAACATTCAGGTGATCTTCAGCAATCCAGACGGGATGCAGATTCACTATGACAGCGTTGGCGACGGAAGTTTCTCCAGCGAAGCACTGTATGTGCCAGGTCGCTTGGAGTTTCCACAAGGCGGTATCTTCCGCTTGAAGCTAACCAACATTACTGGAATGGAAGGCGTCGAGCTTTATCCAACCTTGGAAGTCGCAGCCGGAAACATTCGCACTGCAGCTTACCTCGCTCACAATGCGATTCCAGTTCAATTCACAACCGACGATTTCCAGTATGTCATCGGTGGCAACTTTGTGACCAAGGTAATTTACTTACCTGATCCAGAGTTCCAAGGCGACGCATTGGCAGGTGTTGGAGTTATGTCCAGCAATCGTTTGGAGCCAGGCTTGGATCCAATCGTCGAAGCTGATCGACGTGGAGCGATCCTGGCGATCATCCGCATCGGTAACAAGGACATTGAGATGTCCAATTCCAATGGTGGTCTGCCAACAATGGGCGGAGTTGCCATGGGTGGTATGGGCGGAATGTGCGGTCCTGATGGATGCATGGTTCCTGGCGGAGTTCCAGCCTCATTGCCCGGTTACGTTGCCGGTGTTACAGGGCCTCAATACGGTATGACCTACACAGGTACACCGATTGGTTTGCCTGGACCTCCTCACATTCCGCTAGGATCACCTGCGGGATTGCAGAGCCACACCATCCGCAATTCGACTCGCATGAACATTCCAGATCCTGTGAAGCACATGCAAGTCAACGTGCGTCAAGTACCTGGACAAAGCTATCCAACGCCACCAAGCCGCGTCTCTATTCGCGAACAGAACATTCATCCTGGTGTTCCAACCGGTATGCCAATGTACATGCGAAAAAGCCAAGACGTTGGTTCGGGTGCGAATGGCGAATACTGCCCACCGCAGTAAGCTGACGACCGAATTCAGTACGAACAACTATGCCTAACACAGTCAAGCGATCAAACGCATGGCTGCAGACAAAACAGCGAAGCTCAGTCCTACAGTTGGCCATTGGACTTCAAAACACGATCGCCAACCACGCCTTAGACGAGCCAAGCAATAGACAATGATCCTAATGAGTGAGGCGGTCGAGCCACCTAGGCTCGACCGCTTTTTCCCACATCACGATCGCAAGCTTGTCAGCTTCAAGAAGAACGCTTCGGTGTTCTAACTGGCTGCGAGATTTGAATCGTGGAGTGTGGCAAGCGCTAGAGCCACGACTTAATCGTTGTCACAATTGATCCCACACTTGACTCCGAGCTCCCGAGCAGGCAGGTTGAAACATGAACACACGATCGCTTAGGTCCAGTGGACTTGGCCTTGCAGCTCTGATTGCTATCGGCGGTCTTGTCAATCTCTTGAGCAGCTCGACCGCAATCGCTCAATCGCGGTCATTGCCTCAAACTACGCACCACTTGCTCAATGCTTCAGCGCCTCCAGGAGTCGTTGCGTCAGCTCAGGTGGCTGGCCGTAGAAAGGGCGTCGGTACTTTTACCGCCGTTTCTATTACTGGTCCTAAAGGTCTGAAAGTTGGCCTCGCTCGCGATGGTCAATTCCTTCCACCCATTGATGCTCCTGTCACAACGGGCATGCTCGTCGGGGCAGTTTATCGATTCCATGTAACCAATATTCCCGATCGTCAAGGCGAAGAACTTTTTCCGACGCTTGAAATCATCGATCGTACCTATCCGCAGCCCGGTCGCGAACATCGCTTTCCAATTCCAATCGTCCTCACCGATGAAGACCTCGAACTGGCTCTGAACGGAGCATTGATTACTCGCGTAATCTACCTCGAGGACTCCGATGTGGCTGATCCCGTCGCAACCAAACCTGACGTACAGATGACGTTGGACGTTAGTCCTAACGAAAATGCTCTGCGATCCGCGGATGTGCTCGGTAAACCCCTAGCAATCTTGCGAATTGGATCACGGGTCCCCAGCGATCCCAACGGCGATTTGATGGAGTTCCTTTACGGTTGCCCGCCGTGGGTTCCATTGCCAGTCGCACCGAATCGTGAATCACTAATTCGCGAAGGCAGATTGCCTGAAATTGTTCCAGTCGAACGAGCCACTCCGATCTATTCGGAGAACCCAACCGAGAACTATCCTCGCGTACCTCAAGCAAGATAGCCTAACAAGTTAACTCTGTTGAGTTGTGATCGCCGGTAGTGCCAGTGTTGACCGAATCAAAAAGGTATCCTGTAGTGTTGAAGAGTCATGCCATGAAGCAAAACATTCGAGCCAAGACACTGCTATGCCTCCCCAACAAAGCTGCACTGCGTAAGTTGCTGGCAGTTGGTTCGATGGGCTTAGTCGGCCTGTTGAGTCAAGGTTGCTCATCGACGGGAGGCATCGTGAGCTTCTCGCCTAAGCTGTTCAACCCTGGAGCTACCGCTCCGCAAACCAACTCGAAATCGGTGGCTGCTAATTCCACTCAGCCAATCAACTCTGCTTCACACAACAATTCAGCTTCGCGATCCATCCCCAGGACAGGTCCAAGTAATCAAGTTGCAGCTAAGCCAGCTTTAAATAAGTCATCGACAGTTGCTGCTCAGAATAACTCAAGTAACTCAGCTCAGTTAGCTTCAACTACTTCAAGCGTTGTGCCAGTCAGCTACAACACGCCAACCGATTCGCAGCAAGCTCAACTTGTCGGTTTGCGTCGGCAGGCTGCCGCATCGTGTAACAACGGTTCGTGTACCACCGACTCATGCGGTTGTGGTTCCGGATGCGGAGTACCTTCGGACTGCGGCTGTACCGCATGTGATCCACAGCGATGGGACATCGATCCTCAAGAGTACATTTGCGACGGCGGCGACCAAGATCCCGCAACGATCGTCAAGAAGGATTGGAGTGCTGTAGGCATCGATACTACTGACACGGTGATGTACTACGAAACGCTGGGTGGCAAAGTTTGTGTGCAACCATCCAATCGTACTTGTGTCTACGCTCCACGTTTCGGTGCTGTTCGACAAGTCACCGGTGCAGCACTGGCTGCGAATGCGTTGGCTCCTGGACGAGTCCATGGACCACAAGCGGCTCAGGGGGTTCTCGATCGCAGCGCCACTGGAAATATGGAACTTGCTGCTAAGCCAGTGGGACAAAAGCAAGTCATGTTGCTGGATCGTTTGAACGACCAACAACGATTGATTCCGATCGACACCATTGTTCCACCAACGCCAATTGGCACGATTGTTGGACCTAAGGCAAACGTAAGCCGAACCGTGGTTGAAGAGAGTCTCAATCGAGGGTGGCTACAGTTGCTAGAACGCCGCATTGAGGTTGGCACGCTGATCAACCCCGAATCGCTCAGCGTCCTACTTGGCGAGCAAGAAGCGGTCTTTGTAACCGATACGAAGCACGCCGCCGAAGTTTATCTTTATGAAACTCCCGATAAGTGTGCGATGCGGTTGACTAAAACCGCCTCACATCAAATGGCCAGTCCTGGCGATCGTATCAGATTTACCGTTCGATTCGAGAATATGGGCAGCCAGAAATTGGGGAATGCTGTGATCATGGACAGCCTGTCACCCCGGTTGAGTTATATTGAAGGGAGTCAACAATGCAGCGTAGAAGCGGCTTTCACAATCCAGCCTAATGATGCCGGATCAAGCCTCCTACGCTGGGACATCCAATCGCCGATCGAAGGTCAAAAGGGCGGAGTAATCAGTTTTGATTGCGAAGTTCGCTAATGGCCTTTGCTGGAGTAGCTGTACAAGCTTGAGAGATCGCCAGTCGTCGTAGACCAGTGAATCACGCTTTGCTCCAAACGATCGGTCACGCCCTTCGTTTAGCAGAACCTCTCATGCATTCGACGCAACTTCGGCGCGAACATATTCATGGAATGATGCTTGGAGTCGCCATCGGCGATTCTCTCGGTCAGGCGCGTAATGGCCTGACTTCTCGCCAAGCTCTTAAATTGTTTGGGAGACAAACACTTCGCTTCCGATTTGCTCGAGATGTAGGCATCTACGGGTTCAATACCAGTCAAGTCTGGATGACAGCGCAATCGATCGTTTCGTCGGGCACGGAGATTGGACAATTTGGTGAGTCGCTGCGCAAACGCCTTGCCTTGTTTTCGCTCAGCTTTCCAACAGACATGAAAACTGCCAGTCGTCGCTTTGGCTTGAAGTCTTGTCTAAGCTTCCGCAAGACTCCCCAAGCGTCCAATTCGCTTGGCAATGACAACGCAACGCGTTCGATCTTGATTGTACTGGCACTCAACAATACGAACCTGGGTACTCGCAACTGGATTGAACATTCGGCTCGGCTGACACATGTACATCCACTTGTCATCGAAGGCAGTCACCTACTTGCTGGGTTAACCAACCTATCGATCACCGAACGAGGTGCGATTAATTCGCCTGCTGCTGCGAAGTTTCTTTCGGAGATGGATTGCAGTAGCGAGTATGCTAATCGCCTCAAGCAGATGGTGGGCTACCTGGAAAATGACAAATCTGCGGCTTATGTCGCTCGGCAATTTGGGTGGGGTAGCGGCACACCAGGCGAGATCGTTCCAACTGTGGTTATGGCAATCTACTGCTTCCTGCGTCATCCCACGGATTTTCAAAAGGCGGTTTCATCGGCAATTCGACTAGGTGGAGATGTGAGCGCGCTGGGTGCTTTAGTTGGTGGACTGTCCGGCGCAAGACTTGGCGTCCGTCGGTTGCCTCAGCAATTGGTTCAGCAAATTCCTGACGATGGTTACGGCCCGGCTTGGATCGACGATATGGCTCATCGTTTAGCCCAATGGCCGCATGGAGCAGATGATCTTCACGATGCGCCGACTCTCCCCGCTTCTCCCATCAGCGTGCTTCGTCGCAATCTTGGAAAGCGAATTCGACGAGCGAGCCATTGGCTGACTCGCCGCCCCTGCACTCTCTGCGCTGGAACGCCGCTACGTTCCAAAAAGAGGTAAGCTCGACTGGTCGACCTAGTTCGACTTCGGCAGCGCTGCGTTTCAAACAACTTGAACTATTCTGAGCACCCTTAGTTCGATTCGATACGCTACAATATCGCCGCGATAGTCGACCTAGAACTAGAAAAACTCCAGCTACGTGAATCCATGAACTCGGAAGTTCCTCCCAATCTCCCCAACGAACTTCCACGCGACGATTCGAAGCAGCCTCCATCGACTTCCGCGGATCCGAATTTAGTTCCAGGCTCAATTCCAGGTGTAGATAAAACAGATCCTGTTTCGCATGCTGATTTGCAACTGGCTCCTGAACAGCCTCTCATTCAACAGCAAGTTCATCAACAGCCAGTCAGTGAGCCGTCAGTCAAAGAAAAGCCGCGTCGTGGGTGGCATCGACCCTTGTTGGCGGTGGTCTTTCTAGGTTTTCTCTGTTACTCGGTGTTGATCCCAGTGGCAATTCACTCGATGGACAGCGGCGAGCCAAGTCAAAAACGGCGAATGGATGCAATGCCGCTCTCGCAAATGATCGAAGTTCATTCGATGAAAGCGATTGCCGTCCTGTGGATCATCTCGTTAGGTGCCACCGTGGGTAGCTTCCTAAACGTTGTCGCCTATCGAATGCCAAGAAACAAGTCGGTCGTCTTCAGCGCTTCGCGTTGTCCCAAGTGCAATTCCAGTATTCGTCCCACCGACAATGTTCCCATATTTGGGTGGTTGCGATTGGAAGGGCGATGTCGCACTTGCCAAAATCCAATCTCATCTCAATATCCAATCGTTGAAGCACTTACGGCTGCAATATTTCTACTGCTGTTTTCAGTTGAGTTGGTTTCGGGAGGAGCAAACCTACCGCTCAGGACTCCCAATCTCTATGCAGGAATTGTCTGGGTCCTCTTTGAACTGCGCTGGGATCTCATTCTTTACTTTCTCTACCACAGCTTACTGTTCTGTTTGGTCTTGTCGTGGATGCTGATTGACTTCGATCGTCAAAAGGTAACAGGCTTGGCCATTCTGGTGTGCTCGCTTCTAGTTGTCTCGCCAATGTTTGCTCAACCTTCCCTGCAACCGGTTCCAGCAATTGTCAGCGCGGATAGTTATCCTCCAGCTTTAACACAAGCACTCTTAAGCAGTCTGATTGGCGGCTTATTTGGATCAGCAATTGGAGCGATGTTTGCTTGGATCTACTTCTGCAAAGCGTTGAATAGTCCCAAGCAAGAAGAAACGTCTACGGAGAGTGAGCCTTTGGAAGTCAAGTCGGATACCAAGTCGGAATCTGATGTTGTTTCGGAAGATCACTACAGCGTTCCGTCAGCTACAAACATCATTTCACTGATGCTCTTGATCGGTCTAAGTTTGGGTTGGCAAGCAGTTTGGACTGTGGCCCTCGTAGCGCTTTGCCTGCGACTGATCTGCTATTACGCGATGCAAGTGGCTAATTACCGGTTGCCGCTCAGCGTGTTCGTCCTAGCGGCCTTGGCAATGCACCACACTGCTTGGCGATGGATCTTTAAGCTCTTCGAACCGTGTTTCTTCGGCGACAACTTTTCGGCAACAGCATTAGCTATTCTAGTAGTAGCTTCTGCCGCGTTACTCCTGCTCAATCGATTCAGCATTACCCCAGCTCGAACCGTTGAAGGCTAACATCGCTCTTCGCGGATTTACCGTCAATACTTGGTTCGGCAAAGCTGCATAGTAGGAAAGTCGGCTAAAAGTGACTCGACTTTTCGAGCTATAGTTGAATCTCGCGTCCAAGCCCAGTTATACTACCCGGCGCGGTGCGGGAAAGAGGATTTATACTTTTCCGGAGTCTTATGATGAAACTATCACGATCCGTCAGTTGCTTGGCTGCACTGACGATTCTATTGGCCGCTTGCAGCAAAGAGCAGCGTGACCAATTGGCTGAGTCTGTGGGGAATGCGTCTGACAAAGTCGCTGCCAAAGCTCAAGAGGTTACTAAACAGGCCACCGAGTCTGTGCAACAAGCCAAAGAGCAGGTTGTCGCCGATGGAGAGGCCAAATTCAAGCTGGACAAAGAGATTGCTTTTGGAGCCAGCTTCATCAACCTTGTTACCATCAAGGATCGCGGGTCAGTCTTGCAACTTCGCTCCTACTCCGAAAGTGCCGGGGAGAGCTTTCCTTCGTACTTCTTTCAGGCCAACACACCCAGCGGCACGATCAACGCGCTGAGCGGGCAATCGATTTCGGGGACGCTGTTCGTCAAAAGTGACGCGAAAGATACTACGTGGATGTCGGCTGCCGAACAGCCTGTCACGCTGGCTTTAGAATCGATCACTGATGGCAAAATGAAAGGTCGAATCGCTTCCGGACAACTTGCTTCAGCTTCCGGTCAATCGATCCCCGTCACTGGCACTTTCGAAGCTATGATCGAAGGAGGCCTAGAATGAAACGCACAATATGCTCTATCATCGCATGCATATGGCTAGGGACTTTTGTTGTTAGCCAATCCGCTAGGGCTCAGCGCGCCGAGCCAACGCCCGAGAGTCCATTCGGACATCTAGGAAACGCCGGAGTGGTTCCAGCATCCAAGGGGATGTACAACGCGGTGGCTAAAGTCGAAGAGTCGCTGCAAGAACTTACGAAAAAGCTCAGCAAAGATGGCACGCCTGATTCCAAAGATATGGCCAAGATGTATCTCTTGGTTGGACAACTGAATCGATGGCTTGCTTTCCTAGACCACTATCGCGAGCCGGCTGTGGTGGACTGGCGATTCCGCGCAGCGTTTTATCATCGAGCGTTGCTGGATGTTCGCAGCCGCTATTACGCAACGCCACAAGCTAGCAAGGACCGCGAAAAGGTAATCAAACTGCTTGCCAACGGTCAGGCTGCTCGAGGAAAGGCGTTCATGAAGACGCTAAAAATGCTTCAAGATGGCGAGATCAAGCAGGCAGAGAATTCGATCGAGAAGATTCAATCAGAGATCTTATCGATTTCTGGAGTACTCCACGACACCGACAAAGAACCGTTCTACACTCCAATGAATAAGGTTGTTGGCGAAGTTGCAGGCCCGATGTCCAATTTCCGCAACCGCGAAGCCCGCGATGCGGAGCAAGCCGAGCGCAGCAAGCTGGATGAGTTGATCAATCAACTTGAAGAGTCATTAACCAGTGGAAGTGGAGCTGAGGGCCTACAAAAGATCTCGAAGCAGTGGCAATTGATGCACCTTCAACGACTGCGAGTTTACGCATTTGTCAGTACTTCTGCATCTCATAGTGGAGAATCAAGCGTTGCCACTGGTCCTGCAGCCCCGGCCAATTTGCCAGACGATCTAACCGCAAGAATCAAGTCCAGCATCATCGACTATGTCAAACGAGAAGCTGGCAACGTCAACCGCGATGGTTTGACTCGGGATAGCGCCCTTCAGAGTTTTCAAGCTATCCAAAGCGTCCTCGCCGAACTAACGCTGCGAGCCGACGATGCCGCCTGGGAAGACGCATTGCAGAAGAGTTTGAACGAACTTGCGAAGAGTTACCAACTGAACTCGGATGTCTACAACTATCAGCTCGCCACCAAAGATCTATTGCGTTGGCGACAACGGACAGCAGAAGAATGGGCCAGCGCACAAAGCGAACCGCTTGTTACTTCCGTCGCTACGGCCGAGCTGACCACGAAGGATAACTTCGTTGGGATGTATGAGCAAAATCGTCAAGCCACGCTTCCAGTGATCATGAAAGCACTACCCGATTTGATACCAACCGTAGTTGAAAAGCTGGTTGGCAAGTCGGTGAAGAGTTCCAAAGTACTGCCCATCGATGGCTCGGAGAAGCCGCAGTGGTATACGCAAGCCGATGATGGGTTCTACTTCGTGTTTTCGAATAATCGAGTCAGCAAAGTTGTGCTGCCGATCCTTCGAAAGGACCTTTTGGTCGAGTCCAATAAAGCTCCATTATCGTTAGCGGCTGCCGCAGCCCTGTTATCGGCTGAAGTGGGAGCTAGCGAACATGCGGGAGGCAAATTGACCAGCTTTACACTGGAAGGCTATGTGACTCGCATGACCAACATACCCGAAGGTCAAAGTAGTCTATTGCCTCTAGGCAGTCTCGGTCCCGATCCTCGAGGCGATGCGAAGCGGTACATGATGCTTCAGTGTCAGCTCGAGCCAACATGGATTCAGCACAAGTACTATTTTGTCTCGCAGGCGAAATAGGTTGCTGCAAAGCGTGACGTTCATATCGACATTTCACGATTGCAAGTCGCATTAGCGTCCTGCAATCGTGCGACGTTGTTAGATTGTTACTACTTTCGATCCTTCGAAAGGTTACGTACTCTAGTTTCAAGTTTCTGAAGTACGCTTTTCATCTGCATTGAATGAAATTTCCCTAAGGGAATGATCCTCCCAAGGCAGGCGACGATTAGCCCTGCGGCTTGCACGTCCAAAACATACTGAACTCGCGTTGCATCACCGATGGTTTCTAGTCGCCATTCTCCACGACCTTCGATGAAGCCGCCAAAATACTCCATGCACAACACTCTGGGCTCTTCCATCGACAGAACGCGGCATTGGAACGCTCGTCCACCCAGCGGCCTAAGTTGGAGCGAGCTTCCAACGACTTCCGGCTCTTCCTTCAGCACTCGCAACCCAACTGAACGTGGCCACCACTGCGGATATTCTCTGATTCTAACCAGTACGCGCCAAACGTCTTCTATTGCGAACGGAATTGTCAATTCATCAGTTGCTCGAACTGGAGTCATGGTTAAGCAGATTGGGTTGGATAATCGAATTGCCGTTGGAGAATCTGTCTTTCAATCGCGGACGCGATGGTATTTTACAGCCTGGGATGCCAATCCCAGGAAATGGGCAACGAGGGATGGAGAGTCGCGAAGCGACGATAGAGTAGGACTGCGATGGTTTATGCGCTGCTCATTCTAACCAATCGATTCGCCTTGGGACCTATCTGTCATCAACTGCGCAAACTTCTGTGCAACGACAATTCTCATCGATCTCTGAAATTCTGGCTTCACCTCCAAAACCACTGTCTGTTTGGATGAGCAGGGTTTACAGGTCGGTACACTGATAAGATGTTGTTTGTCAACATTACTAACGCCAGAGAATCTGCCAAGCAAAATTGTAAATGGAAGAATCAACCACATGACGGAAAATAGAATGTAGCGCGACGCAAAGTCTTGGTCTTCGACGTAAACTTCCTGCCGTGTCCATTCAACAACATCCTCTCGGCGGGACGTGGGCACTCCACATCGATGACATATATCAGGCAATACAGTCGTTGGTCGGATCCAAACGGAAACCAAGCCAAGACCATTCGGCTGATCAAGCTGTTCTGAACAATTCGGACAGGAACGGTCCGGTCTCGGAATCACGCGGGCAAAACAATGTGGGCACTCAGGAAGCATCGAATCTGTATTCTCTGTGGTACTATTTCGATCGATTTTTCTCAACGGAAGCTAACTCGACTGTCGTCGTTCCGATGATCCGTGAACGTCTAGCTTCAGCCGTAGGTTTCGATGGAAGGCTGAGGCTCTTCGGATCACCGAAACAATTGGAGTTTCCTGGGCGAAACTAGCCAAATTGTTAATGCAAATGATACACCACTGATTGGTTAACAACAAACTGATCTACGCCATTATTCTGTTGTGTCAATCGTGGCAGATCAAATTGGTTTACTTCGGAGTTGTGCCCGCTGAAAAACCAGACTCAACGTCAATCGCTTGAACGGTGCAACGAGCCCCCCGTTCCTTTTGATTCACCTGCAAGGTTTACAGATTTTTCATGCAAGCCACGGCCGTAGTCGTTATCTTATACAGTGCCCGAGGTTGCTGTCAGCCCACATTGAAACGACTGACCGATCGCTCGGGCTGCAAAGTCTCTCGAATTCGAGCCCGATAGCGGAGGAGTTTCTGATGCGATTGTCTTTTCGTTTGAGTCTTCCGAGTGCTTCTTTTGTGGCACTTCAGATATTTGCGTTGTGGACCATTTCTCATTCGCACTGCAAGGCTCAAGCTGCTCAGCAGACGACTCCTGCATCTGAACAATCGACTATCGCGGAGCTCTCCGATGAAGAGCAACAGCAAGTCAAGAACGCCGAGCGATTCTTAACGGTACTGGAGAAGAATCCGCGACGCGGTACAGCCTTGGATCGAGTCTACGGACATCACGTCGAGTTCGGAACGCTGGACAAGTTTATCGCTTCGTTAAAGCAACGAGCCGACCAAGCTGGTGGCGACGGCGCGCTGTGGATGCTGGTAGGACTATTTGAATCACAACGCGGTAGCGACGCTGATGCCATCGAAGCGTTCAAGAAAGCCGAACAGTTGCGACCGCAAGATCCGATGGCTTGTTTCTATCTAGGCCAAGCGCAGGTCCGTTTAGGCGATTCGCTCGCCGCAGCTCAATCGATGGAGCGAGCGATCGAGCGAAAGCCGCAACGAACGGATCAACTTGAGATCTATCAGACGCTCGGCCGAGTTCATCAACGTGCTCAACGAACCGCCGAGGCCTTGCAAGTTTGGCAGCGACTTGAGAAGCAGTTCCCCAGCGATGCTCGCGTACTGGAACAGATTGCAGTTACGCTTGCAGAAGAGAATCAAATTGCCGAGGCACTACCACGCTACGAAAAATTGGCAGAGCTTGTAGACGATGACTATCGCCGAGTCGTCTTTCAAGTTGCTACGGCTGAACTCACTATCAAATCTGGCAAGAAGCCTGACGGGATTGCTAAGCTGGAATCGATTCTTGGTGAACTGAATCCGACTAGCTGGTTGTATCGCGATGTTCGACGAAGAATCGATGATGTATTCCTTCGCTCAGGCGATCAAGACGGCTTGGTGAAGTACTACCAAGCTTGGCTTGAAAAGAACAGCGAGGATGTTGAAGGCATGAGCCGTTTAGCTCGCTTCCTAGCCGGTGCCGCGCGAGTCCCCGAGGCTCTCGAGTGGTTGGAGAAGGCACTCAATCTGGCACCGTCTCGCGCAGATCTGCGGAAGACTTATATCGACTTGCTCGCCGGCGAACAACGTTTCGATCAAGCGAGCAAGCAATATGCAGAACTACTCAAGGCAGCGCCTACCAATCCGGACTATCTTCGTGATTGGGGCAAGATGGTAATGCGCAATCGGGAGATTCCTGAAGCGCAACGTCGGGACGAGGCTTTTGCTATTTGGAATCGGATGATCGATCCAAGTACCAAAGATGCAGTAGCCGTCTCACAAGTTGCCGACCTTTGTCGACAGAATCAATTGCCCGAACGAGCTGAGGAACTTTATCGTCGCGCAGTTGAACTGGCTCCGAACGATCCACAGTATCGCGAGTATCTTGGCGAATTCCTGCATATTCAAAAGCGATCCGAAGATGCGCTCAAGGTCTGGAACGAAATCGCGTCGGGTGATCGTCGCAATGTGACCAACTTGGCTCGGCTAGCAGAGGTCTTTAACAGCTTTGGCTTCAGCGACAAGGCCTGCGAGCAAATTGCGGAAGCAGTAAAGCTGGACGGCAAGGATTTTTCGCTACTTCTCAAGGCGGCCGACTATCACACCAAAGCTAACAAATACGACGATGCTCTTTCGTTGTGTGATAAAGCCGTGCAAATCGCGGCCAACGAAGATGAGCGTGAGGAGATTATTCGCCAGCGGATCAGCGTGCTACAAGCGAATCAGACTCTGGAAGATCTAGCTGAGAAAATGCTAGCCGACCTGCGAGCGAACGAAGCTCAAGCAAAGTTCGAGCAGTGGTATCAAGCGGCTCGCTATCTAGAAAGTGGCCGAAAATGGGCGGATGCAACGTATGCCATTGACCAAGCTCTGAAGCTGGACACCAAGAGCGTTCTAGCTTTGACTACATCTGCGCGCATTGCCGAAAGCTCGGGTGATTATGGTCGAGCAGCGAACCTGAATCGCCAGCTCGCCGAAGTTGATCGTCGTAGCCAAGGCGATCACTTAATGAACGTCTCGCGCTTGGAGGCTCAGTTGGGACGCACGGCTGAAGCGCTCGCTGCGGCGGAGAAACTCATTATTGCGGCTCCGTCCAAGACCGAGAACTACGAATTCTACGCGCAGACCTGTTTCCGACTTGGCAAGGCCGAAGAGGGTCTGCAGGCGTTACGCAAGGCAATGCGCATCAATCCTAACGAGCCGCACTTGATGTCGGCTCTGGCTGCTGCTTTAGCAGACCAAATGCGAGCTGAAGAGTCGATCGAAGTCTATTGGCGGGCATTTGAGAAGTTGGAAGAGGTCGAAGATCGAACCTCGTTGATGCAGCGAATCGCTCCTCTGTATCAACAGATCAATCAAACCGACAAACTGTTCGAGCGGCTGGAACGCGGTCGCCAAGAGGAAGAGAATCGCCGTCAATTTACGATCTGTATTGCACAGGCTTGGCAGACGTTAGGAGATCTATCGGCGGCGCGGAAGGAGCTTGAAAGCCTGCTAAGCGAGAACACTCGCGATACTAATCTACTCAATCAGCTCTCTAAACTCTGCGATAACGATGGCGATCTGGAATCTGCGATCAACTATCAGCGACAATTGGTTGGCATCGCGCCCGGCGATGAAACCGAATCTCCTCTGGCGGGCATGTTGGTTCGTAACAGCATGTACGACGAAGCTAAAGAGATCTATTCTCGATTGATTCAACGCGAGGAGGATCTCGTCCGTCAGCTTCGTTCGATCGATTCCCTGATTGCCAATGGCAATTACGACACGGCAATTCAAGTCATCGAGCCTTTACTTGAACAGCGGCGCGATGATTGGGAGCTGCTTTACCGACAAGGTGTTTGCTGGGGTAAGCTGAACAATCGCAACGAAGCAATCAATCGCTTTGAGCGACTGTTGGCCATGACGCTCAACTTCGAAACGCTGGGACAAGCCTCAGCGGCAAAGCTGAAGCAGGCTCAGGCGAAGGCCAAATCGGACAATCTCCGCGGGATTCAAACGGCTTTGCCACAAAATCAAACGCCATTGTCGATGACCAGCCTCGCATCACAAGTATCGCTGGCAACAGGGCTGACTCCAGACAACAGATACTATGCTCCTGGGCAAGCTCAACCCATTTGGATGCCTGAAGCCTATGGTACGGCGCGCATGGCAGCCCTGGGATGGATGATGCGCTTCGAGCAAGATGAGGTATCTGAAAAGATCTTGCGTGATTCTGCAACAGCGAAACCTGAAGCGACAGAAGTAGCACGAGATACTTCCCCAGAAACTCTCTCAACCGTAGAAAAGGTTCGCGAGCGTGCGAAGGCGGATGCAGCGCCCCGAAACGCGATTTACGATTGGCTATATGTCTCGCAATTGAAGTCCGACTTTGTAAGTGTTTATGAGGTAACCAAACGACTTGCCAAGACTGGTGGCAAAGAGGAGCAGCGGTTCTTTCTCTCAAGTCTCAAGCTGCGAGATACTTCGCTGAACAATCAGAATCGCAATGCCCAGAATACAAATCCGAAGCGCACACCGCTTTCCGAAGAGGATCTGAAACTTGTCGAAACTTGCTTCAAAGCACTCACCACGGCAGAGAAGGACATTGACTACAACGTACTGTATGCGGGAAACGTCGCTTACGGTACAAACGGTCAAGTCTATGTCAACACGGGCAATGGATACCAGGCCTTGCCCGGCGTCTTTCGCGGCATGGGCGGATTCTTGTCGACGATGATCGAAGAATATCGATTGGCAGGCAAGAACGAACAGGCTGATCAGTTGATTCAGCAGCAAATCGCCGATTCGAAGACAACCGCTGAGTTAATCACGTGTATCACCCTCTTTATCTCCGAAAAGCGATATGACGAGTTGATGCCAATTGTCGATCGTTGGCAAGCGGCAGCTCTTAAGCAGGTCGCTGAAACGCCCATTGTCTCAGGCCGAAATCGATCACCAGCAAGTAGTGCGCCATCAGGGATAACGACTTCGATTAGCAATTTGGCTCAGCGCTGGATGTCGCGATTAGCTGACGACGAAGACAATGGAGCAATACTTCAGGTATTGGATAAGACGCTGCCTGTTTCGATTGCAGTGGCCAAACATCGCATAGCAGTTCAGTCGGCTCAGGCGCGGGGCATCACCGCAACCTCCGCCACCGGTGGATCGCCTTACTCAGTCACAATGTATGGAAGCAAAGAAGCACAGACTCGGGCTCAGTTGTCTTTCCCATCGCTGAATAACTACATCGACATCAACACGGTTTCTATGCTTCGACAGGCCTTCGAGTCACTCAAACGAAATGACACTCCCCAAGACTTGACCAAGTACTTGAAGGCCAAGCTGGAGAGCGCCGATGCGAATGAGGCGATCTATTGGACTTGGTATCTAGCGTCGGTCCAATGGTGGATGGAAGAGAATGATGATGCAATGGTTCTGATGGCCAAGCTGGGTCAACAACTCTCTGCCGATCCAAGCTTCAAGTTCACACTCGCTGGCTTGCATCAATCTCGAAACGAATTCGATGAAGCGTTGGCCGTCTTGGAGACCATTGCTGGAAAGGACCAACAAACGATCCTGCGTCGCGAAATGCTGATCATGCAGTTGGCAGAACGCATCGGTGACATGGATCGATCGCGTGAATCGGCTCAGAAAGTCTTCGGTCTACGAATGGATTCGCAGACACAGCAGTCACTGGTCGCGCAGATGCGGCGGCTGGGATTGAATGAAATGGCCGATGCAATTCTCGCTCGCTTCGAAAAATCGGCTGGCAGGCAGGTTGACTCACAGGTCACGCTTATGAACCTCTACAGCGGCCAAGGCAAATCCGAGCAAGCGTTACAAGTAGCCAATACAGTGCTTCGTAAAACGACCTCGCAGTATTCTTTGGCCGCGAGTCGCTCGAATCGCAATCCAGCGAGATACTCCAGCAGCGATTCACAGTCCCGTAACGCTGCCATCCAATACTTGTCGCAGTCCGGGTCACTCAAAACCACGCTAGCGACTTTGAAAGAGCAGTTCGAACGCACTCCCGATTCCGTAAGGATATTGGAGCAATTGATCGAGTTCAGCATCGCTACTAATCAGCAGGAAGATGCAAGCAAGTATCTCGAACGTGCCGTTGAATTGCGTCCGGACGGGACAATCTACCGTTGGCAGCTCGCCGTGAACCTAATGAGACGGAACAAAGCCAGCGAGGCCTGCGATCAGTACTTGGCGATACTTAAAACCAATCCTTCCTGGATCAGCGACTCGTTCTATGAAGTCGATCGTGCATTTCAGCAAGCCAAGCGTCGGAAGGAATTATTGGAGACCATGGCTACCGTTGACATTCGGAAGTTTGGTCAGCCTTATTACGTAATCAATTTGGCCTCGAATATGTTGAACGAGCCTCAAAGCGTCGATATCGCCGTGAAGCTGCTCGAACGATTACTCACTGAAAACTCGGACATGCAGTCATACCTGTCCAACGTATTTCAACGTCCCGAGGTATTCAAGAACGAGAAGATCTACAAGCTGGTGAAGCAGTCGATCATTCCAAATGCCACTACTGTTCGAAGCAATCCTTGGTTCGGTATCGACACGATTCGTTCTTACGGCGAGAACGGCAAGGCGAACTCGACGTTTATCGAAATGCTCAACGCGCTCAAGACGACGCCTTATCTGAAGGACTTTGAAGATAGCTTGAAGTCGACAGTTGATCGTTATCCCGATTGGCATGGCGGACAAGCGCTCGTCGGAATACTTGAAATCAACTCCGGAAATTCGGTCAGCGGATTGAAGCGATTGGAGAGTCTTTCAGCGGACAAAGCCAAAGTCGACAGCATGTCCTCTGCAACACTATGGTTGATTGGACAAGAATTGGCCGAATTGGAATCGACTCAAACACTTGCTTCAACGCTTTTGGAGAAAGCGGTCAGCTTGAGTTCACAGGATGGCAACAACCAACCGAACTATACACCGCTGGGTAGGCTCGTTGAACTTTACTCATCGATGCCAGATAAGAAAGATCAGGCACTCAAGCTGCTTCGCGAACAGATTACTCGCGCGGAATCGGTGTCGGGCTACAACGATCCGCAGTACGAGAGCTATCAACGAATCAGCACCAAACTCTGGATTGCCCAGAAACTCCAAAAGGCTGGCGGGTCCATCGAAGCGATTCAAGTACTTCGGAAGATGGCCGAGGATAAGGCAGCATTGACCAATGCTGACACATGGTACGGAGGCGGCAATAGCTTCACTCGCCAAGTGGAAAATGCCATAGGCTCAGCAATGAAGTCTCTCGATTCGGAGAATGCCAACAACGTTGTGGGAGCGCTGCTGCCCAATGATCCGAAAGCAAAACTTGATCTCCTAGTTTCGGTACCAAGTTTGCCTAGCATCACGACTCAGACCATCAACAGTGGTCTTGTTGAGATGTTGAGCAAGATCGCTAAGAATTCTGAAATCCAACAATTAATCTCTGCTCGAATCAAGGAACTTGCTGTTGCAAATCCGGAAGACCGAGTCGCTCTCCAGCTATCGATTCTATGGCAAGTTTCTAGGGATGAGCTATCACCTGAGAGCTTTAAGGAGTATGCGGACATGCTATTACAGGTAACCACATTCGAGCCAATCGAAGAAGGCAGAAAGTTGACTTCGCGACAGCGAAAGGATGCACTTCCGATCATTGATCTATGGTTGTCCGCCAAGAAGGCTCTTCAGTCTCCAAAGCTTGCTGACGACACATCGCGTCAACTTGCTGCCAAACTTGCTGAGCGAGCGTTGGAAGCTGCCAGTCGCCAACAGGGCGCCGCAGCGCAATTGGCAATTTTGAATGAATGGGCGAGTGTACTTGTCGAGTTGGAAAAACTGAACGAAGCCGAGAAGAAGTGGACTGAGGCGCTGAACATTGCTACCAAAATCACCAACAAGCCTCCAGCGAATGATGCCGCTGGGCAGGTGGGAGCTGGGCAAATGGGAGCTGGGCAGCCTGGAGCATTGGTACCGCCACCCGCCGGTCGAATTCCGGCTACAGCGCCTGCCAATAGAAATACGCCCGCCGCAGCCTCGACGGCCGGAACTGGAACAGCTTCGAACTCAACGACGAAAAAGGCACCTGCAGAGGGAAGTCTTATTGCGCCGCTTTCGATCTCTCAGTTCCGCGTGACCATGCACATTTGTAAGTCGGCCGCTAAGCATAATTTGTCGAACTTAGCGGGAGTTGCGTTGAGCAAGTCGTTGCAAGGTGGCTTCCCCGTACCTGACCCAGATCTTTCCACGGCTACGAACGGTCCTAGTCGGATTATTCGTTCGTCGAGCGGTACGAGTGCCGATCCGATCGAGCAGGAGGTTTCCAAGTCGCTTCAAGATCTATTTACGCTTTGGTCCAAGCTGCCCGATGATTCAGGACAACTTTACGATGTAGTTCAATCTGTGGTTTTACCAGCGAATCGTCCCTCGGAGATTCGTTTGTTCCTCAACCCCATCAACAGTTCAAACGCTCAAGACTGTCTGGGCACAATGTTGATCCAAATCGCCGTCAAGAAAGACAAGCTGGACGAACTTGCTACGACGCTCAAGGATCGCAAGACGGATGCTGCCAATGATGTGTTCAAGAAAGCTCTGCTGACTCTAATCGCCATCGAAAAGAAAGACCTTGGAACCGCAAAAGAGCTTCTTGTTCAATTGGCTGCTCTCAAGCAGGGCGCCGCTGGGGCTCCCGCAATTCAGGCTGCCTTGATTGTTGGACTTCGAGCGTTCGCGAATTCAGATCTCGCAGATGAAGCAATCGCGGTACTCGGCTTGAGTTCGCGAGTGGCTCAAGCTGCTGGCGATCCCAACGATCCATTTAGCTCGTCAAGCTCATCGAGCTCGACACCAAACTGGATTCGAAAGATCGAGCGCGAGATTCAGACCTACAACGTGGCCAAAGGGAATGCCCAGGCGGCTCAACAGATGTTTGAAAACCAGTTGGCAAAAAAGCAGACTACCTATTCGGCCTACGCTGGCAACGAAGGTTACGCTTCGTATCTTCAACGCAATGACCTGATGAGCTTTGCCTCCGAAGCGTTTAAGGTTGGGATTCCTGAGTATGCTATCGACCTATGGGGTCGGGCTGCAGATTTGGAGGTTGATAGTCGTTGGGGTGGGCCCGTCAATGACTCGAACCTATTGCTCCAGGCCAAGCAGAGCACTCGCAAGCTCATTCCCGCTGAACGCTACAACATGTGGCTCACATGGTCGATGCCGAAAGAGAATCGACAAACGCTTCGCTTGTCGAGCGGCTTAGCGACTACTTACCCAATTCCACCTCGCGAATTGCTGCCGCCAAATACAGTCGTTGATGAGCCTTCCATTGGTCTACAAAGCAATCTGGTCGAGCTTGTTAACGCTGCGGCCGAAGCAGGCAAGTTGGATGAACTTGCAGAGAAAACGTCGAAGCTGGTTGATGAAAAGCTTGACAACGCAAAACTGCTGCAGGCATTGATTTGGGTCAAGCAGGCTAAAGTCGACCAGGTATCCAAGACCTTCAACGAGATGTTAACCGAGTTGCCCAAGCGACTGAAAGTCACTGATGAATCTGGGCAGTCAGCTCCGAACATTGCTCCCGAAACTCTCCTCTTCCAAGAGTGCCTACGAACCGAAGCTCTTCGGCCATTCGCGCAGTCGGTTTTTATTCCCTTTCGAGCTGCGCTTCGTAAAGCTTCTCGCACAGATTACGAGTCAGCGCTCAATGAAGAGATGGTTAGGCATCTAATCCCATCGCAATCCGGTCGGCCAGCACTTGCCAATTGGATAAGTAGCAAGTTAGGCAAGCCAAACCAGAATGAGCTTTGGGAGGCCAAAGGAAAGCAGATTGTGTATGCAGGTGGCAGCGAACCTGCGAGTACCAAAGTTTGGCAATACCCTCTCGACGGCGACTTCAAAATCTCCTTCGAGGTTGGTAGAACCAACGTTGGAGTTGGTGCTGGTGGCTTTGGGGGGCTTTGGCTGGATCTAGACAGTGGCCGCTTGGTGTCGTCCAGCGGACACGACTTTGTTGTTCGCAGGATGCAGAGCTTGCAAGGAAGTGGGACGGCTCGCGTCGCAATCGAGCTCGCTGCCGGACAGATTCGATATTTGGTTGATGGACGTGAGGTGTACCAAGAGAAGTACTCGGGAACCTATCCTTGGCTAAGCATTGCCGCGGAGCGCAATCAAACTTTGTCGTGGCAGAACTTTTCAGTGGAAGGTGCGCCTTTGATCCCTCGCGAAGTTTCGCTACTTAAGGGTGATGCAATGGACGGCTGGAACTGTCAATTTATGAATGGATCCCAGCCACGCAAGCGATTGATGAATGAGAAGGCCGCTAATGAGAATGACGAGATAAGCTATTATCAAAATGAGGAGCCGACCGACTATGACTGGCAAGCCAAGAATGATGTTTTGGTAGGTACTGCTAAGCCGGCATCGAGCGATTCGTCGGCGTCATCCTGGATATACTATCAGCGAGCTGTAAGGGATGGCGAGTCGATCCGATATCAGTACTTCTACAAAGCGTTTGGCACCGTCGCTCATCCTGCACTAGGCCGTCTTGCTTTCCTGCTGGCACCTGAAGGTGTTAAGACGCGTTTCATCTTTGATAGTGAAGCGACTTCTAAACGCTTTGGGCTTGAGCCTGACAACCTCAAGTTCGAGTTACAGTATCAAAAGAATGGCGGTTCGCTGCCGTTGAAATCCAACGAATGGAATGATGTCGAACTGAAGCTTGTCGGTTCGAACGTTCAAATCATCTTGAATGGCACACTGGTATTCGAGCGACCTGTCGACGAATCGGCGAGCACTGTATTTGGCTTCTACCGACAAAAACAACAGGATTCCATGGTCCGCAATATTAGGATGAGCGGCAATTGGCCAGAGAAGTTTGAGCCAGCGATGATCAACCAGGTTTACGAAATGTCTGGCGATTCAAGTGACGCATACGCCAAGGCGATGGCAATCGTCACCAACGATGAAACGATTCGCGTGAACGCTGGTCAAATCGCGCGCGAGGCGCGGCAATTGCCTCCCGAGCAAGCTCTGGAAATGTTGAAAGCTTGGGTTATTCCTTCGGAAACAAACCGCCTGCGACTCTATTTCTCCGTTCGCGATGGGCTGTCTGGCGATCAACCGGCACCGACAGCGAATCCGCCGTTGCTAGGTCGTTCTTGGCTACAGTTGGACTGCCCCGCTGTGGAACTTGTGCGGGTTGCTCAAAAGCTTGGCAAGACTGAGCAGATTTCCAAGTTGATCGAACAACGTGCAGCAGGCCAACCCGAACTGACTGCATCGGCAAAGGCTCTTCAAACGCTGTTGGCCATTGAGTCCAAGCAAGACAGCGTCGCAGAACAGCTCTTAAAGTCGTTGCAAGAGAGTATCGATGCTGGTTCATCGGAAACGGGAGCTACTGCTGTTGCCGAATCAAATGTGGGCTCAGTTGCTGATCCGTTGCCAACTTATACAGCATGTTTTGTGGCGGCATTGGGCTCTTCACAAAATGCAACAGTGAGACCTCAGGCTTTAGCGATTGCGGAAAAACTGCAAAAGCTTGAACGCGATGAGAATCGTCAGTCAGGCAATCGTCAACTGGGGCGTGTGATTGGCGGACTACTAGGCGATCTAAGGCTGCTGAACCAAGTGGGTGATGGCAACAAGCCGGTCCAACCGCTTAAGCAATGGACAGCAGTGGACCTTCGACAAGGCGATGCCATGGTTCGTGACAGTCGTGCGTCCACTTGGCTTGGTACCAATGGCAAAGTGCAGCACTATCCTGCTGAAAGTTTCAGCCAGCTCTATTTCCAATCGCCTCTGCGAGGCAAATTTGAGATCACCGCAGATAGAACGACTTGGGGCTATAAAGAAGTTTCTATAGGCTACGGCATGCACGCGGCGGAACCGAATCACGACCAGCAAAACGTCAAGGTGATGACCTTGATGCGCAGCTCAAATCTGTCGGGCAGTCCCTTGGATGTCCCCGACTTCAAAGCCAAAGATGTTTCCAACTTCAAGATCCAAGTCGATGGTAACACGGTGACAACGTGGACCAATGGTGTTCAGGTTTACCAGCACATCTTTCCGTCTCCTCCAGATCCGTGGGTGGTGTTGCAATCGCACGATGTGAGCTTTGAAGGCCGCATCGAGAATCTGCGAATTACCGGACAGCCAGAGATCCCTGAAAGGCTCGACTTGATCGGCGTCGGTGTAAGCCACGGTTGGCGTGCGGACTTTTACGGTGAAGTGATCGGCTTTAACGACAATGCGCAATGGCAATTCCAGGGTGACAAGCTAACGGGTTCAGCCAAAACGAATATTCACAGTGCTGAGGACTTGGAGTCGTTCATTCGCTACCAACGGCCCATGTTGGAGGATGGTGTCGTCGAGTACGAATTCTGGTACTCGGTGGGCAAGGCTGAAGTCCATCCGACCATTGCAGGTGATGCGTTGATCGTGCGGGATGGCAAGCCTCTCGAAGTTCATCGCTTGACCAATCTGTCTTCTCAAACCGAGAACCTACTGCCGGATAATCGCCAATCGGTTGAAGGCGCACAAACACCGACGCTCAAGGGAGATAGTTGGAATCAAATGCGAATGGAGTTGAAGGGTGACGAATTGACCATTCAAGTCAATGGTGTTTCGATTGCCACGCTGCCTGTTAAGGTTCCGGCCAACCAAAGGCACTTTGGATTGTTTCACTATTCCAATACCGAAGCTCAAGTTCGCAAATTGAGCTATTCGGGCCAATGGCCTAAGACACTTCCAACACTTCAGGAGCAAGAGTTGGCTGCGGGCAATTAATTGTCATGTACGCTGTTCGTCCTGCTAGTCTGATGTCGCGCGAAGGTGATCCTAGCGCGACTTGATTTTGGCTAATTGATCCTCAATTCTGATCGAGATGCTCCAACAGTCGTTCCCAGAGCTTTGCCTGGACCTGCTTGCTGGAATCATAGTAAACTCCGGTATCGTCACCGGGGACAGCCATAAATCCACTGACCATTACCAATTTTGAAGCCTTATCTTTTTGGATGATTTCGATTGTTAGAACTTGGGCAGATTGCAAATCAAAGTTCGCTCGAATGAATTTGATACCTCGAATTGCGCGAACACTCTCGAGTATCTCTTCGATGTCGTCTGGATCGCTTAAGCGAACCTGTGAGTCACCTAAATTCCTGTTGCCTGAAATTGTGATTGCTTCAACTGTGCCGCGCGTTTTTAGTTGCCTAATCGGAGACGAAATACAGCCAAGGAAACAAAAAAGTAAACTAAGGACTAACAGCCCGATTCGTACCCCAGGTTGAGGATACTGATTACGATTCCAGTAGAGCCACATAGCTACTTCGCTTTACCTTCATCAGAAGCCTGAGAGTTTCGCAGTTGCTCACGTACGTCCATTAGTATCTTGCCAAGTCTGTTTTGTCCTGATCCATCGGCGCCGCAACCCCAGTAGTAATCGCCTGGCGCGTTTTCGACAAGCTCCTCGTCATTAGTATCCAGAAGTCGCTTGCGAATATCCGCATGTGTTTCGAATTTACGATAAACAGCTCGAAGCATCACCGAGTCTTTCACGCTCTCCCAGTCTTGGCGAAGAGGTATCTTGGTAGTTCGGCCTAGTTCCTTTGCGTCCGCAGGCGTGCGGGCTCGGTGAATTGCGGCGAAGTGGTCCGTACCAGCAAACTTCTGTGCCTGAAAGTAATGCTCGACTGTCTTCCAATAAACACCATCAAGCTCAAACCCATGCGACGAGAAATTGCAGAAGTCGCCATATTCGTCGGTCCGGCTGTAGAAGTAGATAGTCATGGTGCGTTTCGAGTCCTTGTATCTTCTCGCTTTTTACCAATTCGTCCTAGCTGAGTGAAGATCGACCTGGAGGCAATGACAATGTCGACTAATTGGAACGATTGGAAACGACTACATTTGGAAACTTTTGTTGAACGGATTCAATTTGAACGTCGGTAAGATAGGGGGCATTAATCTCTTTCAAGCCGCTAAGCTTGCGGAGTTCGGGGATTATCGGTCGAATGTCGATCATCTCGGCATTGTGAAGCGTTACACCAGTCACGGCATAAATACCTGTAGACAATTGCCATCTGACTTTGGGGATGATATGCGCAGGCGCACCAAAGCCTGTGATTCGCTTAGTTTCAATTCGAATGCCGGATTGTCCAATGCGAAGAAGAGTGTCACGTTCTGTAGCCGGTAGACATGAGATCCCTCCCCGCGTCAGAAAATCAGTCATCGTTAAAAGCATAACGAATAACAAGGCAATAGTGATTCCAGCTAACCGCAATAACGATCTTGGAAAAATGGGTTTGGGTGTTTCTGGATCGCAATTCGAAGTAAACAACTGTTCAGTTTTTGGCGAACTCACTTTACTTTTGACGTAACGCATGGTGTATTCTCCATAGCTCGCAAATTGCCGGTCTATCTATAGGTACGTTGACTCTACGCCAATCCAGCAACGCTAGTTCTACGCTTCATTACCAGCAGCCAAGAAGATGTGTCACGCGAAGACGCGAAGAATTCAAAACTCAATACTCTTATTCCTTTTATCTTCCTCCTTCGCGAGCTTCGCGGCTTCGCGTGAGATCATTTCTTTTCGCTGGGCAAGAGGTTCTTCCCATGCCCTGGCTGACGATTGCGTCACTCTTGTGGTTCGGAAAGGCGATGCTGAACAGAGCTATTTGGAAAGCAAGATCGGTGGACTCTCCGACATGGGCTCGGTGGAAAGCGTGATGGGCCTGAAGATTCCACCTGCGCCAAACCAGTCGTAAACGGCAACCGCGATACTCAGCTTGCCGTCGTCTTTGATCAACTTGGAGATCTCATAGCTAGCTCTGGTTTCAAACGCGGTCTTTTTATTCTCGATGTCACCGACGCTGGCGATCTTCGTTCCATTGACATAGATATCTGCATAGTCATCGATGCCGTTGAGATTCAAATAGGTCTTGCCGCCGCGCCAGGTCGAATCGACCTCAACATTGGTGCGATACCAAGCCCATCCATCCAGAGATGCATGCCCTTGTACTTCCCAATGCCGATCGATGCGGATTCTGGACCAGCTATCGTCGTTAAATCTGGGTGAAGTCCAACCATTGGTAATGCCAGTGTTGTCGGCGTCGACTTGAAAACGCCACGAGTCCGTCGCCAACGATACCTCCTTGCGATTCAGTTCGCATCGAAGAGTACTTAAGAGTTGGTGATCCGCGTCGGTAGCCACAGGCAGCGGACATGAAAGTTCCTCAAGCCACTTATCCAATAACCATTGACCAGTCGAATTAGTCTCACCTTGATGATTCAAAGCCGAAACCAACACCAGGCCGTCGCCCAATCGCATTTTAAAGACTAAGCCGTGCGTGCGCGTCTCGCGCATGTCGTGGTTATCCCAAAGCACGACCATCGGGTCTACGGAATCCAAATAGTGCCCCATGTTTGCGACGACACGGTCGGCTAAGTCAAAGTGCTGTAGCTCAACCAACATGTTCTGCTTAACGTTTTTACCCGGACGGTCGAGCTGAAAAGGCAAGTGCCATCGATCGGTCGACTTAGGGAGAGAAACAACAGAGCCGCGGAGAAACCAATGGGCTTGCAAGGGAAAGCTGCCCGGCTTAACGTCGGGAATCATCAAGACGCGACCGCCACGTTGAATGCGATCCAAAAGCGAATTGTCGAAGTGACTTGCGAGAATTACTTGATCGGCTCGTTCTGCAGTGGCCGAACTCGGGGACTGCCCGACCAAGTTCAGGGTAGCAGCCAATGACTTGGCCGAATCATGAACGACTAACTCGTGTTGTTTTAGTCTGTCTGCTACGTTTGGGAAGCTCCAGATCGGCCACTCGTTCTCGATCGTCGCTCGCCCATCAGATTCGTACTTCGCCACGATCTTCCATCGCTTCGGATTATTATCTTGGGGGAACTTTAGCGTGACCTGACCACCAGTAGCAGGCACACTCCGTGTGCCGTCCGCTGTATTCTTCCCGCTTTCCGCATCGACCGAGACTACAGCTTTGATCCTATTGCCCTCGTCATCGACCAAGTCAACGGAAAGCGTCCCACGCGACGATTGTTCCATCAAGTCTTTCAATAGGATCGAAACCAACGCATCCGATCCGGCCTGAAAGCTGCGTCGATCATTCTCTGTCTTCAAGATCAGCATTCGATCTTGGTGAAACAGCCAATCCTCCGGCGTCGTTTTGGCGCGACCATAACTATCGATCAGTCCCATCGATGCTTTGGGGAAGTCGCGAATAACGCTGACCACATATCCAGCGTTAGGCATCTCGCGATGGAAGGTTTCGATTTGAAACTTCCGCATCAACATGCCATAGTGCACCGATTGTTGGTACATCGCTTCAGGTTCAAATCTGCGGTTGTGAGCATTGGACAGTTGCTGCAACTGTTGAACCCAACGCTGATTGTCGGCTACTGACCAAGATCCGTGCGCTTTATCAGCGGCGGCGCGTTGCACTTCGGTTAAACTTGGTTCAATCCAGGTATCCGCGGCGATGGCTTCCCCGAGCGCTAACGGCTTCGTCGCTCGCGAACTCATGTACTCGCGCAGTGACGCTAGAGTTTTGACCCAAGTGTGATTGTTTCCGTAGGGATGATCATCGTAGAAATCGTGGACGCGATTCCAAGAGATCCAACTGCTGTCATCTTCAACGACGGCACCGGGGATCATGCTTTTGCATTGATCATAAAGCGACTGAATAACGGACAGCTCGGCGCTCGATCCCGTTTCGCAGGTCAAGCTTCGCAGAATTACGCTGGGATGATTGCGATCAAAAGCAAAGAACTCAGCGTACTCCTGCCGTAGTTCGGCTAAGTGCTTCTCATCCAACTTAGGATGCCAAGTCGGATATTCAACCCAAGCCAGCATCCCAAGTTCGTCGCAAAGCTCCAAGTACTGCTTGGGCGGTACAAAGAGACAGAACTTCATGAGGTTGAAGCCCCTCGCTTTTGCGAACTCAATCTCATCTCGCATCCACTTGGGATCGGTGGACGGAGCGAGGCTTGGAGGTGAGTAGCCCCAGTTCAGAATGCCACGCAGGGACACAGGATTGCCGTTGAGCTTGAACTGTTCGCCTTCTGTTTCAAACTCGCGCACTCCAAAGACCTGTTCGTATTCGTCGACCATTGTTTCGCCACTATAGAGCCGAATGCGAAGTGCGTAACGAAAAGGATTATTGGGCGACCAGTGCTTTAGCGTTAGTTGCTCGGGCCATGCCGCTTCGCCAGAGTACACGAGCGAGTTCTTCAGCATGGCCAGCGCAGGATACTTCTCATCCATCGATTTGCGAGCGAGCTTTGAATCGAGTTGAGTCCATTGTCTAGGCTCATTCTCCTGAAACTCGGAGACAGCCAATTCAAAACGCAGTTGATCGACTTCCTCCTTGTCCTTGAGCGAAGTCGAAACCGGCAGTTGAAGACTCAGCGCTTTGCCCCCTGAAGTGGCTTGCACGCTGATTCGATCTCGCAGCAACCAACTGTGTTCAACAGTCCAGAGTTCTACCGGCTGCCAAATACCACTAAAGTGATTCGTCACGACAGGCAAGAATCCCTGGGTGTTATGCCCGACCTTCTCATCGACGATAACTTTCAGTTCGAAACGATTCTTTTGCGCAGCTTGGTTCTTCTCTGCGTTCTTTATGCTATCAGTGATGTCAACAAGGAATGGAGTCCAACCGCCAAGATGTTCAGCCAGTAACTTGTCGTTCAGAAAAACCTTAGCCTGAGTGGCAACAGCCGCAAAGCGTAGGATGGCTCGCTGATTGGATCTCAGAACTGGACTTGCGATTTGAGTCCTGTAGATCGAGACTCCATCAAAGCTCACATCGACAGCATTCTCGACGGTGTTCGGTACCGTCGTCTGGTGAAACGACTTGGCATTGTCGATAGAAACTTCCCAGTCCTTCAAGATCAGTGGCTGATCAGCCAGAGAGGAAGAGCATGTTAACGCGTGGATTGCGATGGTTGCAGTGAGCACAGCAACAGCGATGTAACTTGATCTTAGACTCATAGCAGTCAGATTTCAATCACGTAGGATTTGGCGAGATTTATGGCGGGAGAAAGTGTTGAGCAGGAGTGGTGGGGACGGTGACAGGAAGTTCGCAGTCAGCGCGGCAGGAAATGTGGTGAGACTCAACGCTTCCAATCGGCATTACGAGCCACAGCTAATCGCGTTTTTCACAACGACAATCATCGTTGGAAAGGCACTTATGGCCAACCCATCAATTGGTGAATATGCTACAATCTTTGGGCTACGATAGTTACTCGTCTCAACTCTTAGATCCATTCAACCTTACCATGCAACATTCATCCATTCTCAACCCTCCACAACGCGTACTCATGGGGCCTGGGCCAAGCGACGTATCGGCTCGCATCCTCCGAGCCATGTCGGCACCGACGCTGGGCCACCTAGATCCTGAGTATCTACGCATCATGGATGAAACGCGGGCGATGTTGCGCGAAGTTTTTCAGACTCGCAACGAAATGACGCTGGCCATTTCGGGTACCGGAAGCGCTGGGATGGAGGCTTGCGTTTGCAATCTTATCGAGCCGGGTGATGAAGCCATTGTCTGCGTTAATGGCGTCTTCGGTGGGCGCATGAAGGATGTGGCCGAGCGTTACGGCGCGAAAGTGCATGCGGTTGAGGCCGCTTGGGGACGCGGCATTGATCCAGATCAAATCGTTCAAGCCTTGAAGCAGTTTCCCGCAACGAAAGTCGTTGGGATCGTTCACGCTGAAACAAGCACCGGCGAGCACCAGCCCTTGGAAGAGATCTGCGAGATTGTCCAAAAGCATGGCGCATTACTAATCGTCGATGCAGTGACGAGTCTGGGTGGAATAGACATCCCCGTCGATCGCCTGAAGATCGACGCTTGTTACAGCGGAACTCAGAAGTGCTTGGGGTGCCCTCCTGGTCTATCACCTGTCACGCTTTCTCCCAAAGCACTGGAGCGATTGGATGCGCGGAAGACCAAGGTGGCCAGCTGGTATTTGGACATGACCATGCTACGCAGTTACTGGGGGTCGGACCGCGTCTATCACCACACTGCGCCGATCAACATGACTTATGCGCTGCGCGAAGCCCTACAGGTGGTGCTGGAAGAGGGATTGCCTCAGCGGATCGCTCGCCATGAGCTGAACCATCGCATGCTGCGAGCCGGACTTGAGGCGATGGGGCTGGGTTATGTACCAGAGCATACGCTTACAACGCTGAACGCCGTGCAGATTCCAGAAGGCGTTGACGATCTAGCCGTCCGACGCAAGCTGCTGCAAGAGTACAACATTGAAATCGGCGCTGGCTTGGGACCATTTAAAGGCAAGGTCTGGCGTGTCGGGTTGATGGGAAGCAG
>CAUJKA010000132.1 GCA_963204965.1 Planctomycetota bacterium | reverse complement strand
CCTGAACAAACTTGCGATGCGCCTGCAGGAACTCGCTCAGGTCAGGCTCAAGATGCGAGTATTGAGTTTTGAGCGCTGCCTCATCGACCGAACGACCTGCTTCCAGATCTTCCATGTATCGAGCCATAATTTGCTCGAGTTCATGTTCGTCGGTATTGGCAGTAGTCATGGTTTCAGTCGGCAGCCGGGGTCATCGCTTCGCATCGTTTAGAGGGGTACTAACAGATACCCCAGCGAATCAATCCTTGCGCCAAAAGTCCCGAAAAGCCGCTACTTTTCGCCGTTTTCCCGCCCCCTGAAGGCACTTTCGTTGGCCCACTTGTACCGACGCAGACCTCCACCAACCCTTCGGAGGGGGCAGGACACTTAAAACCTAGAAGACCTATTGTTGCAGGCTACATCAAATACCGGAGGTACACAGGCGGGATTCCAACTACGAATCTAGCACAATTTTAACCAGAGCACTGCCCCTGATCGCAACAGGCCGCTAACCCAATCGAAACCGGCTCGTCAGTGCTTCACAGAGAGTCGTCATAATGGCTAATACTACTCATGCGAGTCTCCGTACCTACATATCCTTGATTGCAACAGGCTAGTCTGACATTCGAGGCTACTCGTGGACTCATGCTATGCCGCGAATTTATTGCGTTCCAAATTGAAAATCCCAAACGGTTGCAAGTGGATTAGCTATCATCTACAATCCCCCCTGAAGTAGTCGTCTTTGAATTGAAACGCGGGGTTGATATCGAAGGAGACTTCATTTCTATGATACAGAGCCATTAAACATGGGAGCGAAACTTGCGATAGGAGTAAATGGTGGCCACTTAAGAAGCACCGCTGTCGCCATTTTTTTGGAATCGGGAAAAATCGCCGGTAAAGTGAATGGAAACTGCCTCAACCCACATTCCGTAGATGAAAGCGAGCTATTTTGTAGAGCAGAAAACCTTGCATCTGAGTTGATTGATGAGATTCGCTTGTCGCACTCTATCACGTGCGAAGATATTGAAAGTATCGTCATTTCGCTTCCAGGAGTAGGTTTACAGAGGGAACAAGACGAAGCATCAGTCGTAATGCGGCGGGCCTTTGGCAGTAAGCATGTCAAAGTTGTTGACGATACATGGGCTGCACTATTCGCCGTAACTCAATCTGCCTTTGGCATATGTGCGTTTGCGGGGTGTGGCGCATCAGTATGCATTGCCTTGGGAGAATTCATCCCAAAGAAGGAATATAAGATTGACGGGTGGGGGCCAGTAATTGGCGATTTTGGAAGCGGATTCCAGTTAGTTACACGCTTTTTCCGAAACCTTGGCAGGGAACTCGATGAAAAAGGCAACAGTGAATTTTACGACGAAATCAGGACCTACTCTCGTGCAATGAATTTGTATCCAGAGCTGCCAGCTCTCGAATTTGTTCAGGAATGGTTTGATAGCTTCCTTGATTATCATTCAGCGGAGTGGCGAGCACAGTTTGCAAGGCTTGCTGAACCTGTAATTAAAATTGCTGACTCAACAAAGAACGACACTGCATCGACGCAGGCTAGAGATTTGGTAAATTCCGTCGCAGCCGAGTTAGCCTTGTCGCTTAGAATTGCGGTTCGCAGGCACCCACAAATCGTTTCGCAAGGATTGCCGTTAGTACTACAGGGTGGCGTACTACGAAATTCTTGTTTCTACCAATCTGCTATCAAGGCTCAATTAAGTGAAACGTTCTCGGATATTATTGTTGCAAAAGAGCGACCTGTGATTGGCGCACTTATGATGGCAACAGAAGGATTGCTTTCGCCTGAAGCGATTCATGGGATTAGAAATGTTTCAGGAGCTTGACGTGTCGAAGTTAGCAATCCACCCCAACGTTTCTTCCGCGGTGGTGCGTCGTAGCACAACGGACTTGCTTGAAGTCGAGATAGATGACCTCGTTTCTGATGAACAAGTATTGAGGCTTCTTGTTGAAGCAACGAATGAGCGAGCCACAGCATACGGTGACGCTGCCAAACTCTGTTTGAACTTGCCAGACACTCAGATCGTGATTCTTGTCGATTTCGATGTGTTGGTCGCCTACATCGAATCTGAAACGGGCCGAGACGATTACGCAGAAATCAGATATTTTTTCGAATATTCTGATTTTAGATATGGAATACCAGCCGGGGCATTTGAAGAGCTACTGAATTACCTGAGTAAAGAAAAACTTGCTGGTAAAGAAGCAAATAGGATCAAGAAGGGGTTACGCGAAGGCAATATCGACGTGTTGGCAAGTCGCCTTCAAGAAGCACTTGATTCGGCAATTGATAGCGAAACTGATTTGAGGTCGACGCGCACAACGGAGTCTTATGTGGACGACCGCATTGTCGTACTGGATCGACTAATTCGCGTTTTAGCTTCACCAAGGTTCACCAAAGTCTACTCAACAAGCGATGATTCTCTGGCAAGTTATATTTATGCTGCTATGCAAGATCGGCACTCGAAACATTCGAAAACTCGTAAGAGTCACGATCTTAGAGAGGGAAGGTCTAACAACAATTCTCGCGACGCTCGAAATCTTGCAATCGTATTGTGGCCTTGGCAGCAACATGGCGACAAAGACCTCCCAGCCAGACATGATCAAGCCAGTGACGTCTGTCACTTCGTCCTATTGACTTCGACTTCTCCGGTTATAGTCGTTGCAAGGCATCTTCGACGATCCGGATGGGCGCGATGCTATAACATTGCTGTTCGCCCAAATCAGTTATTCATACCGTCGTTATTGGGTGCCGCAGATAGTCATATCAGCGCACAAGACAGAGCGAGCACATTGGGCCGAATGTATCAGACTGCCACACACAAATTAATGGTCTTAAGTAATGACCTTCGACGAAACAAGAAGGCGTCCGCAGCGACTATAAAACAATATTCCGAGGTCGTCGAAAAATTACGCAATGATCGAAATTCACAGCGTATAGAGCAAGTTCGCTCGAACTGCCTTTCTCTTCCCATTTTCTTTGCATCGCAGCATATTCACGCCTATGGCGAGCGATTCATCCATCCTAGATACACTAGTTTTTCTCGACTACTGGAACGGCTAAACGCGGTCCTATGTGGAATTGATGGATATCAATATTCCCTGGTTAAGGTACACACCGCGTCTTTAGGCTACCGTACTTATGCGATTACCAGTTCACCTCTTGGAAGTATCGGAGACGATTCCTCGGAGGAACAAATCGCGAAAATTAGGGCATTTGAGCATCCAAGTGACGATTCTCATTATGTGCAAGTTCAATGGGAAATTGACGTTGATGAAATGGCACTAATGGAGTGCTTGTCAGATGAGAGGTGTCCGAGAGGAAACAAACATGTTGGATCGAATGATCCTCGCGAGCTTGTCGCAGTTGTTTCCGGGCATCGAAGATATGTTTTTGGGGCTAACGAAGTCGCTGAGGCTGGTGGTTTAAGGCATATTACTCTTTCGTCGTTGCAGCGAATGATGGAGAAGTCAAGCGACGACAAATTCAATGATGATCGTATCGAAGAAATTGAGATTTGCACACCGTTGGCAAAGATAGTCTTTGATGTCGTACCACCGGAGCATTCCTGGACTCGTCGGCTAACCGTCATGTTCGAGAGTAGACTTTTACCTGAATTCGTCAGGCATTTGTACGAATGGACAGGGAACAAGGTTGTATCTACCCAAGCGTTCGAGCAATCTTTGGGCCAAGCCAACGCTCATATTGAAGAGGACTTAAGTTAATGGAAAATACAGGTTGTTTCTTCGATGAAGCAGATTTCGACAGTAGTGTTTCGCGAGTATCCAAATGTGCGTCGGATGGCAACTGTCCGCATGTTTCCAGAATGAAGGTGCCAAGTTGGTGTGGTATTGAACTCCTGCTTAACGTTGGTACAAAGTGCTTGGTTAGCGCAAATGACTGCGGAAAGCCTGAGCGCCAGGAGCTTCACATTATTGCAAGGCAACGTTCAAGACGGGCGATGGTTGACCCCGTTGTTGTAAGGCCGACGATTACAAGCCTCACACCCGAGATCGTGACTCTCGGACAGCCAAGCGGTCAAAGCAGAGTTGTTGAACAACTCGTGGTATTGCCGCAAGGAAAATTCTCAAGTGATGCAAGATCCATTCCGTTCGAGATAACCCGGGCCAACTCTGGAAGTTTCGGAACTCTCTCTGTCTCCTGTTCAATTCAAGCGGATAGCGGTAACAGTGGTCAGATTGCAAATGCAAAGGGACAAATTCGAGTTGCCTCACGGGTCGCGCCGCGGACACCTAAATCGGTAACTAGCGAGAATTTGGTTGCGAGCCTCACTGAGTTTCGACTCAGTAGTTATTCGATTGTTGGTGATTACTCTCGCTTTGGTGATGGTGCCAGAAACGTTCTTGTAGGGGCTCGAGATCGAATCATTACGACCATTCGAAGCAACGCTTCTAATGTTGAAAATTTCCTAATTTGGGCCGCACCAGGTAGTGGAAAGAGCTTTTTTATTGAGGAAATCATGCGGACTGAGCTCGGAAAAGAATGGAGGCAAACGACATTGAACTTTACTAAACCAATGAGCTTGGAGTTGGTAAATGAGACCGTCGATAGCGTTCTTGGAGCTCCTGAACCTTGCTTTACTTTCGTAGATGAAGTTGACGCTAGTAATGCACCAAAGGGCCTTGCTGAGGCATTGATGCGGCTTTTGGGGCTAAGGAATTCCACCAAGCCGATGGTAAACTGCATTGTTGGAAGTTTTGGCGTGGCCGAAAATGAAATGAAGGAAGAGCTAATTCGCAGGGACGCCAAATTCAAGGACTGTTTTGATCGAGTACCCAAAGACAATTATTGTTCTGTTCCGTCGATGGATGGATCGGACCAGATGGTTGTATTTGTAAGCTCAGTGTTGCAAGAGTGTAAACGCAGTAGCAAGAAAATCACCATGATCGACAAAGCTGCACTTTTCTATGTCAGTGTTGAAGTACTTCGATATGATACTGCCCGCCAACTGAGCCACTTAGCTAAAAGCGCGGTTAGCAGGTGCAAGAGCGATACGCTCCTGTGGACACACATGATGCCAGACGAAGACCAATTACGACGAATAGATTTTGAAGCTAAGCACAAAAGCGCTATGGGAATCTTGCTTGGGAGATACATTCCAATCGTTGCTTAGAACGTATTGCATGAACGTATTGCATGTATATGGGACACTGCGCCTGGCAGGTAAGGGCACGCTCTATCCCAGATTTGCTGTGGACTTAAGACTACTCAAGCCGACACCACTCGGCTCTCGCGAACCGTACCATTAGAATTGAATTGCATATGCTGTTACCCCCATTCTTCCGTGTCAGTACTGCTCAGCGAGCCATCGTCGTGATGGTATGTCCCCGTACCTTAGCACCGCGAATTGTTATCCATCACGCGCGGTCGCGACTACTGAGAGATCCCCTACGTTGAGTTAAGTATGCAGCATCCCCACAACACACTTCCATCCAGTTCGTATGCTGTATCCCCGCACTTCCGGGGTTTCGAACTACTTCTTCTTCTTCGAACCAGGAATCACTCGTCGTGACTTCGAAACCACCAATCCCTCGGGAAATGGCTTGAAAGGGCCTTCGGGCGGTTCCTTATAGCATTGGAAGTCCCTTAACGATTGAACATCAAGTTCCGCGACTACAAAATAGTCCGCGAGCCCACCCTTCACACGAACCGAATCTCTGAGCCAAGCATCCTTGTAGGGCGATCGAACTCGACTATCACCGTACTTTCGATTGTTGACGATTCCAACAAAGCAATGAATATCTAATGCCGAGGCATCTACCAGAGATGCAAAAGAGTCCAGATCTCTATTCCAGCTCAGCACAAAGAGTCCATCTATTTTTCCGCGAAAGTGCATTCGATTCGCCAAGTCTGTTAGCTCACTACAGATTAGCATTCCAAACTTAAAGCCATAATGTGAGTAGATTAACTTTTGCGTTAGTGATCGACGGCTTGCCTTGAGTTTGATTCCAAATTGACTCCTTAGACTATCACGCTCTGGATGCGCCGGCCTCCCTTTTAGCTGTACAAGCGAAATCCAAGACTGGTATCCGAGCCGATTGTCAGTGAGCATCAATCGAGCAGTATTGTCTACAAATTGGTTTTTCGAACCGTGATGGGCATACTCCTCTCCAGCGATGACGGAGATCCCAGCCTTGAGTAGCGGCTCAGCGAAAGTCCTCATCCATTTCGATGGGATTGAAAGCTCTGGAAAAACAACATACCTTGGCCTCGCGTCATTTGGCGTTTTCAAGATATCCTGTCGAAGCAACACAAGTCGATGATACCTACTCGCACTTAAATCAGGAGACCTACCAGCCGCACGCGCCCAGCTGATGTCTTCAGTTAGAACGCTCGTCACAGCTATCCTAGGATTGGTGTTCCATTTTCCGTATCCGATATTGGCAACGTTGGGTGGGGCGTTGTACAATTCCGAATTCACCTTGTAGTGGGTTCCACGAACCGTGTTAAGCCACTTTTTTAGTTGGTTAATATTGAGTGCACTGTTTGGAACCAATATCGAAAGGTCTTCTGGTCCAAGAGGTCGTGTCGGGAATAGAATCGGCATGACCGGCTTGTCAACTGCTCCAACACTTGCTAACAACTCTTTTACTTCATTGGCCTTTTCTTGCATCGAAGTGGGCAAATTTGTCGGCGGAGTACTTGCATGCATACATTTTTGGCGAACCTCCTTTAGCAACAAGCTCTTAAAAGGTTGTCGAGCAAGATCACAGCAAAAAACTCGTTCGGCGTCGTGCATCTCTTCCCGAGCATCAAACAGGTCTTCAAATTCAAAGTGAAACTCCCTGATTTGGTCATAGAGTGATTGGTACAACTTCAGGCCGCTCGGCTTTTGCGTCGGTCGTACAGAAGTCAAAAGGGACTCTTCAAAAGCGTTTCGTAGATGTCGAAAGAAATTGTCCCAAATCTTCGTAGCAATCTTCGGTGACTGCGGTATTCCCATATAGTCGAGATCTGTCCTGGGACGTAGCTCACGCAAGATCTCAACTAAGGTCGAGATTAGCTTCTGAGGAAAACTCCAATCTCGGCAACTTACTGCGATTTGTATGAGTCTTGGAATGTAGTCGGTTAGCTCGAACAGTTTACCTGGTGCGATCACATGCCGCATGGAGAAGTCATAAAACTCTTCTCTCTGCTTTTTCCACTCTTTAGGCGGAAGTGCGTCAACTAATGCATCAGCGTTTCGAAGTAGAACTGCAAAGCTCAGCCTTTTCAAAGATAGCGTGTCGGTCTTTCGTAGGGCGTCACCTTCGTTGTTGCCATCTTTCGACGTAGAAAGCGCTTTTGCTGCAGCAGATCTTCCGAGCTGGCTCAAGTCAGGCAATAGCCGCCATTCACTACTGACCTCGTCGACTTTCGCTTTGATTGCATCTAGTAAATCGTAGTCGTCAATTAGAAACACCCTCTGCTTTTCAGTTTGAAATTCGAGGTTCGATCGATTTGTGTACGGCAGCTTTAGCTGCATGGTTCTCGCTTTATCACGCGGTTTGAACCTGATATAAGGTCGCATCCGTTCCACTATGGAAGACAAAACGTCCATGCCACTACTAAAATTGCCGGAGTCTTTCAGGACCAGGAAGATATCGTCTACATACCGCGCATAATAAATTGGCATCAGCTTTTCCTCGATTAACTTATCGAATTCAACTAATGCCACGTTTGCGATAACTCTTGACGCGGTACAACCTACTGGAAGGCCTGGTGGATCGTCATGGGTGCGGCCGGGAATAGAATCAGCCCAGGTTTTAAAGGCCCCTAGGAGTTGCTCGGTTAGCGCATGGTCTCGCTCAGTCAATTGGAAGTTTGAGTCAATGC
>CAUJKA010000131.1 GCA_963204965.1 Planctomycetota bacterium | reverse complement strand
GGAAGATCTCCAGTCTGGCAATGGAACTTGGTTCCATGAGTATCCCAATGCGTTCGTTACGGCCACAGCCTTGATTGCTCTTAAAGATGCCGCAAATTCGGGTGCGAAAATCGATCCCGAGAGAATCAGCAGCGGCTTAGCACGACTTGAAAGTCAGCGTTACGAAAACGGCGCTTATCCCTATGCAGTTCGTAGAGGTAACTCAGGAAGAAGCGAGCCAATAGAAGCGAGTGCGGGCCGCATTCCGCTTTGCAGCTACGCAAGATTCTTGTGGGACAAAGAGGACGATAGCGAATTGGCCAAAGCGGCTGATATTGGCTTGAAGTATCACGATCTTCTAGCCAAAGCGCTCAAGTACGACAATCACACCGACACACATGCCTTTGGCGGCTTTTTCTTCTGGTATGACATGCACGCGAGAAGCGAAGCAATTGCCTCGGTGAAAGATGCAGCTCTACGTCAGTCGCTGGCAAAGAAGCAGCTTGATCTAATCCTTACGCTTCCAGAACTGGACGGTTGCTTTATCGACTCGCATGAATTGGGACGATGCTACGGTACAGCTTCAGCGTTGCTGTGCTTGGACTTGATGGAGAATGCCCTAAGCACAAAGTAGATTTGCGAATAGAAGTTGCTGCTCATCGTAGATGGAACGGGGCCAAACGACGGCTAAGACTTTAGTTCTGCCTGAGCCCATGGATTTTCCCATTCGCCCCACTGGGAAAGGTACTGTGCGTAAGCTGGATGTTCATCTGATTGGGCCTCAAGCAGCTTGCGAACCTCTTCGACGCGAGCCTTTTCGTCCTCAAGCGTTATCTTGCCAGTCATCACGCAAGTCCGCAAGAAGACGAAGTAGGTATCCAGGACATCGCATCGACAGTATTCGTTGATCTCGGCAATGCGTCCTTGTCGATAATAGTCGTAGACCATGTCGCCCTGCACATCCATCTTTCCGGGCTTACCGAGCAGCGCGGCAGCCAAGTTCAAACCACCACGAAACCACGTCGAACCGAAATTGGTTAGGATCTCTTGGATGTCGATGTGCGAATGCAAGTTGTACCGGTTGCGATGTTGGTCATAGGTCTTATCGCCCATATTGAACCAACGTGGTACGGAGATGCCGTATTGATACGCCGCATGCTCCATCAACGGCAGATCAAAGGTTCGACCATTGAAGGTCACCCAAGTCGGTTCTTCATAACGCTCCCAACCCGTCCAAAAGTGTTTGGTCATCACGTGTGGGCGATGTAACGGTTGGTCCAGTGAGACAATCTCGATCAGCGAATAATCTGCGCGAAGCTTGGCAATTACGATCGCTACAGGAATCTGAAAGGTATACGGAATAAAGTCGCGACCAGAAGTTTGTAGTAGTTCCTGACGAAAGCGCAGAATCGCTTCGTCTGCCGAGAGATTTCTACCCGGGTAACGCGTCTTGGCGATCAATTGCCCATCGGCAACGCTTTCCACGTCAAACACAAGGTAACGAACTTCTTGAACTGTACTGGTCATGCCTTCCCCAAGTCATCTGCTTAACTTTGATGTTGGGGAGATTTTAGCGAAAAATAATGTCGACGGGCTGAGTTGCAAAATGTTCGCCACGCTTTGCACAGCAAAAGTAGCCATTGAGAAGCGGTATAAGGCAAGCCGCTTGTGATGTTCGAGCTCTTCCAGTCCAAGATCTGCGATCTAAGATTTACGCGAGAGCAACACTTCGCGTTTTCCACCGACTGGACCAGGCAAACGTGATACGGAAAAGCCAACCTCTTCCATCGTCTTTCGAACCGCACTCTTCACGCAGTAGCTAGTCAAGCAGCCCCCGGGAGCCAACATCTGATGCATCTCGCGTAGCACGAGGCTGGACCAAAGCTGTGGGTTCGTTTCAGGGCTAAAGGCATCGAAGTAAACAGCATCAACTTGCGAACAAAGCTCTGGATAGTCTCGTTCTACGTGCAGTTGAGTTGCATCGCCTATGATCAGGTTTAACTTGCAATAGTTACCCAGCGAGATGCTAAACTGCTTACGATCGAGTAGATCCACAGGCCAGGATTTGGCGAGTTGGTCCGTAAGTTGACCGAGCCGACTGAAGTGTTCCATGTTCAAGACATCGACTTCCGAACAGCTTTGGTTGGGCTCGAGCTGTGGTGTCGCAGGCAGTGAGAGAGCATTGTCAGCTAACGCTTGTTTCAAATGCTCAATACAGATTGCTTGTGCCAAGATGTAGGAGGGCAGGGGACGGATTTCAATTGCCCAAAAGTCCAACGGCGTTTGAAAATGCTCGGCTATTGCCGCGGTCAAAAGAAAGGCACTGCCTGTTCCAAACCCCATTTCAAAAACCCGTGTCGGCAAGCCTGAAGCCAACCTTCCAAGAACACCGCTGTTGGAAAGGTAGACGACCAACGATTCCGCGGCAGCTCCACAGCCGCTGTGATAGGTCTCGTTGAGGGACTTATCCCAAAGCGTCAACGAACCATCGTCGGTGACCATCCACTGAAGGTCTTCGATTTCGGTAGGTAGCTTCGCTCGTTCTGGAGGCGACATGAAAAACGCTCGATTTGCCGCAGCTCGAACGACTGACCGACGCTGATATTACCCCAGCTAATAGTCCAAGCCTTAAAGTCGTAACAATTTCCGGATCAGTCTACTGCGAACAGCCTGTTAAAGCAGGTAGCCAAATTGAACAGTTGCTGGCTATTTGGTAAGTTGTTCACATGTACAAAGGAATTGCCGTTTCGCCAGGAGTATCTATAGGCACCGCCTACTGTATTCACGAAGTATTCGTGGATCCAGGTCGACAACTGCTTGAAGCTCAGGAAGTCCCCGCGGAATTGGCTAGATTCGAAAACGCGAGAAAGAAGTCGATCGCCGACGTTCGCGGGCTTCAAAAGAAGGTGGCCACTCAAGTTGGACAAGACGCCGCGGCCATCTTCGCGGTACATGAATCCATTCTTCAAGATCCGGCGTTAGTCGGCAAAGTCCGTGGCTGGATTACCGAACAGAAAATGTCTGCGTCGGCAGCGCTCGCCAAGCTGTTGGAGTTCTATCGTAAGCTGCTCGAAAAGTCCGGCGACGACTACCTGCAAGAGCGAATCGCAGACATTCGTGACGTTGTTGAGCGATTGACCAGCTACCTGAGCACAGCGTTGAACAAAGAATCCAAATCGCTAAGCGGTCCAGTCATCGTTGTCGCCGACGAACTATTGCCAAGCCAAGTAGTCATGCTGGGCAATCGACCAGTCAACGGCATCGTCACTCAAGCTGGCAGTCAAACGAGTCACGCCGCAATCGTTGCGCGCAGTCGAGGCATCCCTGCAGTCAGCGGCGTCAATGGAATTCTGGCTCATACTAAGACGGGCGATACGATCGTAGTCGATGGACGCGAAGGCCACGTAATCATCAATCCAGATGCCGAGATGTTAGCCGCATTTCGGAAGCTGGAGCGAGAGTTTGTCAACCTTCGCGACCAGTTGGCGCACAACCATGACCAGCCTGCGATCACTGCCGATGGCCACGAACTGGAACTGTTAGCCAACATCAACGGTGTGTCCGATGCTCAAGCTGCAATAGCGATGGGCGCGTCGGGTGTGGGCCTGTATCGCACCGAATACCTGTACATGATCCATCCTTCGGTGCCGAGCGAAGAGGAACAACTAGCCAATTATCGCGACGTCATCGCGGCCAGTCCCAACAAGTGTGTGACAATTCGCACGCTGGATATCGGAGGAGACAAGACCGTTCCCTTCTTGGGTCGCGGACATTACGAAGCCAATCCTTTTATGGGCTGGCGCAGTATTCGATTGTCTTTCGAATATCCAGAATTCTTCCTCTCCCAGATCCGCGCGATTCTGCGAGCCGCTGCACCGGATCACACCGACACCGGAAATAGCCGACGGAATGTAAAGATGCTCTTCCCGATGGTGACAACGCTGGAAGAATTGCGTCGACTAAAAGCCATGGTACTTCGCGCTCAACGAAGATTGGAAGTTGAAGGCTTGGCATTTGGCCAAGTTGACTTCGGCATGATGCTGGAGGTTCCAGCGGCTGCCGTGATGATTGAAAACATGTTGCCAGCCGTCGACTTTGTTTCGATCGGCTCGAATGACTTGGTGCAGTACCTTATGGCTGCTGATCGCGACAACCCTAAAGTCAGTCATTTGTGCCAACCATTGTCGCCAGCGGTGCTTCGAGTACTCCATTCTGTGGTCCAGGCGTGCAATCGCCATGGCAAGCCTGTAACACTTTGCGGAGAGATGGCCGGCCTGCCTCAGGCATTGGCTGTATTACTGGGCATGGGGTTACGCCGATTCAGCGTGAGCCCCGCCGTTGTCCCCACAGTCAAAGAAGTGGCTCATCACCTGACGATTCCACATGCAACCGATTTATTGCATCGAGCACTCAAGTTAAAGACAACCAAGCAGATCCAGAGTATGCTCAAGGCCCAACTCCTGGCCATCGCGCCCAACCTGGGTCCTATTCTGATGCAATAGTTGTCAAACATGAGTCCTGCCAGTCCTTCCTCGCCTGACCTGCCGACCTCCTCACTCACCTCAAATCGCGCTAGCCGCGGAGCCAAGCTTGCACTCACAGCCGCCTTGTTGGGCTGGATGTTTGATGGTGCAGAGATGGGCGTGTTTTCTCTAGTAGGTCGAGCGGCACTCAAGGATCTTCTGCCTGCCGATTCAACCGAATCGACCATCATGCTCTATCTGGGCGTGATCACTGCGATGTTCTTGGTGGGAGCCGCAACGGGTGGCGTGCTGTTTGGTTGGTTGGGAGATCGCATCGGACGCGTTCGCGCGATGATGCTCAGCGTCCTTTGCTACGCGGTATTCACCTCGTTGTGTGGTGCGGCAACGACACCTTTGCAACTGGGCATGATGCGTTTCATCGCCTCGCTTGGAATGGGCGGCGAGTGGTCTTTGGGCGTTGCACTGGTGATGGAAGTGTGGCCCAATCGCTCTCGAGCTTTCATGGCGGGATTGATCGGCGCTGCAGCCAATATGGGCTACATCTTGATTGGCTTTACAGGGCTAATACTCTCTAGTCTGCTACAGCGAATTCACGGTTGGCTGCTCGCCGCAGGATTGAGCGAAGCATGGACCGATCATCTAACGGCCAACAATGGATGGCGACTGTTGATGATGTTCGGTATCGTGCCTGCATTGTTGACCTTTTTCATTCGAATGTTTGTTCCCGAATCGGAAAAGTGGAAAGAAGAACGATCAGAAGGAAACACATCACACTGGGCCACTGTAGATCTGCTGGGGGTCTTGCTTGGTGCACTAGGACCAGCGATGATGGTCTATGCCTATGCATCACAGCAGTCATTGGCTTTTTGCATTGTCGCAACGATACTTGGTGTGGCCATCGCGGTGGTTGGGTACACATATCCCGTCGTCCGCTATCTTGGCCGACTGAAAGCCTCCCAAGGTTCTTCCAGCAACATCGAAACTGCGCCGATCATCCGCCGCATGTTGTTGGCAGCTTGTCTAAGCGGTGTGGCGTTGCTTGGAACTTGGGGGAGCACTCAACAGGCTCCTTCTTGGGTCAACAAACTAACAGAAGCCAGCAAAGTCGATGGTGCTCCCGTTTTGTATGCCCGCGAGTACACGCTGATCTGGCTATCCTTCGGAGCGGTAATCGGCACGCTGATCTCGGCATGGCTAGGAGACAAGATTGGGCGCCGCCCAGCCTATTTCCTGCAGTGCATTCTCGCGCTAGGATCGGTGCTTCTGCTCTATTGGGGCAACACACAATACAACAGCATGTTTCTTGCGTCGGCATTCGTCGCGGGCATCTGTACAGCTTCGTTTTATGGCTGGCTACCACTTTATTTGCCCGAGCTCTTTGGCACCAATGTTCGTGCGACGGGGCAGGGGTTCGGGTTTAACTTCGGGCGAATTCTGGCGGCAGTAGGGACTCTTCAATTGGGCTCGCTAGAAAAGTACCTGGGCGGCTACCCAGCGGCTTGTTCTGTGCTCAGCCTAGTCTACATAGTCGGGATGGTGCTGATTTGGTTTGCGCCAGAGACTAAAGGTAAAGGGCTTCCTGATTGAGCTCCATCTAAGCCCTCTCTTCCTAGCCGACGACTCGCCGCATCACTCACCGCATTACTCGCTGGGCAATGCGGCGAAGGCTTGGTAGATTTCAAACGCTTCATTCATCAGCGACTTTAGCTGCGACGGATCAGTTTGTTGATTGGGGCGATAGAACATTAGCTCGCCTGGAAAGCACTCGATGGTCGACATGTTGATCTTCATCAGCGATTGGCGGCGATTGAGATCGAAAAACTGGCGAATCTGATCCTGATTTTCGCCGATCAGCAAGAATTTTTTGGAGAACTCGGGATCACCAGGAATGTCGATATCTTTCTTGGTGAACAGATCAGCGATGCGGCTGAACCAGGATTCCGGCGAGATCATGAACTGCGGTGTTTGCAATTGCTTACTGATAACCCAAGCAATCGTTTGACGATGAACATGCTTGCTCTTGCCCGAACCGGTTGTGTATTGGTGATCGAAAATCAGCAGGCTTAGTTCGTCAGTTGTCGCCAAGATAAAATTGCTGGACTGGCGATTACGACCGTACTGAATTAACTTGTACTTGCCGATTCGCCCGTCGTAGTCCCCTGGCCGAACTTGTTGATAGACCAGCCCAAGCTCCGTGGCCACCTTTTGCATGGCCTCTTGTCGCAACTTGACTTTGCGCTGACCGTACCAGGCCCCGTAAGCGATTATTGCGATGATGATGGGAATCACCAACAAGGGAATCAACTCAAAGACGTTCCCGAGCAACATCGACGAAGTGAGAGTGTTGATTAAGTTCATTCCGCTCGTCCACAATAACACCAAGCAACCTCCATCATCGATTGCGATTCATGCCAATCGAGCTACTCAGTTACAACTACTTCGCCCAGCCACTACTTTGCATTGGCCATAGCCTCAAGCTGCACGACGCTGCGACTTTGCTCTTTTTGCAGGTATTCACGCCCAAACTTAATATTGATGTGATCCCAAGGCAGCTTGTCCATCATCTGATAGGGCTCGTGGAGTTGCTTTTCGATATCGATGTTGCAATCGTTGATCGCTTGCCACCAGCGTGTCGGATCAAGCATTTCATTCCAGCCATCCATTCTCGCGCCACGTTGCCAAGCGAGTTCAATAGCTTTGCCAGTCCGCCGATCGCCGCGACTAAGAACACCTTCCAGCAAGCTAGTCTCGATGGAGTGGCACTTGATGTTGATGCCGCGAATGGTGCGGTGTTTCCACATATGAGCGTGTGCCCACTGGAAATACTCGCGACGCTGCATGCCGTTCCATTGGTAAGCCGTGTGAGCCTTGGGAACAAAGTTGGAAACGCTGGCTGTTACTTTCGGCAATCGACCTTTAACCTCCTTACCGATTCTCGCAATCGTTTCAGCCATCTCTACAATGCCCTCGAGATCTACAGGACGCTCGCCAGGCAGGCCACATAGGAAGTAGAGCTTCACTGATTCGTAGTTGTTCTTAAACGCCGTTCGACAGCCTTCGTAGAGGTCGTCATTCTTAATCTTTTTGCGAATCTGTTCGCGCATATCGTCGCGCGCGACTTCAGGTGCCAATGTAAGTCCCGACCGTCGACCATTGCCAACCAGATCCGCGATGGTTCGCAATTGTTCGTTGACACGCAAGCTAGGAACAGAGATGTTCACGCCCAGTGGATTGAATGTCTCCTTGAGCTTAAGCACCAACTGTTCGAAGTGCGGATAGTCGCTACTGGAAAGGGAGAGAATGCTGATCTCATTAAAGCCCGTATTGCGGTAGCTTTCCAAAGCGGCCGCCACAATGGTCTCGACGCTACGAGTCCGCAGCGGACGCTTGATCACGGTGCTTTGACAAAATCGGCACAAGTGCGGACATCCGCGCATGATCTCGATGGCGATGCGATCATGCACGCACTCGACAAACGGAACGACCGGAGATGTTGGCAGAGGAATCGATTCCAGGTCGCTGATCACACTTGGGGCGATAGTTGCTGGTACATCGCTTCGAGTGCGATGCATCGATACGATCCGGCCATCGCGATACTCGGCCTGATAAAACCGAGGCACATAACAGTACGGCAAGCGCTTTGCCATTTCAGCCAATGCATCTTCGCGCTGCTTGCGTCCAGATTCACCTTCAAGCCACCCGCCATTCTCTTTAGCCGCATTGCGCAACTGCAGCCACATATCGCAGATCTCGGGTAGAGCTGGCTCACCATCCCCAGTAACAAAACAATCGACAAAGTCAGCGACGGGTTCTGGATTTTGAGCGCAGGGACCACCGGCAAGGATCAATGGATCTGCCATCGTTCGTTGCTCGGCGTGCAAGCGAATGCCTCCCAAGTCCAACATCGTGAGAATGTTTGGCGAAGAGATCTCATACTGCAACGAAAATCCAACGACATCGAAATCCTTCAGCGGTGTGAAGGTCTCGAGGGAGTAGAGCGGAATGCCATTTTGCCTTAACTGTTCTTCCATATCAGGCCAAGGCGTAAAGCAACGCTCGGCGGCCCAATCCGGTCTCGCATTCATCAGCGAATACAAAACCTGCAACCCATGGTGGCTCATTCCAATCGTGTAGGCATCGGGGAAGCACAAGCACAACGTGCCATCAACTTCACGATGATCCTTAACCACAATATTTCGCTCGCCGCCGATGTATTGAGCAGGCGTACGAACTTTGGCTAGAACGCGTCGTTCCAGCGATTCCTTGAGCGAAAGATTAATCATTCAATGAGCCTAGGTTAGTTTTTTTGTTTCTCGCGAAGTCGAAGGAACTGATTCCGCGTATAGCTATTTCTTTACTGCTACGAACAACATTCGCAGTTGATGCAGAGTGTTTTGTAAGAACTTCTGCTCCGACTCAGTCAAATTGCCCGCAGTTTTGGATTCAATGACAGCCAGCAAGTCGATGTAGTGCCGAGCGTAATCCAATCGAACCGGTAGCGGCTTATCATCATCGCCCGGTAATTGTCCCATGGCAGCGACCGCTTGTGTAGCCATACCGCTCACGAGAAACTCAAAGGAAGCTGGCGGTGGAGGCTGCAAATCATCTTCACTATCGGCAACGTCATTGGATGCATCTGCTTGCTCGATCAACTCCTCAGCCTCTTGAGCGGAAGAACTTTCGGACTTCACAGAGCTTTCATCGGCACTCTCAGCAGCTTCTTGAGCTTTCTTCTGCTTGAGAAGCTCTTTTTCACGTTGAACTTGAGTCTTCCAATCTTCGTCGATAATCAGTTTGGGTTCTTCTGTTGGGTCTTTGGACATAGTTGTGCAAGGGAAGGGACGAAAGGACAGTGCTTGAAATCGGGAGCCCACATTCTACCAGTGAAATGAACAACTACAAAACGTCAACCTCGGTCGTATCTGAACCAAATCTCAGTCTCGCATCTCTGGATTTTAGCTACCTTTGGAAAAGGTCGGGATCGATCACTTCGCCACCCTGAATAGTGATGAGTGCCTTAAGGGTGTTGACATCAAAGTCGGGTGCTAATCGCTTTACAGCCCCGTCAAATGTGGAAAACGCCACGCCTTCGCTTGTTCGAAGTTCCTTAAAATCAGCCTTTGCCAAGTCGACCTCGTAGTCGGCGGGCTGCGTCCAAGGCACCGACTTAGCCTTGGGTGCCAGCATGACCATTAAGGTATTGGACGCACCATCAGAAATGTTGCTACGCTTCGAAGCTTCGCCGACTTCCGGAAATGGACCTTGAGGTCCAAGTACGACTTGTACACGCGTTCGAAACGAATCTGCCGATGCATCTTCGTCGCGAAAGACATCTGGCATCAATGGAATCAGTTGTCGATTGTGCAAGCTATCCCAAGGCTCCTGCAGACGAAACTGCTGATACAGCGCAGCGTATCCCAAATAGGGAAGTATGTGGACTCGCCAACTCAGACAGTAGTTTTCAACCGGAATATTACCCGGCGGATGGTTCCGCTCTGGAGGGAAGAACCTCATGGCGTTCTCGTAGTTCAGTATCGCCATCGAAACATCCTTCAATCGATTGGACTCAGACCGCGATCTCAACCTTTCCGATGTGACTGGTAAACCTAAAGTGTGCAGTGATAGCCTGCGCACGGTCGCCGCGTCGACCAACTCAAGCCCACGGGTCGTTGCCAAGGCAGTGAAAATCGAGCCTGGCAATTTGGCCGCAAGTGGGAAGACCTGCGAATCCCCCATGGCGATCAATAGAAACGCCTTCTGCCCAACTAGATCCTCGAACCGTAGATTCTCATTCAGCTCAATATCCACGGGCTTGGTCCAAGGCACTCGTTGATCTTCGCCAACCTGGACCATCATGATAGTATTCGAAAGCGAATCCACGCTTTGGCTAATCCAACGATTGGAACTCAACAGCGAACCATTCCCAGAGATCGTACAGATATCAGTCTTGTCCTTCGATTGAGTTGCCCCTCGATAGACCTCAGGCATCAAGGCAGCCGCTGCTAGATTGGTTTCGCTGTCCCATGGCTCATCCAAAGCAAACTTGTCATAGAGCGCTTTCTGTTCGAGATAGGGAAGCACATGCACTCGCCAGCTCAACTGGGAGGGTTGCCCTTGCGAGTTCTTTAATTGCGTTGGTGAAGTACGGAAAGCATTCTCAAAATTCAATATTGCGAACGATACTTTCTTCAACCTTGCTTCGTCATCTGCTGAGGCGGAATTAGCTAATTCAGCGGACAAAGGTACGGCTTGTGCGACAGGCAGGGTAACCAGTCCCTTTATTGGTGTTGCAGGTTGCGTTTGTGGCGTCTGCCGAAGTGGCTTGAGTGGTTCGCCGAGTTCTTTCTCTAGGTCAAAGCTTTCTCGCCCGTCGATACTACGAAGAGCGGCAATCTTGGAGCGATGCAGATTGCGTGGAAGGATGATCGAATTGCCAGCCAGTGTGGCCGCGACAACAGGATTTCCTTTTTTCCAACTTAAAGACTCCGAAAAACGATTGTCGTCGATCTTTACGAAGTCTGGTCGAGTCCAATAATTCGAAAACTGCGGAGCAGCGTAATAGAGAATTGCGGTTAGCTCTGGTGCATCGGCATTAGGATTGGCGAGTTCAGTCAGCGAGATCGATTCAAGGTTCTGGCGAGATGAGGGTAGGCAAATTCTAGTTCTGCCTTGTGAGCAAGTCACTCGGAAGACCTCAGGCATCTCTGCGATCAGCGCAAAGTTGTGTTGGCTATGCCATGGTTCATCCAGCTTGAATTTCCGATACAACTCATCGTGGCCAATATACGGCAATAAATACACTCGCCACGAAAGATCAGGATTCTGCCTGATTAGACCAGAGTCACGAAGCATCGCCTCCCGAAGCTCTTTGACTCCTTTCGCGACAACTTCCAATTGTGACCGAACAGCTTTAAGCTCTTGGTCTGAAGTCATCGCAGGACTAGTCAATTCTGGTTCAATAAGCTGTTGAACATCAAGTCCTTCGGGAACGCGTGAAAAGCGAACAAGCTCGCCTTTGTTCGGTGAGAGCATCGCCTTTAGGAACTTCTGATCGCTTTCGCGGAGCCAAGCTTGCAAGACTAAATCACCGAACAGGAAAAAATATTGGGCTTTTGGAAATCCCAAACGTACCATAGCTTCATCCTCAGGAGTCGGTGTTGACTGGAGCGAAGGCCAACCGACCACCTCATAGAGATCTCCACTTTGCAGTTCACTCTCAAGATCGTCTGGCTTAGTCCATTCGATCGCTTTGTCTCGTCCTACGCAAACGACAACAATGGTCTGATCCAATCCATCAACGACTTGTCGTGATTGTAAATAGGGCGCACCCACACCATCTGCATTCAAAAAAGTTCGCAATCGAGTTTTGCCTTCAGGCGCTGGACCGTAGAGATCTGGTATCTCTGCGATCAATGGCAAGTTTTGAGGACTGTCCCAAGGCTGGTTTAGATCGAACTTGAGGTAAAGCGATTTGAGGCCCAAGTAGGGAAGCAGGTGAACGCGCCATGACAATCCAGAACCTTTGTCGCCACCATTAGGCAGTACATAGTCTGAATCAGCTTGCATGCGGAAGGCGGTCAGGCCCTGCGTAACGTGTTGGAGGCGACTGTAATTCATGCCTTCTTCTCGAGCGATTCTGGCGGCCTCTTGACTGCGTTTAGCTTCCTGCTCACCCGCTTGCCTCGCTCTCTGCATTCTCTCTTCCTCAGCCCCCCGCAACCTTTCAACCTCTTCTAAATACTTCAATGTGTTCGCGTCTTTGTTTGCGTTGAGCTCCTCGATATATCTCCGTTGAGCCTCGGCCGCTTTTTCGGCTTGAGCGATCTCCTGCTGCACACGCATCTGACGGCGAACTAAGAAAAAGCCCCCTATGCCGAGCACCAAGATCAGCAATACAAAAGCTGAGCCGGCGATTAACCAACAACCGATGGCGGTTGACTTTGAAGAATTGAGAATAGGAGGTTCGAGCGATGGAGTACTCGATTGCTTGCCACCTGGACTGCCTGGAATGAGGATATCGTCGAAAAGGTTGGTCATAACACGGGCCCGGATTAGTTCAGACTTGTTCCACAAAGCAAGACTGAGAATCATTCTCGCCTCGTGACACAAAAGGGAGGAAGGGAATCAGCCTTGGTGGCTCGGCAGGAATCATAATGCAGGCCGTAGGCAAATTGCAATCATCTACAAGCAGATCAATGCCAACAACCCAACCATTAATCACAGCAAAGAAAGCGTTTAAGTGTCCAGAGCTCCAGCCACAAAGTGGCGACACACCGTGTGACAGGACTCGTACCTCGTCCACTATCCTAAAAACAAAGGGAAATCCTGTCGGAGACAGGTGCGACAATTAAAAGTCGCTCCCGTTTCCAACGGGATTCAATCGCTTTGCCATAGCATGCGGACACAGCATTACTGAATCGCAAATGCTGTGTCCCCAAACACCCCCCAAACACCCAATCACCGTGTGACAGGACTCGTTACCTCGTCCACTACCCTAAAAACAAAAGGGAAATCCTGTCGGAGACAGGTGCGACAATTAA
>CAUJKA010000130.1 GCA_963204965.1 Planctomycetota bacterium | reverse complement strand
TTAGGTTCAGCGCTTAGCGGACTTACTGGCGGCAGTGGACTTATCATCGGCGACGGCAGCGATATTAGTTTACAAGTCGATCCACAAAGCAGCGACATTCGTTTAGTCGCAAACTCCGATCTGACGCTTGGCGAGCCAAGTGCCGGAAGCGGAATTTCGCAAGTTGACGAGAGTGGTTTGAAGCTCGCCAGCAGTGACGACGATGATGATGAATTGTCGTTGGCTATGGAAGACAGTGACGAAATCCTTTCCGATGTTCTCAGCGGTTCGACTCCGAAACTCGGTTCCGGTAGCGACGCCAAGCTGAAGTTGCCCGGGTCAGGCGTCGGCTCTGATGTTGAGCTTGGATCAGGTGCATTGTCGGGATTGGATCTTGCCGGCGGTTCAGAATTGTCGCTCTCACCAGACAAAAGCGGTTTGATTCGTGGCGACAGCGATCCTGCGATCAAGTCAGGCTTGGGTTCCGACCTGAATCTCTCAGACGATTTACAATTAGAAGATGACCTTGTTCTTGGTGGCGGAAGCGACCTAGCACTGGCTGCTGATAGCGGCATCAATTTGATGAGCCCTGCGGACAGCGGCATTTCGCTCGAAGACGAACCTTTGGATCTCGCGGCCAGCGGAATTAGCGGCTTGGATCTTGCCTTGGAAGGCTCGGATGCTGGATCAGGCGTAAGCGGATCAGGCAGCGGAATCGGCAGTGGTGTTAACTTCCAACAAGATGAAGACTTTCAATTGTCGCCATCGGGCGGGCTTGAGAATGACGACGATAGTGGTTCTCAAGTCATCGAGTTAGAGGACTCGTCCGAGTTCGGTGATGCGGCCGTGGCTATTCCTGATGCTGGCCCTATGGATGCCTTTGCAGACATGGACGCTGGTGGAGGCGGTTTCGATGCGGACGATGCGTTCGCCGAAATGGCTCCAACGGCTGCTCCCGGCGCGATGATGGCTTCACCCGAAGTACCTTATTCGTCGTTCCAAGTCGTCGCATTGCTAGGAATCCTACTTCTACTTGCCTTCAGCGGCTTGTTAGTTTCGGATGTGATTCGCAACATGTGGGCTTGGGAGAACAACCAGGCCAATTCGCTGACCAGTGGCATCACTCAAGCACTCGTTAGCATGTTTAAGAAATAGTTCTTGGCTTGCCAGGAACAGTTGCCAACCAAAATCAAGGGCTAGCTTTTGCTAGCCCTTTTTTCGTTGGATGCGAAGATCAATCCCATCGGCTTGAAAAACCAGCCGGAACCGCGTTAGCGTCCGGTTCTCTTCGGCGATTGACGCGATTCGCCTCAAGCTTCGAAACTGACTCAGGTCACCTGCCAAAGCTGACATTTTTTACCCTCACCGCTTATGGCTCGCACCACTCGCCACGCGACTCTCCCGCGAATTAGTAAAGTGCTAACGGTAGAGTCAGCGCGCGGGAGAGTTCAATAACGGCAGGCACATGAAGCTCTAACACTACAGGTCAATAACTCCCAAAAATCGATCTACACCCAACAGAAGTAACTTGATACTCTTGAGCGTAACTCCTCAAATTTGAAATCTTTCAGATCTGAGCAACCTTTGTACAGTCCTTATGGAAAAGGAGCCTGAGGTGTTCAGCGCCACCCGCCGTCGCCTACCATGGGGTCAGGCAGCATTTATCGCAATCTTGTCCGGAGTGCTTCTAAGCTCTGCTGGCTGTAATTCCATGGGAGCTGGCAAGCAATTGAAGCAGCTTGAGGTCGAGAACAATCGATTGTTGTCTGAGTTTCGTGCCGAACGACAACGACGAGAATCTGCCGAGCGTTCCGCTCAGCAATTGGAAATGCGTTTGGCTGAAAGCGAGAAGATGTTGGCTCGACAGCTTAACACCGGGTCGAGTCCAGGACGATTGTCAAGTTTGCCAACCGGTTCGGGATCCATGGGACTCGCCGATCCAAATTCGCTTTCGAACCCAGCGGCTGCTGGGGATCTGAAATGGCATCGACGCAATTGAGCTAGAAATGGCTCTTGCAAGAGACCCATTCAAAGGCCTTCTCGTGCTTCCCGGCCTTGTCGTCTCAAAATAGCGTACAATTGAGTGCCTTCGACGACTATACTCTTTGGTGCGCGGGCGTCCCGCCCATCGAGTTCGGCCAGAGCCCACCACACACTCCCGCCTCCTGTCCCACCTTAGCCAACATCGCATTCAGCTCACTTCCTTTTGGCCCAGACTTACCAGTGCCAAGACTCAGCAGTGATGCTGCCCACCTTAGCGAGCAGAACAAGTGACTAACGATCGTTCATTTCACGGATGCAATGACTTTGTACGAAGTCGTCGGATAAGTCGACGATCCGTCTTGCAAGCGGGTGCTCTGAGTGCCTTAGGATTGAACGTTGGTAACTGGTCGGGGCTCGCGCGAGCGGGCCAAGCATCCGCCGCGACACCGCGAGCCAAAGCGTGCATCTTCTTGTTCATGTGGGGCGGACCAAGTCAACTGGAGACGTTTGATCCCAAGCCGGACGCTCCTGACGAAGTGCGAGGCGACTTCCGACCGATCGCCACCAAAGTTCCCGGGATTCAAATTTCGGAACACTTCACTCGACTGGCGCAACTGACCGACAAGATATCGATCATTCGATCGCTCACTCACGATGACCCGGCACACCTTTCCAGCGGCCATGCGACTCTCACCGGACATCTTGCACCAGTGGTGAAGAGCGACGCTGATCCACCTAGTTCCAAGGACTCGCCGCACCTGGGCTCGCTGCTTACAAAGCTCAGACCAACCGACAACGGTCTGCCATCGTTTGTGGCCATGCCTTGGAAGGCCCTGCATCCGGCCGCACCAGGAGGCGTGGCTCCTGGGCAACATGGTGGTTGGATGGGTTCGGCTTACGACGGCATGTTACTCAGCGGCGACCTCAACCATCCCGATTGGCGACCTCAGGGGCTTTCACTTCCCAACGACATCACACTTGATCGACTGGAATCTCGAAAAGGCTTACTGCAGTTGTTGGACAATCAGCAAGCAAGACTTGAGCAAGCTGCCGGTATTCAAGCCATGCATCAGCATCAAACCAAGGCGATTGACATCCTGGCTTCGAAGCAAGTCCGTCAAGCTTTCGATTTGACTCAGGAGTCGGTTGCGACTCGCGAGCGTTATGGTCGCAACATTCATGGACAAAGCGTGCTGATGGCGCGGCGATTGGTCGAGCATGGAGTCCCGTTTGTTTCGGTCAACTGGCATAATGACGGCAAGAATTTTTGGGATACGCACGGCGACAACTTCAACCGACTTAAGAACGATCTCATCCCACCCGCCGACATCGCGCTTTCGGCGTTGATTCAAGACTTAGAAGAACGCGGTATGTTGGATGAGACGATTATCGCCTGGGTAGGTGAATTCGGTCGTCGTCCGCAAATCACTAAGAACAATGCCGGTCGCGAGCACTGGCCATTCTGTTACAGTGGAATCTTGGCTGGTGGTGGAATCAAGCAGGGTACAGTCTATGGAAGCAGCGATCGCCATGCCGCCTACCCAGCCGAATCGCCAGTCTCTCCTCAGGACTATGCCGCAACCATACTCCACGCCATGGGCATTTC
>CAUJKA010000129.1 GCA_963204965.1 Planctomycetota bacterium | reverse complement strand
GGCACATGCGTTCGGCCGCAGCGCTGGTGCGACAGCGTCCACAACCATTACAGCTTCGAGCCGTGTAAGCCAACGAGGCTTGATCGTCCCACTCGAGCAGAGTCGGCAATTGAATTCTCTCGGCGGGAGCCTGTCCAGAATTAGCGTCGACGACCGGCAGTGTCTCATCGAAAGGCGCCTTGGCCATTTCGCCGGTCATCATGTTATCTACAGCGATTGAGCCAATTTCGCTGGCGGCCGATTCGAAGGCATTGCCAGTCGGAATCGAGGAGTTGCCAATGACAATCGATTGTTGTTTAGGCTGATACGAGGGTACGGGCCTAAGTTGTTCGTTGACGCGCGGGGGTGTAGGGCTGAGGAATTTTCCAGGGTTCAATATTCCCGTTGGGTCAAAGATTTGTTTGACCTTGCGACAGAGATCCAGGCGATTGCCCAATTGCTTCTCTACCCAAGCTGCTCGACTGAGTCCAAGTGCGTGCTGGCCACATATCGTTCCGCCGTATTCAAAGACCTTGGCATACATCGCCTCGCACAAGCGATCGAGCAACAATTGGTGTTCGGTGTTAGCCAAATCTAAGAAGGGTCGAACATCAATTTGGCCATGAAGAGCGTGGGCGAAAAGTGTTGCCGTCACGCGTTCGGCTTTGAGTACGTTTTGCACCTCAACCAAGAACTCAGGCAGTCGCTTGGGCGGTATTGAAATATCTTCCAGGAAAGGCAAAGGACGCAAATTGCCTTTCAGGCGATAAAGGCGTGGGACGACGCGTCGGGCTAATCGCCACAGCATGTTGCGCTCTTGAGTGTCGGTCGTCAAGCGATAGGACAGTACCGCTTTGCCACGTCGCTGCAATCGTTGCAGAAGCTGCATCAACTGATTGCGTACTGCGGCGGGTTCATCGCCTTGCAGTTCGATCAGCAACATCGCTTCAGCGCCTTTGGGGATAATCGAAGCATAAGCCGGTTCGGACTCGCGGGCAATTTCCAGCAAGCGACGGTCCATCAGATCACATGCGCTCAGTGGTTCTTTCTGAAGCTCAACAGCAGCCTTGGCCGCGATCTCTAGTCGGCCCCAGAAAAGCAGCATCAACCCTCGCACCGGCGGAATCTGCTCGAGCTTCAGCGTTGCCTCGGTAATTAAGCCCAGCGTTCCTTCGGAGCCCGAAATCAATCTGGCTAGGTTGACTCGTTCCCCGTCGAGTACTTTCTCAAAGCGATAACCACATCCACGAGCGACGTCGCCCCACGGAGCTTTGACAATCAATGCGGAGTTCTGCTGCAGCACTAAGCCGACTTGCTGTGCTAAATTTCCAACGATCGATTGGTTCGCATGCGAGGCGGTCCAGTCATGTTGTGCGAGTTCGACAACTTCACCGCTGGATAGAACCACTTGCAACGATTCAATGCTGTCGCCAGTCGAGCCGTACCGTGGGAAGTGACTGCCTGCAGCATCGATGGCTATCATGCTGCCGATTGCGGACACACTGCGAGTCGGAGGATCGGGGCCGAAGAGGAGGTTATTGCGATTCAACTCGCGGTTCAAGTCGGCTTGAACGACGCCCGATTGAACACGAACCGTTGTCCCTTTGGGCTTGTAGATGCGTCGCATGTAGCGCGAGAAGTCGACGACGATGCCGCGTCCTAACGATTGGCCAGCCAGACCACTTCCGCCACCGCGCGGGAAGATGGCGATTTGCCGTTCGTGACAGTACTTGAGCAGTTCGGAGACATCTTGAACCGAGCGAGGTCGCACGATTCCCAGCGGTGTGATCTGATGTATGCTGGCGTCGCTAGCGTACAACTGCTGAAAGATCGGAGAGAAATAGACATCGCCGCGAATGATTCCGCGCAGGTCGGCCTGCAAGTCCACCAAGTCGGCTTCCATGGGTCTACTCAGCCTCACTCAAGGCAAGGGGCAGAAATGTTCAGGCACTGCAATCGTGCAATGCGCGCACATTCCGTGATAAATCCACCTCGTAGCAATCAACTCTCACTCACCGTACTGGCCAAGGCTGCTAAGCATCTCGCCCATCTCTGCTGCCGCGTGAAAATCCTTCGCATCTCGAGCGGCTTCGATACCATCGCGGAGGAAACTGCGAGCCTTCTCGATCTCGTTAATATCCGCCAGAATCTGAGCTGATCGGAAATAGGACGCGATGTGAGGCGGTTGCTCTTTAACTAGTTGAGCATGAACGGCCAGCGCCGGGTCAAGCTCACCAGCCTTTTCCATCTCCATCGCAAGCGCGTAGCGCAGGAAGACATCGCCTGGTTCTGCGACCAGCATGCTTTCAATCTTTTCACGTCGCGAAGTCACTATGACCTTTGTCCTCGATGAGTTGGTTGTGAAGCTGTAATCATAGCTGAAAATACAATTCGCTACAGCATCTATTGTGCTAAAGACCGATGGGCAAGCGTGAGTAAGTGCCGCAAATTGCCTCTAGCTGTTTCTTAGCCTACTTGGTTACTTCGGCCACGTAAGCACGAATATCCTTCTCCAAAGCGGCTAAACGCGTGTTGAGCACTTGTTTGGCTTGTCCAAGGTCCTGGCTTTCTGCCGGTGGGCAGTAGCTGAACATGTAAAACTTGACTTTGGGTTCAGTGCCCGACGGACGCACTGCAAAATAGTTTCCGTCCAATTCTAGATCCAGCATGACCATGTCGGCTGGCGGGGCGACCAACGGCTTTGTGGTTCCATCGGCAAGGCGAATGGTCAGCGACTTGTAATCGCGAACCTGAGCGACCTTGATGCCGCCCAGCGTCGTTGGAGGACTCTTGCGAAACGCTTCCATCAGCTTTCGCATCAGCGCCATGCCTTCGCTGCCTTCCATCTGAACATTGACAAGCGTCTCCTGATGACAACCGTGTTGCTTGAACAATTCGTCCAGTCGCTGATGTGGTGTCTTGCCTTCGCTCTTGAGCTGGGCGATCAGTTGAGCCATCAACAGCGTGCCAGCCGCACCGTCTTTGTCGCGAACATATTGTCCGATCAAATAGCCATGAGATTCTTCCGTACCGAAGACAAAGTCATCGGCGCCAAATTCATCCATGGCTCCAGCGATCCACTTAAAGCCGACATGCAAGTTGCTCTCGCTGCGCACGCCATAGCTTTCGGCAATACGGCTGGTTAGCTTAGTGGTTACCAGTGTGGTGACTAAGAAAGATTTTGGATTCAGCTTTCCTAGCTTCTTGAACTGACTGCAAACATAGTCGGACAATAACGCGCCGATTTGATTTCCTGAAAGCGTTTCCCATGGGCTGCCGGGCTGCAGAGTCAGTGGTACGGCGCAACCGATACGGTCGCAATCGGGGTCGGTAGCGATGATGCCATCTGCGCCGATCTCTTTCGCGCGAACGATGATGGCGTCGAAGACTCGACTGTTTTCCGGGTTGCTGACATGGCCAGGAACATTGGGAAAGTCGCCGCTGGGTTGTGAGTGCGGACCATAGAGCTCGACATCTTTAAATCCAGCACCTTGCAGAACGGGCATGCACGCGAAGGCTCCCACTCCATGAAGCGGTGAAAAGATGATCTTTGCATCGCGTGGACCATCCCACGAGTAGGCTAGGACTTGCTTGAGAAACTCGGCGTCGATTTCCTGTGTACAGATCTTCACTTTGCGGTCGGCTAGCGCTTTGTCAAAGTCAACGGTCTTAATAGCGTCGACCGTCATGACGCGATCGATAATCGCCTTGTCGTGAGGCGGCAAGATTTGTCCACCAGTGGACCAATAGACCTTAACTGCGTTGTCCGACGGAGGATTGTGACTGGCGGTGACCATGATGCCGCAGTCGCAATGCTTGTAGCGAACGGCGAAGGAAAGTTGCGGAGTGGCGCGATATTCGTCTAAGAAAAAAACTTCGAAACCATTGGCGACCATGATCGATGCGCACAGTTCGGCAAACTCGCGGGATCGATGACGCGTGTCGTAAGCGATGGCACACTTGAGTTGTTTAGACTGACTGCCGGGCTGTTCGAGGATATAGGTTGCCAAGCCTTGCGCACTTTCACCTATGGTGCGTTCGTTGATTGCGTTGGAGCCAAATTCGTACATCCGCCCGCGGCGACCGCCGGTGCCAAAGGGAATGATTGTCCAAAAGACATCGTCCAGCTTTTGCCACTGACCTTGTTCGATGTGCGCGATGATCGCAGTTTGATATTTGGCGTAGCGGGCCTCGGTAAGCCAAACGGTGAGGTTTTCGAGAGCTGCGGCGGTGAGTTTGCCATCGCTAACGGCTTGTTGAGCGAGCTGTTGAGCTTGTTGAGGTGTCATGGTCGATAAGATCAGTTTTGGTCAGTTTCGGTGGAGCCGCACTGTTATGGAGTACGGAAAATGAGCCGCAAATTGTACGTCAATGTGCCAGTAAAGTCATGTGGGGGACTCCCTAGGTATACTTTGGAGCGTCGTTATAATCTTGCGGTGAGAGTGCGTTACCTTGTCTTTGAAAGAAATCGTCCATGTCCGAACCGATCATTAGCGTCAGTGGCTTGCGGGGCACTATCGGAGATCAGCTCACACCACTGGTAGCGGCTCGTTATGCGGCTGCACTGGCTGTGACGTTGCCTCGAGGAATTGTGGTGATCGGTCGCGATGGACGCAGTAGTGGTCCGATGTTGTCGGCTGCTGTCGCTGCTTCTTTGCAAGCTCATGGGCTGGATGTTGCGGATCTGGGGCCGGCTTCCACACCGACCGTTGGTGTTCAAGTTCGCCTTCTGAAGGCAGTTGGTGGGATTCAGATCTCGGCCAGCCACAATCCCAAAGAGTACAACGGACTAAAGCTGTTTGGCAGTGACGGTCGCGTGCTGTCCAAGAGCATCGGCGAGAACGTGTTGGCGGGCTATCGATCGAATTCGCAACGCTGGGTTTCGGTCGATGACCTCGGCCGCATGATTCCCATCGAGGACGCTCATGAGGCTCATTTGAATTTGGTCTTGAGCACTGTCGATCAGGAGTTGGTGCGATCAAAACGATTCCGCGTTCTGTTGGATTGCAATCACGGTGCCGGCGGATTGTTGGGTGCTCGATTGCTGGAAGCACTGGGATGCGATGTTACGGTGTTGGGCGGTGAGCCCAATGGGCAATTTTGGCATAAGCCCGAACCACTGGCGGAGAACTTGGTCGAGGTTAGTCAGCGAGCTAAGGATGGCAAGTTTGACGTTTGCTTCTGCCAAGATCCCGATGCAGATCGACTGGCTGTGATTGACGAGCATGGCAAGTTCATTGGCGAAGAGTTGACGTTAGCTCTGTGTTTACTCCAAGCCTTGCCGAAGGTGAGCAAGCCAGGTTGCATCGTGACCAACTGTGCCACTAGCAGTGTTTCGCGATTCGTCGCTGAAAAGTATGGACACAAGTTGCTTCAATCAGCAGTTGGTGAGGCCAACGTTGCAGATGCCATGATCGCAAACGCGGCAGTCTTTGGTGGCGAAGGCAATGGTGGCCCCATCGATCCGTCGGTCGGCTACGTTCGCGATAGCTTCGTGGGGATGGCTCGGATATTGAGTCTGTTGGCTGAGTCGGGTCAAACTGTTTCGCAACATGTCGCTCAGTTGCCTCCACTAGCAATGGTCAAAGACAAGGTGCAGATGGATACAGCCTTGTTGCCGAAGCTCTACGACAAACTGTGTGGCGCGATGAAGGATGCGACAGCCGGGACGCTGGATGGGCTCAAGCTTGAATGGCCCGATCGTTGGCTGCTGGTGCGAGGCAGCAATACCGAGCCCATCGTACGCTTCATCTCCGAAGCGCCGACCGTTGCATTAGCTCGCCAACTGTGCGATCAAGGCATGCAGATCGCACTTGAGACTTGAGACTTGAGACTTGAGACTTGAGACTTGAGACTTGAGACTTGAGACTTGAGACTTGAGACTTGAGACTTGAGACTTGAGTGACTGTGCGGCTAGGAAAACTAGAACAACACCCTGTCGTTGCCATCGCCAAGAAACCAGAGCCTAACTGCATTTCGGCTGGTTTGGAAACCTATTTGTGTTGTTAGTAGCAAGCTGAAACTATTTGTTTGGCTCATTTCGACGAATGCGATACAATGCCGGTTGGTTCAAAGGCCATTCGAGCTAATTGAAGTCGAGCGAGTATGACGATGCGAAAAAAACAAATCACTTTCAGCTCGCGACACGGATTTACGCTCGTCGAATTGTTGGTTTGTATTGCGATCATCGGCATCCTCATTGGATTGCTCTTGCCTGCGGTTCAGGCTGTTCGAGAAGCCGCGCGGCAGGTCCAGTGTCGCAACAATCTGAAGCAGCTTGCCTTGGCATGTTGCAATTATGAGTCGGCCTATAAGTACTTTCCTGCGTATGCTGGCGAATCGACTCCCGCCTTTGTGCAGTTTGGACGCGGTCCGGACGCTCGCAAGCGAGGCTGGAATTGGCTTGCTAAAGCGATGATCTTCATGGAGCAGCCCGTTCTGTCCGAGCGATGGGGTGTTTATGGAGCGGCCGAGTCGATGACGCTCACGCCACAAGACCGAGAGTTACTTAAGACTCCCATCCCTGGATTGTATTGTCCATCCAGAAGATCTGCAGAAGCTTATCCGTTGTTGGAAGATTACCAGCCGCGATTTGGCGAGTTGTCCGCGCGAATGGATTACGCGATGAATGGCGGGCCAGCAGTTCCCGACGATGTGGCCGATGGATCGCATACTCAAGACAGTAGCGAGTCGCGGAAGATTCTTACGATGAGCGATGGATTCTGGCAGTTAGGGACTTACACCAAGCCGACCAGCATTACTGATGGCTTGAGCAACACCTATATGATTGGCGAAAAAGCCATGAGCTCGAATAACTACACCAACGGTAAAGACTTTGGTGACCGTGCTCCGATCACAGGTTGGATCGATCATCCCGAGTCGTCGAACTCCAATGTTCGTTTCGCAGCTAGGAAGCCTCACGCTGACCGTCCGAATTCGTGTCTTGCTTGTCACGAATTCGGTAGTGCTCACCGAGCTAACTGGAACGTAGCACTTGCTGACGGCAGCGTGCATGCCATCTTCTATGAGATGGACATGGAAATCCACCGCAAGCTGGCTTCGATACACGAAGGCGAAGTTGTTCAGTTGCCGAACTAGTGTTCGAGTCGCACTAGCAGGAAGTTTGCCTAGCGATAGTAAGCCGAGTCGTCGGAAATTGAGCCGGACGTATCGGGCTCTGAAGTTGACTCAGTTGCCGGAGATTTCTTGGATTGCGGTTGTCGTACTTGACTTTGCTTCGACGGCGTCTGTCTTGTTTGAGTTTGAGTCGTGCTCGCTGGCTTTCCGGCTGGCTTACTTTGTGGTTGCTGAGCCAATCGAGCGGTTGGCGCTTCGTTAGTAGAACGACGAGCCATTTGAGCGGCCGATGATCTGCTTGGTGTGTTTCCAAGGAAGACAAAGGTGTCGTCGACAATCAGAGTTGATGTCCATGAACGACCGTTGTCCATATTCACAATGTTGAAAAACGCTGATCGGAATGTCTCGGCTTTGTAGTTGTAAGGATACTGGGTCGAGATGTAATCATCGGCCGTCAAATCCTCAATGCCAGGACGAGCGTAGTAGTGAACTGCGCCGTTGGAGGAGATCGCAATCCCCAGAGTCCACCAGCCCATTTCGGTAATCGCTGGTCCCTTCACGTCGCCGCCTTGGCCGTTGGCGCGGACTCGGAAGTAAACGCTGTCCTCTTCGCTGCGAGTCTGCTCTTTGGTGTCCATGCAGATGAACAAGCCTGGCCAGTAAACTTCATCCTCTTCCTTTTCACCTAGGAAAAAGACTTTGCGAGGAGTCTTCTTGGTGGTCTCGAGAGCTACGCGAAATGCAAAGTGTGGACCTGTGCGTCGTTCCCACTCGGAGGTCGGAGGAAGGTAAATGCGAGTTGTTACGCTAGGATTCTGCGAAACGGGGATCGATCCGCCAGTGCGATACTGAACGTTGAGAATGAAATCCTCTTGTTGCATCTTGAACGTGGTTGAACCGGGAATGCCAGTCTTTAAGGACTTCAACATCATCGATCCGGTGCTGCCTGGTAAACCGCCTTCCGGTGTATCAACGCGACGAACCACATCGGGTTGCCCACGCTTTGCGCCTTCGTACCATCGACCATTGGTTGACTTGCCCAGTGGCAAGTTTTGACGTTCGTTGAGCTCTTCGGAACTCTTGGGCTCATTGAAGATGTAGTCCCAGTTGGGATCTTCGAAGTCGTCGCCGACCTTTTCAAGGAGCGTACCTGAGCCGGGAACAAAGTTGCCGTTTTGAGCCCTGAGGCTGGCTGATGTTGCTAGCAATCCAACAACGACAAGGCACAAACTGTAACGCATGGCAAATCCTTCTAGCATCAAGCGTGGTTCTGCCGCTAACGGACAGAACGAATCCTCAGTTTGTATCGGATAGACGTGTTGTAGAGGTTCGCAAAAAAGTTCGGCGGCAATAAGTCTTATCAGGTCAACGAAGTTTCCCCAGTGTGACGAACTGGCTCCCTCATGCAGAGCAGATCGGAGGTAAGATGTTGGAGTAGTTTTGGGGGCATTTGCCTAGTTTTTTCATGGGTATTAAGAGCGATCGTATGTTAGATGTGGATCAAATCCTTCAGTTGCACGAGGCCAAAGTTTTGTTGTGGCATCAGCAAAATGTTGTCAACGATCAAGTTGACGATCTGCTGATTCCGCTAGCAATCATTTGCCAGCAACACCTTTACAACTTCGAACTCTGGCATCAGGAAGATATTGCCAGAAGTCCTGAGGCCACCGATTCGCAGATTGCTCAAGTCAAGCGCAACATCGATCGCCTCAATCAGGCTCGCAACGATCACATTGAGAAGATCGATGACTGGATTACCGAAGTCTTGAAGCGAGAATCGATCCAACTCAAGCATAACGCACGGCACAATACGGAAACTGCGGGTAGCGTGATCGACCGATTGAGTATTCTATCGCTTCGTATTTATCACTATCGGGAACAGTGCGATCGGGATGATGCTTCCACAGAGCATCGCGAGAGGACGCTGGGTAGATGGAGTGTTTGCCTGGAACAACGTAAAGATCTAAGTAACTCGTTGCGAGCGTTGCTTCGAGATCTATTCGATGGAAGTGCTGTGCATAAGACCTACCGACAATTCAAGATGTACAACGATCCATCGCTCAATCCCTTTCTCTACAAGAAGCCTTCGGCGAACTCGTAGCGTAGTGGGATTCGCCAGAATTCCTTGCCAGTATTCATTGCGTATTGCAGAGGTGCGAAAGCAGTCGCAGCGATGAATTGTTTAACGGCAAGCCGGAGGCGACTGTTGCTGTGGTCTAATTTTGCGTTGGTCCTGTGATCATTAATGTGCGTTTGCTTTATTCGTTATCATGACCGTTTGGCTCGTGGGGTCGATCGTCAACATGGAGTGGTGAGAAGTAGTTGCCTGCGGCTTGCCGTTAAACAATCTGGCGCTTAGATTCCAGCTTACGTATTCATCGCTTGGCATGTTTTGGCCCAACCCCAGGGCAGGAACAAGACTATTGGAAGCCAAGTTGCTAAGTGCGGAGTGAGTAGATAACCCGACGAACCGAGCGCGGCGAGTCCCATGGTGACACCGGTGTAGCCTCCCACGATTGCCAAGCTGACTCCGGCAAGCCAAAACATATGTCGATCGGGTCGCGAAAGCAGAATGGGCACGCCTAAAAGCAGGACGACAAAGTCAATCGCTGGTCGGATCAGACGTTGGTGTATGCTGACTCGCAGATCGTCGCCTGAGGAAGGTGTCTTTTCCGACTTCAATTGAGTGATCAACTCCCAGGTTGATGCAAACTGTTTCCAGGCGCTACCACCGCGCAGATTTTCGTATTCGATGTTGCTTGGTAAAAAGCACGTACCGCTCTCCAGCCAGGGATGTTCAAGCTGAGTCATCAACATGTAATTCCCTGATTGCTCGTCGCGAACCGAAGGTCGCTTGTCGATGTTTCGTGGAGCTTGCACATCGGTCAATAAGTAGCCGGCTGGATGATCCGAACTAGCTTCAAGATAGTTCCCGCGAGAAGCGAGCAACTTACTTCCAACCGATTGCACCAAAGGACCACCGCGCATCTTGACCTGCATATCAACAATGACTTTGTTGAGTGGCAACAGGTGCTTGCCCTGGATCAGTGCGTGTAAATCTGGATCGTAAGCAGGGCGTATTGGACGCGGGTAATTTCCAGTTAGATCTTGAGGGCTGCGATCCAAGCGATCTTGAAACGGCGGAATCGCAAACTCTCGAGTCACCGATGCTGAGAAAATCACAAACAACGAGGCCAGCCAAAGCGGGAGTAGGATTCGCCGCTTAGGAATTCCGGCTGCCAGCAGCGCGGTCAGTTCGTTCGTCTTGTTGAGCCAACCGATGGTGAAGAGCATTGCCAGGAGAGCCAACAAGGCGCTCAATCGCTCGAATATGGAAAGCGTATATGGGCCGTAGTACTCCAGCAAGATATCCAACATTGTGATCTTGGCGTCTGCCGAGTGCTTGTTGAAGTTGTCTAAATTGCTAAAGACGTGAATGACGATCAGCAGCCCACTGATCGATGCAAAGCAGATCAATAAGACTCGAAAGTAAAGAAACAGCAGATACCGATCGATTCGAGTCAGTAGCATGAGCAGTTTGTGAAAGGGACAACTTAGGTGTGAGTGATCCACTCTTTTCCCAAATTGTCCCTAGGGACTGCAAGCCCGCTTATCGGCAGGCAGAGGATTGAGACGGGAGACTTGTGGATTGAAACCAGCGGGAGTTAGCAGCCAGTTTTGATAGCATTAAAGCGATCGTTTAGTAAACTCAGCCAAGGCCTCAGAAGAAGGCTGACGGATACTGGCGTGGCACAATAAGGGACCCAAAAAGCAAAAAGGCGAGTTCGAAAGTTTCGAACTCGCCTTTGAGAGTTAATACTGTTGTCTGCGGCTAACGAGTGGCCAATTAGAAAATTCCACCACCGCCACCACCGCCACCACCGCCACCACCTAGACCGCCACCACCGAAACCACCAGTTCCGGCGCCGCCATTACCTGTGTTGCCGTTAATCGAGTTATAGGTGAAAATCTCACCGATACCACTGAAGAATGGTTGTGGGGAGATTCGAACATAGCGACGGTCTGCCGAAACAACTCCGGAAACAGACAGCGACGCACCTTCTGGCAAGGTAGTGATCACAGGTTGATAACCGACCACCCCGCCTCGGCCTGGGAATCCAAATCCACCTCCGTTGCGAATCAAGTTTTGACGCATCGCAAAGTAGTCAGAGCGACTGCTGTTGTAGTACTCATTGTCGTAGCTTCCTCCTCCAGACGATGGCGAAGATTCTGAGGTTGTAGTTGAACCGATTTGAGCCAACAGAGCTCGGCTGGTTGCCAACTGCTTGGCCTTGATTCCAGCCAATTGAGCGTCGGCAATAGGCTCTTGTCGATGTCCATTCTTGACTTCAACTTGAACCAGAGCCGCCTTTTCACCGATGTTGATCTCTTGAGTAATGAACTTCTGTTCTGGCGTTCCAAAGTTAGTGTAGATTTCAACTGTGGCTTTGCCACCAGAAACTTCACCCCAAACTCGACGAATCAACACGTCATACTGTCCGGCGTAACCGGCCGCACATACGTAGTACTCGGAAAATCCGCCCAAGCGTGGTTTTTCAACCAAGCTGGATGTATCGCCAACTAGGACGCCGCCACCAAGAGTGATCGGGTTGGTTACCGAGCAAACGCTTCCGGTCGGTTCTTGAACGCGAATATCAAGGTCGGCTTTGCCGGTCCAAGTGACTCGAACGATCAAGTCACGCAGCTTGGCATTCTTGATTTCATCATCGAAGGTCTTTGCTTCGTCCTTAAGACCAGTTTGTTCAAGCTTCAGCTTGGTAGCTTGAGCCAAGATGTTCGCTTGATCATAGATACTGGAGTATTCCTTAGGCCATGCCTTACTAACGATACCAGCACACACCCATCGCAAATGCTCAAGCTCTTCAGTGTCTTTTGCCAGAGGCAAAGCCATCGAATAGATTTCGTATCGCAATGGTTGAACGACTGCTAGATCGCGAAGCAATTGAAGAGCTTCACTCTTCATTCCCTTGCGAGCCATGTATTGAGCGATTTCCAAAGATTGCTCGGAGTTGTTGTCAAAATCCAACGAGCTCAGTAGGACTCGGCGAATTTCAGCGTGAGGATAGTTGCAAGCATCCATACTCAGGCTGAGTGCTTGGTACATCCATGGCTGTGGGTATCCACCGCTCAGTAGACCATTGACTAGGTTAATGATCTGTTGGAACTCACCGCGAGCTTCATCCAATTGCTTGGCCTCAACATGAGCCTTCGCCAATTCAACATGGCGATGGACCAAAGCGGAGATTTCCTTATTGAGAGACTTGATTTCTTCTTCTTTAGCGGCTTCGAACTTGGCAACCCAAGCTTCTGGATTCATTTCGTCGCGTGAGCTGCTGACAGGCTTCTTGGAGGAATCGTCTGCAACAGCCATCATGCCACCGCGACCGCCACCCATGCCACCCATGCCGCCGCCCATACCACCCATGCCGCCGCCCATACCGCCCATACCACCACCCATACCGCCGCCCATGCCGCCGCCCATTCCACCCATACCGCCGCCCATGCCACCCATACCGCCGCCCATGGACATTGGAGGAACAACTAGGTCACCAACTGGGTAAACCTTAGGAATTCCATCGCCATCATCAACGGCTGATTCGGTAGTGATTTCCAGGACTTCGTTACGAATGATGTAGGTTAGGCCCAGAGGCTTCAGCATCAGACGCAGAGCACTTCGTAGAGATACAGGAGGCAACTCGAGGGTAATCGCCGAGTCAGGGTCGACGCCTTCAGTTTCAAGGTCGGCTGCATTGATCCAGAACGGAATCTTGAATTCATCTTCCAATTGCTGGATGACTCGAGAAAGCGGCGTTGCTTGGAAGCTCAATGGCTCTTGAGCTGTTTGCTTCAATGCTGCGTACAATCGCTGCTCTTTCTCATCGCCACCACCGGACAGATTGAACGAACCGTAACGCTCCTTACGACGAGCACTCAGTGCTTGCCAAATTTCAGGAGCTGGATAGATCACTGGTGATGGTGTTCCGTCGAATGGAATCGCCGCTTCTTCAACGCCCCGCAACGCATCTACAACGCCTTGTTCACGACGTTCGAATGCATCCATAACGATCGAGTAGTTTGACAGCAAGGAACTCTCATCACGAGCGATTGCCGCCAAGACAGTACCTGGTGCTTGCTTTTCAATCTCTGGCGACACATCTTTGGATGCTTCAAGATAACGCTGTCTTTCCATCAGTTCATTGAAGTGTTCGACCAAGTGCTTGAGCGATTCTTCGCTACGTCGAGTTTCATTGAGCGCGCGTTGCTTGGCATCTGCTTGAGCTCGGAGAGTCTCTGACTGCATGGCTCTCTGAGCAAATCGCGACTCTTCAACTGTTACAGTTTGAATCTGCGATCCAATTTGATCGCGAAGTTGATTTTTCAAAGTGCCGTCTAGTTCAATGCTATCGTCAACTCGCTCCATCAACAGCTTCAACTGATTCTTTGCAAGAGTGGGGTCCTTCGAAGCCATATTGCGAAGTTCTCGCAATTGGACGCGGACGTCTTTCTCCATTGCTTCCGAACTAGCTTTACGAAGCTCCAGTTCCTTCGCTAGAAGGTCACCGCTACCACTTTGAATTGTAGCGCCGCCATCACCATTGCCACCAAACTGCATCAGCTTGCCGGTTGGAATGGAATCGTCTTCTGGGTTAAGAGCTTTGTTAGCTGCATTCAACAATCCGATAGCTTCCGAATTGTTCGGATCTTGCTTGAGTGCTTCTTCAGCGATTTTCTTGGCACTCGCAGGTTGACCTGATCGCAAAGCAAATCCACCAGACTTGACCAAATCAGTTGCACTGTCGGCAATCGAGTAGCTCATCGCGCGAAGTCCATCGGAACCCAGCGCTGGCAAATTGAGACCACCATCAGCTTGATTACGTTCAACCACGGCTACCAAGAATCCAAGGTCAGGATTGCTTTCAGGAGCAATATCCCACGATAGGTTCATCGACTTGCCAGCCACCTTACCAACGACAGAGATCTTTCCGTTGGCAGTTTCAGTGGACTTCAGCTTGCCAACAATCACGGTGTCGCGATCGATTCGAAGCGGTGGAAATTGCTGAGGCAGTTGTGTTTCGATCGACTTTGGCAATTCAGCCTTTTCAACCCAAACGACTGGAGTCAAAACGCTGGCACCCAAATTGCGACCAATAACTTGTGTCGACTCTTGAATTGCATCGCGAGAGTACAGAACTCCACCGGTTTGATTCACGATAGAAGCAACGGTTGGAATGTCGACGACTGGTCCAATAAGGAATGTCGAAATCGAGATTCGAGAATTGACCAATGAACCAATAAGTTCACGTTGCTGTGGTTGAGTCAAAAAGCCTTGGCGGTTGACGCCATCACCGATGTAAACAATCGTGCGTTGAACCGATGACTCACTTCCAAACATTTTGCTGGCAGTGCGGAGTGCTTGAGCCAAATCGGTTGCTCCGAGCGGAGTTCGCTTTTTCAACTTGGATACTGCCGATTCCCAAGCAGGATCTGTCGAGGCAACCAAGCCTGTGGACATCGTGACGGCCTCCACATCGCAAGCCACCAAGCCAACTTTGGCTCCAACTGGCAACGATGCAGCAAACTCGTTCAACACCTCAATGCCTTCGGTGCGAACCCAACCTGTTTGCGAAGCGGAAGTGTCGAACAACACTACTACTTCATATCCAGAAGGACGTGGATAGTTGAGCTGTTCCTTCGGTTGAAGGCTCAGCGCATAAAGGTGATGACTGGCATCGTCGAAGGTTGCCCAACGGCTCGTCCCGCTACCAGACGCGATGTCACCAGCACAAACAGTCAGCGGAGCTGCTGCCAAAAATAGTAGCGAGAGGAATCTTGAGACCGACATTGCGTACTCCCTGAAGACCGGAGGAGATGGGAAATCTAGCTGTATTTGGATGAGTTCAAGCTTGCAGGGAAGAAATTCTCGGCGAACTTGAGTGAGACTTTCAAGTGCATTTTATTTGCCAGCCACAGCGATCGCCACCAAATTCGCCCCAATTTTGAGCGGATGCAAAAGTTGGAATGCGGGATGGTGTGGTTAAAAGGCATCAAATTGCAACAGTATTGTCCAGGGCACAACTTGATTGCAAACTGCGTGCCATCGCACTTTCAAGTCTCCGCATGGATTGCTGAGTAGGTGCGATCGAAGCCTTTTTACGCTTTTTAAGCCGAAAAACGATCAAAACCACCCTGTTGGGTAAGTGACTTAGCCGTGTCGTGCATGTTCCAGGTGACGCAAATTGCAACAACCGCGCAACTTAACACAGCCATGTTGTCGAATTTCAACAAAAAGCTCCTGCGCCGAAAATTTTGGTTAATCGCTACAGCTTAACACGACGATAGCTGTGGTGACGACGCGGAGTCGGTTCC
>CAUJKA010000128.1 GCA_963204965.1 Planctomycetota bacterium | reverse complement strand
CATAACGCCGTGGAATGGCGGGATAGCTCGGATATTTTGGCTTGGGATTGTTTAGCACAATGAAGAATCTGTTCATTCCAAACAGCATGGGCATTCTATCTAGCTTTTTTCAGGCCTAACCCACATCTCCCAACTGAAGCGACTTGCCGTAGCGTTTGAGCGTTTGATTGACGAGCTTTGAAAGGTCGGGATCAGCAAGTTCGGGGTCGTTTTGGAGAATTTCACGGGCTTCTTTTCTGGCTATCTCAAGCAGTTCGGCGTCTTCGACGATGTTGGCAATCCTCATCGCAGGCAATCCAGATTGGGACGTTCCCAACAGATCACCGGGACCGCGTAGCTTGAGGTCCATTTCTGCCAGTTCAAAGCCGTCGTTGCTATGCTCGAAGGCCTTCAGGCGATCGTTGTCGGTGGCGTCGCAGCCATCCGAAGCGACCGCACAAGCGTAACCAGGGAAGCTGCCGCGAGAGATTCTCCCGCGCAGTTGGTGAAGCTGTGATAATCCAAGACGATTCGCATCCAAGATCGTAATTACCGTCGCGTTCGGAACGTCAATTCCGACTTCCACCACGGTTGTGGAAACCAAGATATCGAGCTCTCCATTGGCGAACTGCGCAAGGACGGATTCCTTCATCTCCGAATCCAGGCGACCGTGAAGCATTCCTATGCGGCGATGAGCGAATGGGCCTTGCCGAAGTTCGCTGAAGGCACCTTCGGCCGAAGCAATCAATTTCGTTCCAACCGAACTCTCATCCTCTTCGTCCACTGCAGTTTGTGCCACGCGCGGAGCAATCACATAGGCCTGGCGACCTTGTTCAATCTGCTTGTCGACGAACTTCCACCACGACTCCAACTGGTCGACTTTGGCCAAATAAGTATGCACGGGAGCTCGACCCGGCGGCTTGGTTCGAATCGTCGATACATCCAAGTCTCCAAAGGCTGTCATCGCAATCGTGCGCGGAATGGGAGTCGCGCTGAGGATGAGATTATGAGGCTGAAGATTGTCGTGTCGCAATCGAGCGCGTTGAAGCACGCCAAACTTGTGCTGTTCGTCGACGATCACCAACCCTAGTCGTTTGAACTGCACGTCTTCGCTGAGCAAAGCTTGAGTCCCCACGACCACATCGACTTCACCAGCCGCCATCAATTCCAACAAGCTATTACGCTCCTTCTTTGAAAGCGTCCCAACCAACAGTCCGATTCGTACGCGACTGTGACTCAGGCTCTTCTGCAAATTCGCATAGTGCTGACGGGCCAAGACTTCGGTTGGAGCCATGAGCGTTGCTTGATGTTCATTGGCAACGCAAAGCAACATTGCATACTGCGCCACTAAGGTCTTTCCACTACCAACGTCACCTTGGAGCAGTCGATTCATGGGTATTGGCCGAGCCATATCCTGACGAATTTCGTCGATGGAAGTCTGCTGATCGGGAGTCAACGTGTGAGGCAACCGATTCAAAATCCGCGAGTGAATCTTGCCGGAAGGCTCACAAACTGGAGCCTGCGAGGATCGTTCACGTTGCTGTCGCTGCATTGATAGTGCAAGTTGAAGCACAAGCAGCTCTTGCAATTTGAATCGCCGCTGAGCCGCCGAGGCAAGCCCTTCCGTCGCTGGAAAATGAATGTCATGCAGCGCTTGATGAACTCCTGGGATTTCCAAACGACTCCGCATCGCCTCCGGCAAAGCCTCGTCAATCTCTTCGATCAATGGCGGCAGATACTGCTTCATGATCGCCCGCATCGCCGATTGCTTCAGGCCCTCGGTGAGCGAGTAGACTGGCAGAGGCCGATCCGCATCGACCTGCTGTTCGTCGGCGGGATTGGTCTGCGGCTGAATCATCTCCCAGTTCAGACCCGTCGAGCGAAGTATTCCGGTTGCCACCAACCGCTCGTCTCGCCGATACATGTTGCGACGAAACATTTGATTGAACCACATCAAACGCACATTCCCACCGCCGTCGGTTCGCAACAAGAGTCCGAACATATGCTTGCCGCTTTGCGTCACCTTTTCCGAGATGTCGATCACCGTACCAGTAAACGAAACTCGCAGGTTCTCTTGAAAATGCTCGTCACTAGTACGCGGCGCGGGCTGTTCGTACGCCCGGGGGAAAAAGAACAGCAAATCAACGGCTCGACGCAGTTCCAGCCGAGCCAATAGCAAGGCTCGTGAAGCATCCATCTGCGGAAGCTTCTCAATGGGAGTTGAAAGATTAGAACTAAGTCCAGATGCCATCTTGACCAACTTGTCGCAATTTTCGAAAGCAGTTGAGCGAGAGTCCATGTTTGATCATAGCCCGCGTGATCATTATCCCGAAACCGTGCAGTAAATCGAGCGCAGATACTTAGTCGTAGTGAACCAGCAAATCCTTACGCGCTTTTTCGCGATTTTTTGAAAATAGTCCCTAGTGCTTTGTTCCCTTTTGTTTTTTTTGGTAGTGGACGAGGTAACGAGTCCGGTCACACGGTAATTTGCAGGGACTCATAACCTCGTCCACTACGAGCAGCCCAAATTCTCAATTGGAACAAAGCACTAGGGCAAGGCATTCAACTCAAGGCAAGCGAGTTCCGATGAGTTGCGTAGGATCAGCCGATTGCCGGAAACTGTCGGAGGATTCCAAGTCACGCCACCGATGACCTCCAACTGTGCCAATTCTCGATACTGGTTGGGATCCGAGGCTACCAGGACCGCTCGTCCATCTTCCGCACTAACCAGCAGGCAGTTCTCCAGCAAAAGCACGTGTCCGTGATGGTATCGACCTTGTTTCCATTTCCTTTTCAAGGTGGAAACATCGACGCACTCTAGAATTCCATCGCTCAGGCCATAAACGTGTCCGTTGTGAAGTACTGGACTTGTGAATTTTGTTCGCAAGACAGTCCGATTCTCCTTGAGCACTGTTGCTTCCCACTTAGCTTGCTGAGCATCGGTTGTCACACCATTGCAATTCACCGTGACAATTCTGGCTCCAACTCCGTAGCCTTTGGAGATGAACAGCGTGTTTGCGTCCAGAGTAATCGGCTGCGCGACGTTAGGAGCTTCGCCACTGCCTTCGTAACTTAAGCTCCACAACTCGCGTCCTGAGGCTGGATCGAGCGAAAGCAAGTTCTTCTTCGTTGGATAAATAATCTGGGGCACGCCAGCAAGCTCCGCCAATTGAGGCGATGCGAAGCTAATCTGTTTATCGCCAGCTCGCCAACGTTCCTCGCCTGTTTGAAGATCAAGTGCGATTAACGAGCATGAAGCTTTTTGACTCCCGCCAAGCGGAACGACAACGGTCGATTCAAGGACCAATGGCGATCCGCTACGACCATACAAAAGATCTTCTTCCAACTCTTTGTGATTCACGTTTGCAAGCTGGTCGAGATCCTTAGACCAAACCAAACTTCCAGTTTTCAATTCCAAGCAAACGACCTCAGTCACTGCGGAACACGCGTAGACTCGATCTCCTGATATTGCAGGCGTACTTCGCGGCCCCAGGCCGCCCAGCGAATCAAAGTGCCGACACGCGATCGCATGTTTCCAAACCAAGCTACCGTCTCGTAAATCGTACGCACTGACCCACTCCTCCTGATCGCGCTGCTCCATCGTGATACCCACATCCCCGCGGACGGAGACGCCTGACCAACCTTCGCCAATCGCTTGTTTCCAAAGAAGCTTCGGTGGTCGGCTCTGCCAGTCGGTTTCGATGGAGATTCTTTGCAAATGCGAGTCTCTGTTTTGACCTAAGAGTTGCGGCCAATCAGTCGACCGCGGCTCAAACAGAACTCGTTGATCGTCGGCCGAAGATGAATCCAGCTTCGGCAAAGCAGTCGGGCTCTTCCAGCGAAGAGCAAAATGCGGAATCAATTCACCATCGACTCGCTCCATTCGAAAAGCTGCCATAAAAAGCAGTCCGCAAACGATCGGACCGATCAAGATCCCGACGGTCGCTCTATGACGTCGTGAACCAAACAAGCACACTACGGTCGTTATCCAGATGCATAGAAGCCCGACGTAGGTTGCCAAGTTCGCCTTAGCGTGATCGCTGTCGACGGCCTGCATTCGAAAAACTACTACTGCGATTAGTAGAGCTCCAACCATAAGTGCCCAAGCAACTCCCCATCCAATGGAGCTTTGAATCCGCCGCTTCTCGATCGCTTTTGGTTCGCTCATCGAATCCCCATCATCTCGAGTCATTTCAAAACAGCTCAGCTTTCAACCAGTACAGCATAGAATGCAACACAAATTCAGTCGCCGCATCGCGTTTAACCATCACTTAGCCACACAGCCTTGGACAGCGTATCTTATCTCTCAGTTGTGGATCAGATTCGTACTCAATCGACGAACCTAAGCTTCACGCAAGCGGTAGAACAACAGGTGTTGACCAGTATCTTCCAACTGCAAAAGTCGGTATAAAGATTTGACCTCGAATAGTGTAAGGAACTTCATGACAGTTGCGAGTAGCGTATCGGCAGGGCTTGACGAGCTTCGTATCAACATTGGCAAAGCGGTTTTAGGAAAACCCAATGCTGTAAAGCTCGTGATTACAGCATTATTGGCTGGCGTGCATATCCTTCTTGAAGACGTCCCAGGCGTTGGAAAGACGTTGATTGCCAAGGCGATAGCGAAGAGCATTTCGGGCAAGTTCACGCGTCTACAATTCACACCGGATCTCCTTCCCAGCGACATTACTGGTAGCTCGGTATACAACTCGGCATCTGGCGACTTTACCTTTCACCAAGGCCCCGTTTTCGCTAACGTGGTGTTAGCCGATGAGATCAATCGCGCTCCTCCAAGAACGCAGAGCGCTTTGCTTGAGGCTATGGGAGAAGGACAAGTCAGCGTGGATGGCGAAACGCATCGACTGCCGAATCCGCTTCTGGTCATCGCAACGCAAAACCCGTTTGAGTTCGAGGGCACCTACTTGCTGCCCGAGAGCCAATTGGATCGCTTTCTACTTCGTATCACGGTCGGCTACCCGGCTCGGGAATACGAACTGGACCTACTGACATCGCACCGCACCGGAGAACCAGTCGATACATTGAAGCCAGTCATCGAACTTCCACAGATACTCAAGCTGCAAGGCGATGTTCGACAAATTCACTTTGAGAGTTCATTGGCCAACTATCTCTTGGACATCGTCCATGCGACTCGCGATTCATCAGCGATTCAAGTGGGCGTGAGCACTCGAGGAACTTTAGCCTTTTATCGCGCGGCGCAATCTCACGCGCTGGTTAGCGGTCGCGACCATGTGATTCCTGACGACATTAAAGGGTTGGCGGTTCCAGTGCTTGCTCACCGAGTCGTACCACGAGGTATGTTGCCGGGCGCTGACCGTTCAGCTGCAGAGGATGTTGTCAATCAAGTGCTGAGTTCGGTTCGAGTGCCAGTTTAAGGATAGTTTTGTGGCAACCGAAGTAACGCGACGGCAACCACTTGGCCTTTACGGCAGGTGGAAACGAAATATGGAGCAGCGAAAGCGATTGCGTCGTGCAAATCGTCTTTCGCAAGTTCGTTTTCGTTTGACTCGCGAAGGTGCCAACCTTGTTTTCGTTGTAGTCTTCATTTTTGTCGGTGCTGTACTCCGCGACATCAGCTTGCTAATCCTGATCGCTGCGGCGATGATCGGATTGCTTTTGTTGCAATGGCGATTCAACATCACCACAATCGCTCGCCTACATGCCACACGACGCGTTCTAAATCGCGTCAACCAGGGAGCAAAGGCTCAGTGCACGCTTACGATTTCCAATTCGAAACGTCGGGTGGGAGCGTGGCTGGTAATTGCCGATGATACGATCAAAAAAGTTTCGCCGGCGGGCAAACGTCCCAACAGCCATGGCAAGGCTATTATCGATGAGATCTCGCCGCAGTCGAAAACCGAAGGCTCGTATACTTTGGTCTTTCACGAACGAGGCTTGTACGAAGTGGGGCCCTGCACATTGTCAACTAGATTCCCCTTGGGGCTTGGCCGGGGATGGCGAGTGATTGATCAAGTCGACGAGATCATTGTGCACCCCAAGTTGGGCGAATTAAAGCCTGCATTCAAAACGCTACTCCAAAATTCGCGAGACGGTCATCATCATTCCAGCGCGCATGTCGGAGTGCACGAGGCTGATTTCTATGGCTTGCGGCCGTGGGCAAGTGGCGACTCGCGTCGATGGATTCACTGGCGCACGACCGCGAGATTAGGTGAATTGTCCGTACGGCAATTCGATCGGTTGGAACAACAGCAGTCTTGCCTCCTGTTAGATCTTTTTCAAGCAACAGATTCCGAGAATGCTGAACAACTTCTGGCCTGCGAAAAAGCGATTTCATTCGTAGCAACACTGGTGACACAAGCCGCTCGATCCCACGGCAACAAACTTTCCGTGTGTATCGCTGGAGATAGCGAATTTTGCCTCACTGGAATTCAAAGCTCGGTCCTTGGAAATTCCATGTTGGACCGATTGGCCACGTTATCACCATCGGGCAATCCCAACATTGCTGCAGCGCTAAAAAGCATGACGCCCGCTCTGCTAGCCAACCCAAGTTTGATTGTTGTCAGCACGCGACCTCAGGCTAGTCAGTCGATTCAAACGACCTTTTCAAATTTACTCGGCCCTAAAGCTTCCACGCGACTTCGCATTCACTGGTTCAATGTTTCACAAGGCGACTTGGAGCCCTACTTCCTATGGACATCCAGCGAGTAAAAAGGCTGAGAAGAGTGCTTACGCTGCACTTTTCTATCATCGCCTTCATTACCTCAATACTGGTCGCTAACAACGGAACAGGCAGTATTTTCTTGCCTGCCTTGATCTTCCTAGTAGCAACCTCAGGGTTCGTACTGGTCGACTTGTTAGAGGTCTTCTATTTAGGGCAGTTGGGCAGCTACCTAGGGATGGGGATTGCTACTGTCATCGCCCTAATCAGCCTTGGCATCTCGGCTTTTAACGGAGTCGAGTCGGATGAATTGATGTCGGTAGCCAGCTTGTTGATCTATCCGCAATGTATTTTGTTCTTTCAAAAGAAGAGCTTGCGAGTCTTTGAACAGTTGGCGATTTTCCTGCTTCTGCAAATGATTGTCGCCGCTTTGATCAACGACAATTTGCTGTATGGAGTACTTCTAACTCCAATGCTCCTCGCATGGGTTTCTTCTCTAGTTCTGTTCGCTCGCTATGCCACGATGGTGCAGCTATATCCCAAAATTGAAGAACCTGTTCCACTGCTGTACGAGCTGATCTATGCGAAGTTCGTGATGCCGGTGATCGCTACAAAAGAGCAAGCATCATTTGTCACAACAGAATCCAACTTGGACCCTGCCGTCGTTGAAGTAGGTAAGCGACGACGTTGGCTGATGAGTGCGCCACTGGGAATTAGTGCGATGATATTCGCAGGATCGTTGTTCTACTTTCTACCGCGAACCGGCGAGGGAACGAATCTCGCGGAACTGTCCTTCGGTAGAAGTGGTGTTCCTGACAGAATCAGTACAGGATTTTTCGGTCGATTGTTGATGGATCCGACTCCTGTCTTTCGGCTCAGACTGCTTAAAGATGGCAAGTCGATCCAGCCAACGGAACCGCCCTATCTACGAGTGGAAGTTCTAGACCAATACCGTCCACCCAGTCGCGAACGCGCATCTGGCACATGGTATCGATCCGCAAACTTTACGATCCGGCCTCGTTACCCGAAGGTGCCGCTGGAAACTAAATGGCCAAATCGGGATCGCGTTAAAATCGATATCAAATCGAAAGAGAACTCGAGTCGCGTTGGATCACGATTGCTGGTGAGCATGCCGCCCATCACCAGTGAAATCAAAGAGTACATCTATGACCGTAACTTGATGATCTTCGAGCAAATAGGCGAAGAGCATAAGCACTCCTCGAAAAAGTCGCTCAACTACAGCTACTTTAGCGCATCATTCGACGGATCTGAACAGATTCGAATTACCGCCGATCGATTTCCTAATTTCACGGAGTTGCTAACCTCAGTATCTCCCAAGTTGCCATGGACTAACGAAGTTCGAAAACGCATTCTTCGAGATCGTGGAGTCGAGACAAATGCGTCGCCGTTCCAAGTTGCGACGGCGATCGAGACTCACTTTAAGGAGTCCGGCGAATACTCGTACTCGTTGATTATTCCTCCGGTCATGGAACCCGCCATAGACCCGATCGATGACTTTGTTGCCAACACCAAAGTGGGAATCTGTCAGCACTATGCTTCCGCGATGGTGATGATGCTGCGGCAAAGCGATATTCCAGCGCGAGTTGTCGTTGGCTACCACCCGAGGGAATGGAACAGTCTTGGAGGGTTCTTTCAAGTTCGTAACTCCGATGGTCACGCTTGGGTTGAAGCTCAATTTCGCCGTGAAGATTTGGTTGGAACGGAACACGAGCGTTGGCTGACAGAGGAGGACCAGTACTACTGGGTGCTTATGGATCCTACACCTGGATCTGGGGCACTTAGCGAGCAGATCTATGAAAAGAATCACCCACTGGAGTATGCAGAAGATCTTTGGGAGGACTACCTTGCCAACAGCAAGGCGAATTCCATGTCTGGGGCGTATGTTCCTATGGCCGCGGCGAGTCAAGATTCCGCAGTAAGGCTGTTGGATGATGTTCGAAAACTTGGAAAGACAATTACCGAGTGGTTCTCGCAACTGGACTTCGCTTGGAAAGTCACAGTGCTTGTCATCGTAGCTGGTGTGTTGCCGATTGGGCTCTGGCAACTCATTCGATTGATTCCAAGATTTGCTCCTCGGCTCGCTGCTCGACTAGGGCTGGTCAAGGCTAAAAGTCCGATTCAACAGAAATTCTATGCGAGGTGCATTTCATTGCTGGAGTCCCTCCGGATTCGCCGACCCGATAGTGAGACATTGCGCGAGTTTTCGAATCGAGCCTCTCAGTCACTCGACGCCGAAGCGGTCAAAACAACCGGTGTCCAAGTGGCTTTAGATGCATTGGGAGATCTCTATCACCGACTGCGTTTTGGACAGTCTCAAGAGCTTGATGAATCGGAACAACGGCAGGTCGAGCAGCATTTAGAAACGGTCGAACTGGCCGTCAAAGCGTCTGCCAATCGTCGCTAGTATTCCCAATTCAGTCAGCTAAACTAGCGCACTGGCAGCTAATTCGGACCATTCAATTGTGGTCCGAACTCTAACATACTCGTATCGAAAGGAACTTCATCCATGTGTTGCTCAAACAAGCTCCCGTACATTTTCTTCTGTTGCGGATTAGCCGCCGTGCTAACAGTTTTTATGGCCAGCGGACCGCGACAGTCCAATGCAGATGATCCCAAAACAACTACGACACAGAAAAGCGAAGGTACTAAAGTGGAAGAAGGAAAGTTGTTACGCCACGTCGTTCTTTTTCAGTTTAAAGAAACAAGCTCGAAGGATGACGTGAAGAAGGTTGTCGATGCTTTTCGTGAACTGCCTTCCAAGATCACTGCAATTGCCGACTTCGAATGGGGTGTAAACAACAGCCCAGAAGGACTTAACGACGGACTGACACACGGATTTGTCATCACTTTCAAGTCCGAAAAAGATCGTGACACCTACCTCAATCATGTGGCACACAAGGCGTTCGTTGATGTCCTGAAGCCCCATTTGGAAAAGCCTCTCGTGCTGGACTTCTGGGCTAGCAAGTAACTACTCCTCAAAAAACGTGAGTTTTCGATGCGTGTCGGCCTGTTCATTCCCTGTTATATCGATCAGTTCTATCCCCAAGTCGGGATGGCGACAGTTCAGATTCTAAGCCGCTTTCCTGAAATTGAGATCGTCTATCCTGAGGATCAAACCTGTTGCGGCCAACCGATGGCCAATACGGGTTGCACAGAACAGACTAGGCCCATCGCTGAACAATTCGTTGAGCGGTTTCAGGGATTGGATCACGTGGTATCGCCATCGGGTAGTTGTATTTCGATGGTTCGCCACCACTATGAAAGCTATTTTCACAAGGATGCTCGGTTCGAGCATTTGCAGCATCATACGTGGGAGTTGTGCGAGTTCCTGCACGACGTGATGAAGGTGGAATCGATGCCACATCCCTATCCGTATCGTGTTGGACTGCACAGCTCTTGTCACGGACTTCGCGAATTGCGGTTGGATAGATGTTCCGAGCGTATGGGGCCGCAAATCAGCAAAGTCCGTAGCCTGCTTGAGATGGTACCGCAGATACAGCTTGTTGAACTTTCCCGTCAGGACGAATGCTGCGGGTTCGGTGGTACCTTCGCCGTTGCAGAAGAGGGAGTGTCGGTGTTGATGGGCCGAGATCGCATTAAGGATCACATGGATGCGGGCGCGGAAGTGATTACTGCCACGGATTCAAGTTGCTTAATGCACCTGGAAGGAATCATCCGACGATCGCGATTAGGGGTCAGAACTGTACATATAGCCGAGATTTTGGCCGGTTTTCACACCGAAAAGACTGCTTAACCCATTGCAATTATCATTCGAACGGGTAAAATGGTGCTCGTTGTCGGCAGAATAAGGCCGGTTTGACTGACATTGAGTTCCCGTTTTCTCTTTTAAGGTGTGATTGGTAGCCACTCCTTAAGAGATTGCCAGTCCTACTCGATCTTGTTTGGCCTTACCTAGTAAAGCTATCACCAACTCCCAACCCCCACGGCGCACAAGGCAAGTATCTGCCAAACAACACATTGATACCTTGTCTTTTTAGTTAGGATCCCCCACCTGACGAAACTTGTTTTGTGCGTCGCATCTTCCCCCCGCCGAATTAAACCACTAAATCGTAGCCTTAACGGCTACGATTTTTTTTCGTTTAGATGACTTGCTCGCGGTTCACAATCTCTGTGGTTCAGTAGTTATTCAGTTCGTTTAAGATTGTGGGCCTATTGAAAAAATTGGGCCTAAGCTCGATTGAACTGATATTGCCAAGCTTGGTGGAAATTAATGGCAGAGACCCAGGACCAATTTTCGACTTTCAATTCGCTCAAGAAATGGATCGCAGCAGGTCTTTTCCTCATTCCGTTTCTTATCGCGGTGATCGGCTCATCCGTAGCCTTCTTTTTGTGGTCTTTGGATCAAGCGATTGCACTATTTGCGACCTATCCAAGGCTGATTTACGCACTGCCCATCGCTGGACTGCTGACAGGTTGGTTGTACGACAAATTCGGAAAGAACTGCCAAGCGGGCAACAACCAGGTCTATCAGGAAATCCGTCATTACTTGATTCGTCAGCCAGACTCGGAGGAATCCCGCGCCACTAATACTGACGACAACGCGACGGATTGCATCCCGCCCACGCCTTTAAGCATGGCACCTTTGGTCTTATTGGGAACTTTGCTGACGCATCTCTGCGGCGGACCTGCCGGTCGCGAAGGAACGGCGATACAGATTGGTGGAGCCATAGCCAGTTGGTTGTCCAGGATTTCTTACACGGCAAACGCAAGTAAAGCGATGATCATTCAAGGCGGCGTTGCGGCCGGCTTTGGCGCAGTTTTCGGAACACCGTTGGCGGCAGCGATTTTCGCGATCGAAGTCTTGGGGCTTCGATTCGCTCGATTGAGATCGATCCCATTTTGCTTAGTCTGTGCCATCGGCGCGGATCAAGTCACGCAGCTCTGGGGCATTCGTCATACAGGCTATCGCATCGATCCAATGAACATCGGGGCTCCAACGCTAACGCTGCTTTTCAAGTTGGCGATAGCAGGCCTTGCTTTCGGTGCGGTAGCAGTGCTGTTCTTGAATGCGACGAAGTCCGTTAGCCGTTTGTTTGAACGTCTAGTCCCGCGAAAAGCGCTGCAACCTGCGATTGGAGGCCTAGTAATTGTTGCGATTAGCCTTACTTGGAACGTTCGCGACTATTTGGGACTTGGCGTTGTTGCCGATCCTCAAACGCCTCAAGCTGTTTCGATCGTTTCAAGTTTCCAAGCAGAAGGTGCGAATAGCCACAGTTGGCTTAGTAAGTTAGCGTTGACTTCGATTACCGTCGGCAGTGGATTAAAGGGAGGCGAAGCAACACCGCTCTTTTTCGTGGGCTCGACGCTGGGAAACTCGCTGTCGGGACCATTGAACCTGCCCGTGGATCTACTCGCAGGCTTAGGATTTGTCGCAGTTTTTGCCGCAGCTACGCGCACGCCTCTAGCTTGTTCGATGATGGCCATCGAGCTATTTCAGCGGACGGGTAATCAAGCTGTGTTGCTTGCCGCATACGCGCTGCTCTGTTGTGGAATTGCAACGCTGCTGGGGAGAGGTATCGACCGCATCCTTGCAGCACGGTCTCATTGACCAACGCAGAAGAGGTGCTTTTCACCACGAAGCAAGATCCCGTTGCCAAATGGAATTGGCGAACCGATGATGGGCTCTTGCATATCATTCTCGGCTTCAAGCTTGAATTGTTCCAGACTAACATTGGCTACGAAGACAACGCCATCTTCTCGAATGGCGTACAATCGCCCACCGGCGACTAACGGTGAAGCATAAAACTTCTTGCGATGCTTGGGCAGTTTATCTTTCCACGCGGATTGGCCCGATGCGGCGTCCAACAGTTCAACTTCTCCTTGATCGCCCAACACGAGGACTCGCCCCTCAAAAACTGCTGGGGAAGGAACAAACGTGCCAACATTGTTTCGCTTCCAAGCGTGGTTGGACTGAGTCACATCGTCTTCACCGGTTAAGCGAATGCCGTAAAGCAAAGGTTGGTCCCGATCGGCGCGACCAAAGGCGACGACTACGTGATCGCCAACAATGACTGGAGTAGCAATTGCTGGCCACAGGCGATTACCTTCCGGATTGAAGTTGCCGCAAGTCCAAACCTTTTTTCCATCTTCGGTGTTGTGAATCGTGATGTGCTCGGCACCCCATGTCAGCAACGATTCTTTGCCGCCAAATTCGATGACCAGTGGAGTCGTATAGCACTGATCCACTTCTGTAGGAACTTGGTACGTTCGATCAACTTTCCAAGCAAGTTTCCCATCGGCTTTGTTGAATGCCGCGATCCATGAATCGCCAGCGTGCATGCGGACCAAGACTACATACTTTTGCGTTACAACAGGTGATGCACCGTAGTCCCAGAACATGTTCTCTTTTCCAAACTGCTCGACAATGCTCTGCTTCCACAGTACGTTGCCACTCAGGTCCAAGGCGGCGAAGAGCCCACTCTTGAAGTAGACGTACAACGATTTTCCATCGGTGACGGGAGAAGAATTGCTACCCGATGCGTTCGGATGCTTGCCCTTCTCTTCTTTGTCGAAGACTGTCTTCCAAAGCTGCTTGCCCAAGGCGTCAAAAGCCAACACCGAATCGTTGCCTTCGGTCGGGGCGGTTAAGAAAATCTGCTGGTTGAAAACAATCGGTGTCGACGTTCCTTTGCCCGGAAGCTCGGCGCGCCAGCGATATTCCTCAGGACCAAACTTTGCAGGGAACTGCCCTTTCGATATACTGCCGGATGCATCCGAGCCTCTCCAGCTTGGCCAGTTCACGATCTCTTGGCCATGAGCAAAACTGAAAGTGCAAAGTACAGCAAGTACGACTAGGGTTAGGCGATGCATCAAGATTTCCAGTGCTCGGGTTAAGTTAAAGTCTGCGGTATAGACCGAGAAGAAGTTTTTGAGTTATTACGAATGTAGCTGTGTCTACTGAGGCGGTGACTACTTATTAGGTAGCGATAGAAAGGACAAACTACTGGGGTGCTCCGAGGATCGCAAGATGCGATGCGTGGCTTTCTGGAAGTCCTCGGGTTGAGCAAAATAGATGTTGGGGACGAACTTCTGTGGGTTGCGATCCACCAGCGGAAACCAACTGCTTTGAACATGAACCATCAGTCTGTGTCCCGGTTGAAAGTTATGCAAGACGTCCAGCAGTTCGAAGCGAATCTTGGTGGGTTGGCCAGGAATTAGCGGCACAGGCTTTTCGAATGACTCGCGAAAACGAGCTCGGAAGACTTCGCTGCGGACCATCATTTGATTGCCAGGTTGCGCGGCGGGGTCGGTACCGTCTGGGAACTGGTCAACTAGCTTAACAATGAAGTCTGCATCACTTCCCGTGGTTGTAACCCAAAGCTCGACCGTTAGCGGACCAGCGATCGTTAGGTTCTTTTCCAGCGGCTCCGTTTGATAGACCAAGACGTCGGGTCGACGAGCGGCGAATCGTTGATCTTCAGCCATGTACTCGACCGTCATCCGCGGAGTGATCACATTGGTGTAGGGGACGGGCTTTGCTGGATCGCTCACATACTCATCGAAAGCGGTTTGTGTTTTTGAACTCGCAGGCGGACTATCGAAGCTCAACTTGCCCGAATCGCGCAAGAATAGCTTCTGAGCGATCGAATCACGGGGAGGCCAAGCGTCGAAGACTTGCCAGCGATTGGTTCCCGTCTCAAATACGGTTGCTTCGGCGGGAGCTGCATGATTGGTTCCCTTCAAGTACTTCTCAAAGAAAGGAAGTTCGACTTGTGAGCGATAGAATGCCGCGGTTTTCGAACTGAACTTGGCTTCACCCAAGCGATCTCCGTCTTCACGAGCCCAACCACCGTGTTTCCATGGTCCTACAACTAAGACATTGTTGACATTGGGATTTAATCGTTCGATAGTCTGATACGTCTTGAACGATCCGTAGAGATCTTCCGCGTCAAACCAACCTGTGACGACCATCACAGTTGGCGCCACATTTTTCAAGTGTGGCAAAATCTCGCGCTCCTTCCAGAAATCATCGCGATTGGGATGAGCCATCATCTCTTCCCAAAAGGGCACTTTGTTTTTTAAGAAACGACGATTGATCTCGCTGATGGTTCCTGCGTCTAGAAAGAGTTGGTAACCGTCCAACGAGGGCAAAGGTTGAGGCGTCGCACCTTTGGGACTAGGTCCCGTTCTCGCGTGATCGTTATTGGTGAGCCAACGATAGGCGTGCGCTAAGAAGAACGCACCGTTATGAAGGAAGTCATCGAAGTACCAATCGCCGACGGGAGCTT
>CAUJKA010000127.1 GCA_963204965.1 Planctomycetota bacterium | reverse complement strand
GACTACTGGCGATTGAAACAGATGCATGCTCACTATTGTGAAGCGGAAGCAGTATCGCGTTTTCGTAGCGATAGGCGACGGCCAACCACTGATCATCGCCGGAAAACACGAGCGACTCAATTGTCGTATCACCAGCATGGTCGATCCGAGTGAGTTGACCACTCTTGAGATCGATAATGTAGGGGTAAGACTTGTCAGAATCCTTTTCGGTTGTTCCACCAATTGCCAATTTGCTGCCGTCACGATTGGCAGCTAGAGCGTGGATCTGTCTTACTTCGGTCGTAAGCTTGTGAATGATCTGTCCATTGTCCAAATCCATCACATGAACTTTGGGACTATCTCCAACAAACGCGATGGAATTAGTGTTGGGAATGGAAACGACTTCTCGTAGTGGATAGTCGACTTTGTACAACGATCGAAACGACCTATTGAGTTCATGCTTCAACAGTTGCCATTCTGGACGAGCGGTTTCGTCGGGGTGTGTGATCGCTAGTTCATTCATCAACTCGGCAACAGCCGGAAGTCGAGTGTCTTCATAGAACGCATAAGCCCGCTGCATGCTCGAAATCCACGCTAGATGCCGATATTGGGTCTCTTGCTCGATGGCTTCGCGAGTGGCGTATTCTTGAGAGTCGCGAGCTATCTTGAGCTGAGCGTTTTGTTCAGCCAGAACTTTAGAGGACCACGAAAGTACTGCTATTGCAACTGAAAGCGAGAGTATTGCAATACTGATCATTGCTGCGGCAATCTTATGAAGGCCACACCAGCGAAGTAAAAGTTGTCCCGAAGACAAAGGGCGAGCGAGTATCGGACGTCCATCAAGATATCGCTTGAGATCATCGTTCAGGCTATCGGCGGAAGAGTATCGATCATTGGGATTGAGTTCTAAGCATCGCATACAAATAGCATCGATGTCGTGCGGGATCTTTCTGTTGATCGACAGAGTTGATGCTATCGAACGGCTGGCCTCAATAATCTGATAAACGTTGGAAGCAGTGCCACGCGGTCGAGTTCCAGTAAGCATCTCGTAGAGCAAAACTCCCAAGGCATAAATGTCCGTACTCAATCCTGACGAAACACTGGTGCCCTGCAATTGTTCGGGAGACATGTATTGAACGGTACCGATCAATACACCGGCGGTGCTTAATGCAATGTCGTCGTCTTGAATACGGGCTAGTCCGAAGTCGGTCAGTCTCGGGATTATACGACTTGTACCGCTGGAGTCTTGGCAGATTTGCAGTAGGACATTATCTGGTTTGATATCGCGATGTAGCACACCTTGCGCGTGCGAGTGAGCGATGGCATCGGCTAGCTGTGCGATCAATTGGGCCGCTTGTCTAGGATTGAACCTTGGTCCTTCGGGCGAGATGGTTTCCAGCTTCTGCCCCTCAATGATTTCGGCGGCAATGTAGCTGATGCCCTCAATGGCTCCAGCATCGTGAACGCGAACAATGTTCGGATGATTCAGTCTGGCAGCGGCCCGTGCCTCTTGGATGAATCGCTGAGACAAACTGCCTGCGCTTCGCAACTCGGGATGAAGTACTTTGATCGCTACGTCGCGTTGGAGCTGCGGGTCATAGGCTTTCCAAACTACGCCAAACGCTCCTTGTCCGATTCTTTCGCGAATTTCAAATCGGCCAAACGGATTGGGAAGTTGCCAGTCTTCTTGGCTGCGTTCTGCTTGAGTCAGCCTAAGCGTAACGTCCGTGGGGCTTAAGCAATCATGCAACAGTCGCAGGACAGGGCTTACGTCTGAAGCGGAATCTGGTGATTGTGCAGGTGAGGCCCCCGAGGCGATCGCCTCATCCAGCTCGATACGAGCTCGAAGCTGTTGATACTCATCGTCGCTAATCGGTGGACCAGCGACATTGCGATCAGCGATTTTGCGATCACGTCCAAACGGTGTGCCGGAATCGTCAGAGTTTGGATTGTTCATTCAGGAACTCGTAAACGCAACTCGTCGATCGCTCTGGACCAACGCCGCCACACTGTTGTTAGAGATAGATCAAGGCGTTCAGCGATTTCTTCGAAGCCCAATTGCTCAACATAGCGCATCAGAAGAATAGACTGGTCTTGTGGGTCGAGCAATAGGATCGAATCGAGCAACTTTACAATCTGTTCATCGACAACGGCTTGCGATGAAGGTGTTAGAGAATTGTCCAAGCACGAAGAGACCGAACCCTGTTCTTGTTGGGAGATCCTTCGCCGCTCGGCAATGAGATGACGTCGGAGACTATCGCTTAGACGAGTTCGGAAGATCTTGAGAAGCCAACTACGAAACTCATCCACCGTCGAGCCGCGGAAGTCTGCGAAGCATTGGCTTGCGGTGAGCAAAGTCTCTTGCACTAAATCGGACTCAGAGATCCGTATCCGCAGTTTGTGTCCAATCTGCTCGCGAGCCAATTGATTGAGAAGCGGACGAAAGGCTTCCAGCAATTGGCCTAGTCGCGAGCCATCGCGATCACTCTCCGCTCTGGCTTCATCCAATATTCGCTGAGATTCGTTCATGCAGTATTGCAGGTGAATAGAGTTCGTGTCTGCGAACATCGTAAGCAAGAGAGTTCAACAAGGAAACGGACTTTAACGATTTTGTCGAAAAAGCTTCATTTAGTGAAAAAACAGGAATGCAGTTGCGTCTCTACTCACTGCGAGGGACTTCATTCTCGCTAACAGACTGGCGGTTGTCTGTTAACGGTTTTGAACGGCGGCTTGTTTCCAAAAGAATCTGAGATTTGAGATGCAATTTAGCGATTGTTGGAATCTGACACGAAGACGTGCGACGCTTAATCATGTCCGGAAACTCCAAGTGCGTTCGGCATTGCGAACTCGCCTGCGGAGGCTTTTGATCGAGTCCTACGAGCCGCGTCGTTTGTTGGCCGCAGACACTCGCGTTTGGCTAGACTACAGTCCTAATAACGACAGCGTCAATCCGAGTGTTGGAGCATTCGATGCAATCTTCAGTGAGTCTTGGTGGAGTGGCCAGACTCGCTACAGCGACAGCCATACTTTTGGTTCAGTCAACCCAAGTACTTCTCAAACCGACCTCCAACTCGTTCAAAGGTTTCTCGATTTTAGCGGCGATGGCCAGCTTAACTCGACGGATGCATTTCTTGCTAAACGAAGCATCTCAGTCGATGTTCGTAGTTTATTCAGCACGTTCTCGAATAGTTCGGATCAAGACGTTCAGGTTTCAGTTACCGATGCAGGATTCCAGTCACTCTCGGATTCACGTAACAACAATAATTCCAACGACTACGTTGTCTTTGTAGGCACCAACGATTTCCGTCCAGGAGTTCGTGATTGGGGAGCAAGCATCCAATCGCCATTATCTCAGAACTACGAGTTTCATGCGTTTACTTTTGCGGGTGAGATTGCAAACCAACTTTGGACTGACTCATTAAAGCTTGCGCAAAGCGGTAAGACGCAGCATTTCGGCTTTGTGGATCCAAGAGATTTCTCACGCCAAGTAGCCAATGTGGTGGCGGCGCAAGCTGGTCGGCTCTTTGGCTTAGGCGAAGTTGCCAATGCACCAGACAGCATCATGAGTCCTCAGAGAGACGCGTGGCTGTCTGGAGTTGTAGACAAACCCTATCCGTCCACGGTTATCAATCAGTCGAACCAAGTCGTTACGACAGAGCAAAACGCGTTTAACGAGCTTTCGGACTCCGTGGATCCCGATGCAGTCCCGCAGCAAACTACGATCTTCCCAGCGAACGCGTCGTACCCAGGCTCAGCATCGGCGTCTCAGTCTACGTTGTCGGACTGGTTGTTTAGCGCCGGGGCGAAGTCTGCTCCGCCCGCCAGTTCTGGCGTGATCGGCACACTGACTCCAGCTCAGATAGCGAGTTCGCTAAAGAGTGGGGTGTCGCAATTGCAGCAAAGTGCTCTGTTCGCTTCTCTCGTTAATTCCGCGAATGTGAACGCTAATTCGGCACCGATCTTTGACGGAAATGTGAACTCAATCGTTGGATTCGATGCAAGCGACCTGTCAAACTTGCTGTTGCAGCCACAAGGCAACGGCTACGATTCGGCGGGGCAATTGGATATGAGTGGCGTGACTACTCTTGCCAGCCTGGTTGCGAGACTGCAAACTGCCGGATTCACAGTCGAATCTGCGTTGACGGACAGTCAATTGGCGACGCTACCGGCTACGAGTGCGGCTGACTTCGTTCGTTTCTCGAGGACTTATCGTCTATCGAATTTGGCTGGCACAGCAGCTTTCAACGACGGGATACTAGATCAGCGACTTGAAACAGCCGCCATCTCGGCTGCCGGGAATCTTAACTTCGAAGCGGATTACGCACTCCATTTAACGATGGGGTTTGATACTGCCGGATTCTACATTCTTCCAGGAAAATCGCTCGAAGGATTCGTTACTGCGCGAGGTGAAGTTAGCGGGACTCTGGGCTCGGTTGGAACTTCAATTGGTATCGCCAGCTTGCACTTGGCACCAGAAGTCTCTCTCAGCGCGACGAGCGTCGATGGTCGAATCCGCGCTAGCGAATTTGCAGCTCCTCCTGCAAGTCAAATCAACGCTACTTTATCAGGGGCAGTTGGAGTAGATCTCCGTTTTCAAGCCACACTTGGTAGTGCTGGAACAGTTCGTTGGAACGGCGGCTGGCAATGGGATGTCGATGGCGATGAAGTATCGTATCGACCAGAGTTATCGGGCTACGATAAAGACACTTTGCTTGATTCTGTTGGCCGAATTCTTGGTGATGGCTTGAATTCATTGAAGGTCCATTTGCCGAAAATTCTCTCGGGACTCGACAAGCTACCCGTGTTTGGGCCCAATGCAAAAGAGTTCGCCGAAGAGATGCTTGACGATGAGCTCGAGTATGCCGACGAAGACGGCTTAGCAGAAGAGTATTTACGAAAGCGTGGATTTGATTTGCTAGTCAAAATCGATCCTAAGGCGGTTATGGACCATTTGCTGAAGGGGATCGCACCTCCAACTGACTTGGTACAAGTCAAGTTAACTCCAACCAAAACTGGCACACGTTCCTTGGCGGGTTCTGGAAAACTTGGCCTGGAAGCGGGCACAGCGAAGTTTGACAACACCGTAACTGGCTCTGGTAATGCAACTGCCACAGTCAGTGCAGATCTCACTGTCGGACTGGATACTCTTGGCGGGGTCTATCTTCTGGAAGGCGGCACTTTTTCTACTCAAGTCACCGTCACGAGTGCGTTAAGCGGCTCAGCGACGTTGCCGGCGCTGGTGGAAGGAAGTTTCTCGACAAACGCGCTCTTCAATGGCAGCGCTGTGCTTACTCTCAACGATGGAGACACGACCTCAAATGAAAAAATCTACCTGCTCGGTAGTCAGTTCCTTGCCATTCTTGGCCGGAGTCAAGCGTACAGCCTGACTGGTACAGTCGCTCTGACCAACTCAGTTGTTCAAGCGAAAGTCCCAAGAATGACTGGGTTGCCATCGCTGACGCTTTATGGCTCGGGAAATTACAACCTAGCGACTGGTAAAGGAAGTTACCACGTGCCGGACGACGCGCTGCTAGATGCGTATTCCCAAGTTGTTGCATCCGGTATTTTAGCCGTGAGGGACTCGTCGCTGGCTCTCAGTCAAATCACACGCCCAATCCCATTGATTGGCGATACGATCACTGACGCAGTAGAAGATGTGATCAAGCGGGCCGTCGACGTGCGATTCCCGACTACGAACGTCAGGGCGTACCTACAAGCTAACAATTTTACTGTCGTCAGCGTGATGCCTCTGCAGCAACTGATCGCTGGTCCAGGCAACGGTTCACTCTTAGAACTGCAATACGATCGGACAATCGCCTCGCAGCCGAAAACGTATTCTGGGACCACCGGCGTCTTGAAGGCTGGCCCGGTCACACTGGAATTGACTGGTTCAATCACCGTTCAACCGACACTCAATATGAATGCCAAGTTTGGCGTTGATATCGTCAAAGGACCTTATGTCGTCGAGGGCGGTGGTATTACGGTTAGTCTTCCGACCAGCGGCACGCTCACTGGCAAGGCGAAAATTGGCAGCCTCACGAGTCTGGGTGCTAGTGCAACACTTGTTAATACTAATCCATCAGTCGGTCTACAGATCAGCGACTTCGACGGTGTTACCAACGAGCGACTCTATTTGGTCGACACTTCAGTTGGTGACAGCTTTGATTTTGACGTGTTGGTCAACAACTTCAAAAAATCGATCGTGCTCGGTGGTGGTATCAATCTGAACACGACATTGACAGCAACGAATCCTACAGCTTCCTTCCCGCTGATTGGATCGCTTTTGCCCTCAACCTTCTCATGGACTTCGACAGTTGGATACAACTTAGCCACGGGAGCAGGTACCTACAACATCAGCCAAAATGCGCAGTTCAATCAGATCGTTTCAGCATTGGCCAACGATGGCGCTGAGAAGGCAATTTTAAATCTTCTAGCCGACAAGTTGGATCAATACAATCCAGTTCCTCAGTCGACGCGGGACATGTTAACCAACGATCTACCGTTCCTCAAGATGTCGCTGCTTGATATGTTGGAAGTCCCCGAGCAAGCTCAATATATCTTTAACCCCAAGGGATTTAAGGATAAATACGCTTCGGAGATTGAGCAGAATGATCCTAACAACCAGATCCAGTTCAACATCGACTTAGCATCCGTCGACAACGTTCTGAAATTGTTAAGCGGTCAAACTGCGGACTTGGTTAGTGTTGATGTGGCGCAGCGCTATCAGTCAGACAACCTGGTGATTCCGCTCTTTTCATCGCCCGTTTTTGTCTCAGGTATCTTAAACGTCTTGGTCGATGTTGGACTTTATGGCAATGCGTTCTTAGGCTTTGATCTGACTGCCGGTATCGATACGAACGGTTTCTACCTTCGCGAAAGCAGC
>CAUJKA010000126.1 GCA_963204965.1 Planctomycetota bacterium | reverse complement strand
AGTATCGCGACGGCAAATTGGTTGGCCGCGTGAAAACCACAGAGCCGATCGAGGTCGGTGGTCAACTTATGGAGTTCACGGTCGAAATCAACCAGCCCGTGATCAAGCCCGATTGGAGCACTCGCAATTCGACGGAAGCTCAGAAGTTGTATGCCGACTCGACCAAAGACGTTCTGGTCCCGGAGAATTGCAATAGCTACTCCTATGAGGGTTCAAAATACAACATGAAGATTGACGCGAGTATCGAAGCGTCGCTACAACTTGTTGAAGCCTTCTATAACGAACAGTTAGGCAAGCAAGGGTGGAAGCTAATCTCTGCATCGGGAGTAAAGCCCGCTCGCTATGGTCAAAAGGATCAAGAGATGGAGCTTGGTTTAGAGGCGGACGGAAAGTCGACGAAGATTGCTATCTCGCTTCGCAATTCAGCAGCCGCCAAAGCCGATGCGATGATTCCACCTGCCGGCAAAGCGCTGTTACTTCTGGGGAATATGTCAGAGGCTGATATTCAGATGACTATTGGTGGAAAGACTCACAGCGTCAAGCCAAGTATGGGGAGCGATCCTAAAGATGCGACTCGTGTGATTGTCGAGCCCGGCAAGGTGAAGATCGATGTCAAATCCACCGGATCTGCAAAGACGACCACGATGAACGCTGAAGTTGTTGCCGGATCGACCTGGGGAGTTATCTTCGACACGGACTTTCAAGATGTACTGCGGATGTACTAAGGGGCTGTAATTGAAATGCAGCCGCTAGTTTTGATGTTGCACTATTTGAAGACTGCATCATGAAATCCTGCTCGTGCTCAATGAAATGGTGCTCGTAATCGTACTCAAAAGACCGAATTCGAGCACGAGCACCGTCTTCGACTGAGCACGAGTACGAGCACGAAAATCCGAAGAACGAAGCGTCTCGAATGTCGAAACGCGCAACTTCAGAACTAGGCCCTGCGGTTCAAATGCTTCACAGCGTTTCTGGAAGGCTCGACAAACACCTTGATGTATCGCCACCTTCGGGGCTCAATACTGGGGCGGCCTCAAGACCGGGGCTTGTCAGCCCCGGCATAGGATGTGTCGGCACTTCGTGCCTATAGATCACAACCCGAAGCGTTAGAGCGTTAGCGAGGGACTGACATCCTAACCCGCTGCGTCAGCGAGGGACTGGCTTTTGGGCCGAGTCCGGTCCCCCGCTAACGCTTCGGGTTGCGAAAGAGACGTCCCTCGCTAACGCGTCGGGTTATGAAAAAGGCCACTTAAACCCACCGGCTAATGCTCGCATTTTCGCAGACTTTAGGTGGTCGAGGCGTTTTCGCGGGGATCGGAGTAGTTGTGACTCTGGGTGTTCTCGTCGACCTGGAGGAGTTCGGCGTTGCGGGGCGAGTTGAGACTTTGAGTAAGCAATTTCTTAGTCGATTTTGCAGTTAACGAGTTAGCGTCAGAGTGCCGATTCTTGGAAATACAGTTCACTCTCGCTCCCTTTGGATTCATGATGCAGCCCGCTTCGATTTCGAACTTAGTTCCAATCACATTTCCCTCCACTCCATGCTCTGGCGGAACCCCATCGGTGCTGCCGACAGCGACAACTTCGGCAACTACTGCGTCGGAAGTTGATCAGCTAAGAAACGAGGTTGAAGAGCTCAAGCAACAGCTTGAGAGATCTCAGCGACTGGCGACACTGGGCGAACTGACAAGTACGGCGACGCACGAATTCAACAACTTGTTGATGACGATACTCAACTACTCCAAGCTGGGCTTAAGAAACACCGATCAGCCCAGTCGCGACAAGGCGTTCGATAGGATCTATGCCGCCGCCAACAAAGCTAGCAAGCTAACCGGCAGCATCCTGGCTTTGGCTCGCAATCGTAGCGGCGAGATGGAGCCAACGAATCTCAAGCAGGTCATCGAAGATACGTTTTTGTTATTAGAACGTGAGTTTCGAAAGTACCGCGTCGAGCTTGAATTGCAGCTTGACGACGTGGCTGATGTGCTCGGCCAAGGCAACGAGTTGCAGCGAGTGTTGATCAACATGTTGGTGAACGCTCGACAAGCCACAGGCGAAGGTGGTCAAGTTAAAGTTAGCTTGCGCGACTGTCCCGAAACGAATGAAGTCGCCATCGTGATTCGCGATAGCGGAAGCGGGATCGCTCCTGATGTTCTGCCTAAGATCTTCGAGCCTTACTTCACCACGAAATCTGGGCCCGATGCTTCAGGTAAGGGTGGCACTGGCGTTGGTCTAGCCAGTTGTAAGCAGATTATCGATGCTCACCGCGGTCGTATCCGAGTTGAGTCGAGCGTCGGTAAGGGGACAGCCTTTACCATTCGCCTACCCAAGGCGGTGTGAGTCGATAGAGCTCATCATCTAGTAGAAGATTCGAGTCGGCTGGTGGTTAGCCTTGGCATTGTAGATTCCAATGCCAAACCAACTGATCACAAATATCGGAATGGACAGTACGCCTACTACGACAAGCCCCATGCCGGCCTGTGCGTCTAGAGGCTCGGTGAAAACCTCGCGATATTCTAAGTAAGTCGCGAACAGATGAATTAGCGAGAGACTGCCCAGCATCATTTGGCTGAGCAGTCGATCCCACTTCCAAGCGAACATCGCCTGAATGGCCAACGGTAAAGCAACGAACAACCCAGCAGGGCCAAGCATTAAGATTTCA
>CAUJKA010000125.1 GCA_963204965.1 Planctomycetota bacterium | reverse complement strand
CATCCATGTACTGAACGTTGTGTTGCCGACAAGCGTCCAACATCTCGCTGACTTGCGAAGCGTTGAGCGCAGCGGGCTTCTCGCCGATGACATGCTTTCCAGCCTCGGCAGCTTTGATCACCCAAGGATGTCTGAGTGCAGTAGGCAGAGGAATGTAGACGGCATCGATCGAGTCGCTTGCAAGCAGCTCTTCGTACGATCCAAAAGCTTGGAGGCGTTGAAGTTGAGGCACTTCGGAAGAGCATTCATCGATGAAGCGATTCGCGGCGTCAACCTTGCGGCTAGCTACCGCAGCCACACATGCGTTGCCCGCTAGTCGCATCGCTCGCCAATTCTTACGGGCGATACCGGCGGTGCTGAGAATTCCAAAGCGACAGAGATTGGTCATGATTCAGAGTTTTTGAGAGTTTGCGTAGTAGGATTCGCCAGAACTCCTGCGCCAGGATTCCTTCCTTTGCGCGAATTCCAGAAACTCCACTACATGTTGGATGGGTCAACGATGGGTCAACGGTCGAATGATTGTAGGAGGCAAGGATTATAGTGACAGACTCAACCTGAGTCAGCCGGGGTGTTGTGACACAATTGAGTTGCGATCAAGGTGATTCAATTGAGCTTAGAAAACAAAAAAGGGCGTCCATTTGGACGCCCTTTCAGGATTGAAACACGTTAAAACAACCACTAGTTGTAATCAGTTGCCTTGAGGATGTACGACTCGTTGGGTACATGGCTTGAACTAGTTTGCGGTGTCAGTAACGCTTGGTAGACTTGATATTGCATACCTTCAGAAAGCGTCGAAACTGAGCCATCGGCCATAGCGACGTTTGCAACTCCCGGGTGCATTGACGATGGACGAGAAGCTCTCCAGTCTCCCTTGGCAGCTGAAAGCTTTTCGCCATTAATTAGCATAATCGGTGATGGTTGCTGAGCAGTTCCCCAGACATTCACTGGCTTCGTTTGCGAAGCAGGTACATCAAGATCAAATCCCCAGCCAATACCCAAGCTAACTCTAACCAAATCATTTGTTGTTGAGTAAGTTGCCCAACTATCGGCCTGCAAATTCTCTGCAAAAAGGATGGTGGATGACAAACCATCTCGCATGCCTGAGCTCTTTAGGCCGCTAGGATTTGCACCCGGTCCATACGCCGCATACGATGCACTATTGACCGCCTTAGTAGCTAGTTCGATGTTCTTAGAAAGCTCGGTGATGTTTGAAGGAGCGACAACATATCGATCAGCCGGTGATGGGCCTACTAGTACATCGGATCCAAGTGATTGCCAAAAGAATCCGACGTTTATCGCATAGCTGTTCTTAGCATAGGGTTCGGATTCATTTGTTACGTCAGAGGGACATTGAAAGCCTGGAATGTCAGGATAAAAATCACTCGGAGATCCTATAGGACTAATCCCGTTGATACCGCTGAAGTTCGATGTCCAAGTTGCGTTAACTGCAGCTTTATCCCAGACATCGCGAACGGCATTTTCCTCTAAATAAGGAAGAAGGGTTACTGCCCAACTGCCAATTTTCCCAGCCGAACTTGATGTAGAAGCAAACTGCGCCTGATAGGGCACCATTTTCTTTTTGGCTGTTTCAAAATTTGTTGCCGCCAATGCGAATTGCTTCAAGTGATTCGAACATTGTGCACGGCGGGCAGCTTCGCGGGCAGCTTGCACAGCAGGGAGCAACAATCCAACCAACACACCGATGATGGCGATAACCACCAACAATTCAACCAGCGTAAAGCCGGCGCGCAATCCAATCTTCCTCATTTCAATCCCCTTGTTTCGAGAGCGTGACAAGCTTGGCCAAGAAAAGTCCTTTGAATACTCCCCACTAATTATTGTCGCAAAGTTAAATGCTCAAGTCCAGTGTTTTGCCTCCATTTTTGCAATCTACGGCGACTTAATTGGATTTCTCTGGTACTGACTCTGCCGGAATGAACCGCCGCAACCTTCCCGATCCTGGCGGCTTTCTGGCGACTTTTTGACCACAGGCGGCGATATTTTCGACAACCTGACGACTGGCCAATGACCTCAGGGAAGCGGAAAATGCAACGAATTACCGCACTTTCGCTGCGTCACAAAACATGCAGCGAAACTCCAGACCGCTGAATCCTTCCCTGCAAATCGTCCTAGTTAGTCTGTAGGATGGATTTTCAAGCGAGTCAGAACTTCGAAAGGAAAACAATGTTATCCAAGCATTGCCGCCTCGTTGCAAAACTGGCACTAGCACTACTGGTAAGCTCAGGTCAAACCAACCTGTCTGCCCATGAACTTCCCGGCGCGACCTTAGTTGCGGCAGCAGTCCTCGGCCCCAGTGCAGCCAAAGAAAATGAAGACAATGCAGTCAAGCAAAAGGTGGTCCGGAAAGGCCTGGACTACTTACGCAAGTCGGGTCAAGCCAGCGATGGGACGTTTAGCATTCAAGCTGGCCCAGGTGTAACTGCGTTAGTATTAACCGCAATGCTTCGTCATCAAGTGGATCTGGCTGATCCGTCGCTAGCCAAAGGCATGAAAGCTCTCGAGGGCTTTGTAAAACCCGATGGTGGAATCTACGGCAATGGTCGCTTGAAGAACTATGAAACTTGCGTTGGGATACTCGCCTTCAGCGAAGCCAACAAACGCGCTGGCGATGGGCGCTACAACAAAGTGCTCGCCGACGCCAAGAAGTTCCTGATGGGAATGCAGCATGGCGAGGCCTCGGGGGAGACGTCGGACAACTTAGACTACGGCGGAGCGGGTTACGCTGGCAAGGGACGCCCCGACCTCTCGAACACGGCTTATCTGCTGGAAGCTCTCAAGGCTGTCGAAGCGGACGAGTCCGACCCTGCGATTCAACGAGCTTTAGTATTCGTTTCGCGTTGCCAGAATTTGCAGAGCGAACACAACGACTTGGCTTTAGCCGCCAAAGTCAACGATGGAGGCTTCTACTACAAGATCCCAACAGAGAAAGAACTTGAGTCCGGCGATCGCGGAGCACCCGAAGGCGGCTTGCGAAGCTATGGCTCCATGACCTACTCGGGGTTGAAGAGCATGGTCTACGCGGGATTGAAAAGTGATGACAAGCGCGTGAAGGCAGCGACTGATTGGATCTCTAAGCATTACTCGTTAGCCGACAATCCAGGGATGGGTAAGGCTGGCTTGTTCTACTACTACCACACCTTCAGCGCAGCGCTGGGCGCAACGGGCTTAGTGGACTTGGTCGACGGCAAGGGAGACAAGCATAATTGGCGCGAAGATCTGGTGAAGCAGCTTCAAGCCCAACAGAGCGACGATGGCTCGTGGCGCAACGACAACTCGCAGTGGTTCGAGAATGACAAGAATCTTTGTACTGCATTTGCGATGTTGGCGCTGGCTTATTGAGGTTGGCGATGCGAGTTGGGTAGGTCAAATTCCTGCCGGGTTTGACCACGTTTGACGCAGCTTTGAATCCGAACTAAGAACGAACAGCAACCTTCGTTACAATTCGTTGGATCGCGTATGACAATCGAATCACCAAGTCCAACGTGGTCCTTTCCGGCAGATAAGGACCTACCAAGCCAGTCCCACATGACAACCTCACTCAAACAATCGAAACTCTTCACCGTCAGCCGCAACCCGCGGCTTTGGCTGTGGGGTTTGCAATTGACGGCGCTGGTCTCGTTGGTGGTTTGGATGTTGGTTGACGGTTACTTAGCTCAACTGACTTTAGGCTTAACGGCTTCGGTTCAAAATGGTCAATTGCCTTCTCAGCAAGCTTGGCCACGGATCGTGGGACTCAGTCTGTTGTCGCTGGCCTTTTGGAGCGGTTGGCTTGGTGGACTTGCCGCGATAATCGCTGGTTGGATTCGACAAGCGGGAATCAAGTACATTTTGGGGCTGACGACATCGATGGCTCTTTGGCTGGCGATCTTGTCGAATTGGAATGCGATTGTCGAAGCCGGACAATCGTGGCGATTCCGGTCGGAGCGGCAGCAGATTCGAAAGTTCGCGACTGAAATTGACCACCAATGGAAAGAGCTTTGCCGCGACCCGGACCAAAAGCTGGTGCCCGAGTTCAACGCGTATCCATTGTACGAACCCACGCTGCTTATCTTTCTGGGCCACCATACCATTCCAGGTACCGACATTGGCTACAACGCCATCGAACGATCGGAGAGCCACACAGTGAGATTCGAGCTGACCGGAAGCAATAGCGGTTGGTGGCTTCAAGTTCACACCGACCATTTGCCGCCGACCAGCTTTGTGGGCGGATTGGAAGAGAGTTTTTCTGTAATGCGTTCTAGGCCGGTAAGCGACAGCGTTTTCTTGGTGCACTACGACGTCCAATAGTCCATACTTGGTTCGCCACATGAAAAAGCTTACGATATGCGAACCGATGTGGGCGAGGGTCTCGACGCGTGGTTGGTATCACGCTGATAGTCTCGCTAAGCTCTTCGAAGCAATCAAATGGACTGGAAACGTATTCGTCCTTGGATCTTGCCGACCGTTAAGCCACCTGCCTCTGAGCATTTGGAGATCCCAGTCGTCCTGAGGCATAACAGCCTTCAGCGCAATGGGCAATTCGTCCGTTATCACTTGCGAATCGAACGCAGCGGACAATCTCTGCTAATTGTTGCCGCCAGCGAAGCGGCTCGATTGACCAAGTCAGGGACAATTGCCGCGCTGGGTGTGTTGGAGGGCAAGTCGGACAGCCAAATCACCACAGATCTTGAGCAGCAGTCCAATGCCAGCCAGATCATCAACGATGTGCGCGAGTTGATTGGTCAGTTGGGTCTGCCCAACAAACGC
>CAUJKA010000124.1 GCA_963204965.1 Planctomycetota bacterium | reverse complement strand
CGCTCGGCCCACTCCGCGTTTTGCTCCTTGTCCGAGCATTGTTGGCCCAACGTAATCAGCACTGGCAAAGGATCACCAGGAGTTTTTTGTCCAGCGATCAATCGATTGATGGTGCGGTGTACTTGAAGGTCGGGATAGCGTCGGATGGGGCTGGTGAAGTGGCAATAGTGCTGGAAGTTCAGCGCGTAGTGGACTTCTAACTCAGGCTGATAAACAGCTTTGCTCATCGACTTCAGAATCGCATAGTTCACCGCGTGTTCGGTTGACTTACCGCGAACCGCACTGACAACCTTTTGAATCTCGAAGCGGCTTTCCAAGCTTTGAACTTTGATCCCCAGCTCGCGAACAAAGTCGTTCAGCTTCTGCATCTTGCGCCGCTCGGGTGGCGCGTGGGCGCGGCGAAGGAACGGAATCTCCAGATCATCTAACCACGTTGCGACAGCTTGATTAGCCGCCAACATGAACTCTTCGATGATCTGGTGGCTTTCGGTATATTCGACGATCCTCGCACCTTTGACCTTGCCAGCTTTGTCCAGTTCAATCTTGACTTCGGGCAAGTGCAGTTCGATCGATCCGTTACGATTTCGATTGCGTCGCAACGTCATCGCCAGCGTGTGCATATCGCGAAGCATCTGCCACACTTCGGGCGTCAAGCGATCGCGCCATGTTTCGGGATCTTCTAAGTACTGATCGACTTGTTCATAGTTCAGTCGCTTGTGATTGTAGATCGCCGAGTTGAAGACCTCTTGATGGAGGATCAGCCCCGACTCGTCCATTTCCATGAACACAGTCTTGGTCAGTCGCACGCGGTCTGGTTGCAAGCTAGCCAAGTGATTGCTGATGATTTCCGGTAGCATGGGAATCACGCGATCGGGCAGATAGACGCTGGTCGCTCGCTTCTTGGCTTCTTCATCTAGCGCGGAACCGATGGGGACAAAGTGGGCCACATCGGCGATGTGTACATGCAGTTCCCAGTTGCCCTTTTCATTGCGAGCCAACGAGATCGCATCGTCAAAGTCGCGAGCATCGTGGGGATCGATGGTGATCGTGACCATCTTGGTAAGGTCTTTGCGATCCGCGGGAATTTCGCCTTCGACGAACTTGTCCGCTTGAGCTCTGGCTGCGGCGATGACTTCATCGGGGAAGGCTTCCTCTAAGCCGAACTGTCGCATCACTGCAAGTGTGTCCACGGCTGGATTCTTGCTCGATCCCAGCACCTCCATGATCACGCCTTCGCCGGGAACGAGTCCATCGGGGAACTTGACCATTTCCACGATGACCTTGTCGTCAACGGCGAGCGGCAATCCACGGACATCGCCGACTAAGACGGGCGAGCTGAGTGAAACGGTGTCCAGCCATACAGCGGGAACTCCGTTGTGCGTGCCAAAGGTTCCGGCGAACTGTCGTCGAGCTCGTTGGAGGACTTCAACCACTTCGCCTTCGCTACCGCCGCGACGGCCAGCGCGAAGTCGAACATGGACTTGGTCGCCTTCCATGGCCGAGCCCGTGACGGGAGCGGGAATGAAAATGTCTTCGATAGGCCCTTGTGGCCCGGCTGGCAATGGTCGGACGAACCCGAAGCCCGCGGCGGCTTGCCGGAACGTTCCCCGAATCAGCTTTGGAGCCCCGGACATTTCCTGGGGCGAGAGAACCAAGTGGTTGCCCGCGTAGGCCAATTGCCCAGCGATCACCAAGCGTTTGATGGCCATGCGGACCGCCGGGTATTCTTCGGCGGGAAGGTTTAGACCGGCATGGATGCCCTTAGCTTTTATCGGGCGATAATTCGGATGGAAAACGAAATCGAGAATTCGTTGTTGGAGACTAGCAGAATCGCTATCAGTCAATGTTGCACCAATACAATGGTAATCGGAGTGGAGAACTGGCATCTCAAAAGCCCAAATCGCGGGGCGGTTGGGGGCAATTTCAGCCTAAGTTGTTCTCTCTCCTGAGGAATATGTCTATACTTGAATCTTACACGCATTTTTCACTAATTGCTCGATACCCACCATGAATGCAACGGATTCCAACGCATCCACAGAACTCAATGTGCCCACGGGACCACATATCCTGCTGGTTGATGACGACGCCGAGATCATCGAGTCGATGCGGTATGCGCTCGAAAACGCTGGATTTAAGGTATCCGTGGCTCGCGATGGCAATCAGGGGCTGGCGATGGCTGAAACGCTCACGCCGGATCTGTTGGTTTTGGACATGATGATGCCCAAGAGAAGCGGATTCTTGGTTATGGAGCAATTGAGACGCGATGGCAGCAATCGAGCCAAAGTCATCATGATCACCGGTAACGAAGGCAGCCGCCATCAGCAGTATGCCGAGCTATTAGGAGTCGATGAGTACATTCGCAAGCCCTTTCCCATGGAACGGCTAATAGAATGTGCTCGTCGTCTTACCAAGACCGAGTCTGAGGCATAAAGGTTCGCTAGTGTTGCAAGTTTTGCCATGTCCTGAATGCGGAAAACAATCGCTGATTCCCAATCAGACGTCATTGGAAGCGACTATCAAGTGCCCACACTGCGGCGCAAACTTGGTTCTGGGCGAGGTTTTTCTAACTCAATTTAGTAGCTGGTCGGTGATTGAAGACCCCGCGGAATTGTATGATCCCAACCCGCGAAAGCTGGACCCTGGAGTCGTAATTCCTGTCCCTGCGGAAGATGCCAACAACGCTCCTTTAGAACTTGCCGAGGACACTTCACCTCAACCTGTCTACATCCCCAAGCCCAGTCCCTCAGGACGTTCGGGCAATCTCTCAGAATACGAACGTCGAAAACGAAAACAAAAATCGCCAATCTGGAGCATCATCCCGGTGGTCTTGGGCGGTTTGGCGGCTTTCCCCATCGCTCTTCTGATCATTTGGTATGTCCTAGGCAAAGACATTGGCAATCTTGGCCCCCAAGTCGCCGAGTATGCCCCTTGGATTGTTCCGAAGAAGTTCCACCCACCAAGTGCTCCTGCATCTCAGCCTGCTCGTCCTCGAGCTCCTCAGCGTGGGGCCAGCGGCTTTCGGCAGTTCGATGACGTAATGCCTCAACCCAAAGTTGCGCCCGAGATCGACGACTTGCCTTCCGAGAACTCAGAAGCTCCGATGGATTCGAAGGACGGCAATTCGAAAGACAGTGATTCGAATAATAGCGGTTTGGACTCAGGCGATCGGTCCGATGGTAAGACGCCCGAGTCTAGCTCAAGTCCTAAGCCAACTCCGATGGCGATCGACGCAGCCCCGAGCATTGACAAAGAAGTGACGAATGAGCCTGTCGAGGCAGGGCCAAATATCTTCGCAATGATCCGCGAGACTCAATCGGCTATCGAAGAGCTTTCCAAAGCTTTGCCTGTGGAAACGATTGAGCGCAGTCGCAAGGCTGAATTGCTCTATGCGGCTTACGGAAAGTTGTCTGAACTTGAAGGTGCGCTCAAGAGCTTTGACAAGCAAAATCCAGTTTGGCGTGAGATTACCAGTAAGATGAACTCGCTCGCGAAGCAGATCGCGCAGAAAGAATTACTCGGGCCAATAGGAAATGTTAGCGCCAAGGAAATCAAGGAACAGAAAGACGCACCGTCGATTGTGGCCGCAATTGTTATCGAGGTCACAGCTGCTGAGCAATTGACGTCGGACTGGACGGCTTTCGGTAAACATATCTTGCCGCCGGAGACCGTAATTGAGATTCCGCGACAAGTGAGCCCACAAGTCGTCGCTGAGAAAAAGTACTTCGCCCTAGGTTCATTTCATCGAAGTGAATCCACTGAATCTGCTCCTGTTTTTCGAGTAAGCTATCTCTACCCTCTTTGATTTGAAGTCTGAAATTCCCCGAAGTGCTAGCCCGAGAGAACCCACAATGAGCACTTCGAAGCCCAATCCAACGCCCGAACGGAATTCAGCCAACTCAGTAAACCCCAGCTCAGCAAACTCAACAGCTCCTGGTGCCAAGCCTGCTGCCATCGACATGGAGAAGCAGACGGTTGGCGAGGCCTTTAGCTCGCTTCAACGACTGCTGCACTACTCGGCAGGCTTACCAGAATCTTTGCGAAGCGCGGGCGCTTACGCCAGCGAGCTGGTCCGCGAGTCGGCAAATTGGCTGGTCCCTTCAGCCTTTCGCAATTCGCATTCGTATTCAGTCTTTGTTCAACAAATGTTCGATTACGTCGTCAAGGATTTGGCGGGAGCTTGGCGAGGCGAAGCGGCGGAGAAGTCGTCGCAGCGTCTCGAGGATGGTGCTGGAGCTACACAAGAAGAGATTGATCAGCAATCCTACCAGGTCTTTCTAGCCCGAAAGACCGTCGGTAGCTTGTTGGACATGACAGCGCTAGCAACATTTCATCTTTCACCGCTATTGGTCTTGGCCGTTTATAGCGAGATCGCCTACGGGTCACAAAAGATCATGCAACTGCTTGGGGTGCGATTGAAAGAGCAGGGGATCATTCCAGAGAAGACGGTGGTCGAGGACACAACCAGTCTGATGGCCGCGCTTGAGAAAGCAGCCAAGATTGCGGCCAAGATGTTCGAGCAACCACCGCTTTCGATGCAGGGGCTTCAACGAACGATTGACGAAACGCGTGCAACAGTAGGTCAAGTGAAGCCAGAAAAGCTTCTTCCATTTGCAGAGATTGATCAACTATGGAGGCAGATGGAACTTGCTGCTCGCGATCAAAAGGCTTCGATCTGGGACGTTTCAGCGACGATCAGCATTGTTGCACTCAACAACATTCAAGCGATTGATGATGGCGGACTGGTCAGCTTAGAAATCGTTGGCAACATGTACCAAGAGCAGATCATCGACCACTACTGGGAAGGCCTGCGAGCGATCGAACGTCAAGGCTTGCTACCAACCCTGTCTCGCGCGTGCCAGCCGTACGTTGAAACAGTCTGGACCAACTATTCCGTGGATCAAAAGACCTGGCGCGAGCAACTCTTGGGAGGTGAACTGATCAAATGGGGATGGAGCCAGTTGAGCTGGCCGAAGCTTGTGCGAGGCACTAGCAATTCGTAGTTGGCAATTCGTAGTTGGCAGTTCGTAGTTGTCAGTTCGTAATGGCTAGCGATTTTCGCTGGAGTCCAGCGGTTCGTTGAGTGCCTTGTGGATCACCTTTCCTACCAAAGACTGCTCGCGGAACAAACCCTCGCGTCCCATTTGCCGCAGTCTTTCATAGCGACTGTCGTTAGCAAGTACAGCGAGCCGCGATTTTTGATCTGGCTGATCGAGAAAATCAGTTCGCAACTCGCGATATAGTCGTTGAAACTGAGCGATGGAGACTTCAACGGCTAACGTGACCTTTTCCAATTGTTCGGAGCTTAGTCCCGCTTGACTGTAGGCAGTGAGTTGACGCTGAGCCACGCCGCGCCAATGCTCGGCAATCTCTTCCGCGTTGTTGTCGCCAATCTTTTCCCAACCGCGATTCTTGGAACGTCCTAGAAAGACGAGAACCTCCTGACGATTCTTACCTTGCTCGTCAGTCGAGTTGCTAAGCACCAAAACTAATTGATCGACGGAGGCCAAGTCGATCGGTCGAAACTCTTTGGGAGCTGCTTGAGCTGAAGGAACTGCTTGAGCCGAGTTTACTGAGTCACTAGGCTGGCTCGCTGCAACTTCTTGGGCCTTAACAGCTATGTTGCAAGTGGAAACAATGAGGCAAAGTGCAACTACTAAGCCAAGGCACTGCCTGCTATCCCAGCATGGGAATCGATTAAGTGGTAGACGGGTAGAAACCATATACGACTATCAGCAGGCAGTGAAAAGCAATTTCAAAAAGTGCAATCGTCGATTGCCAAGTTCGACTAGGTCAGCTTCGTTGTACCAGGGACAGCGTGTTTAGGAGTTGGCAACGATCCATCCCACTTGAGGTCCTTAGGGAAAAGGTCCAGCGTTGATTGGCTTGTCATGAAGTCCCACGTAACCTTTTTGCCTGTATAAGCCGCCACGCGCCCCATCACTGCGGTAAGCGAGCTGTCTGCGGTTTGCTTCAATTCAACGATCGGCTTGCCAGCGCGGATTGAATCGACAAGCGCCTTGTGCTCTTGCTCGTAAGCGTCACCGATATTGCCCTTGAGCGACCAAATCTCCTTGCCGCTTCGATCAATGATCTTTGAGGTGCCGCTCATCGCCGGAATGTAGCAAGTGCCTTCCGTGCCATGAATGACACTGCCATTGTCTGCGTCGGAGTCAGGCAACTGTCGGCACATGAAGGACAGCAGCTTGTTTCCGGGGTAAACGTAATCGATGCACATGCTATCCCACATTTCGCTATCGTCTGGACGCGTGAATCGACCACCACCGCCGTAGGCAGATTCAGGATTCGAACCCATCACCCAATTCATTGCGTCGATGTTATGCACGGCTTGCTCGGCAATCTGATCGCCGCTCAGCCAAACGAAGTGCATCCAGTTGTGGATTTGATACTCGACATCGCTCATTCCTTCGCGTCGTGGGCGATACCAAATTCCTGTAGAGCAATAACGACTGGTCGCGCTGACGATATCGCCAATTGCGCCGTTGCGAATCTGCTCAACAGCACCGACATAGTTGGTTTGCCGACGATACTGAGTACCGGTGACAATTCCAGTGCCCTTCTGAATCGCAAGCTCATGAGCCTTGAGGCAAATCTTGTAACCAGCAGCATCGACGCAAGTTGGCTTTTCAGCAAACACGTGCTTGCCAGCTTCAACCGCTTCTAGAACATAGCGTGGTCGAAAGCCTGGAGGCGTGGTCATGATGACCAAGTCAATGTCGCGATCTTCCAGAATTCGCTTGTAGCCGTCCAAGCCACCGTAGATCTTTTTTTCGTCCAAGTCAACCTTTTCAGGGTGACGTCGCTTGAGAGCCTCAGACTTACTCTTTGGGGCTTCCGTGTCGACGTCGGCTGCAGCAACCCACTTGATATTCTCGTTGATATTCAACGAATCACCGATGGCTCCAGTACCGCGACCGCCGCAACCAACAACACCAACGCGAATCAATTGCTGCTCTTCGCATGCTGGTAGTGAGGAGTGAACCATGACACTGGCCGCGGCCGCGGTGCCAATTGTGGTTCCAAGAAAGCCTCGACGATTCGCGGCGAGTGGGGTCTGAGTTTTTTCTGATCGATTCATAGGTCAGGCTCGTCAACGGGGTAGGGGTTCTAGGCGGGCGGCAAGTTCAATTATTGCCATACATTCAAGGCGTCTATTGTAGCTGATTCCCTGAACAATTTGAGGGAACCTGCAATAAAAAAGGCCAGCACTGAGGCTGGCCTTTTGGATCATGAGTTCAAAAGATTCAGGAACTAGTTCCACCACCAATTGTCGCCAGTTGAACTAGCCTTGGTATAGGTCGCCTTAACTGAATCATCAGCTTTGGCATCAGCTACGATCTTCCACGAATTGATTTCGACGCCACCACTGGCTGAAATTGTCCAACCAGCTTGGCCACGTACAAAGCTACACTGCGCGTCAAGAGTCTTAGGTACTTGCCATTGTGGAGTTGGCAGCTTGCTAACTTCTGCGCCGCAAAGAAGGTCTAGATTGCAACCAACGCTCTCTTCCATTCGCTGGCTGCGAATAATCGCTGCAACAACGTTCAAGTCGATCACATTGCGAAGGTCGCCAAAGACACTGCTGGTCGAGCACAGTTCGTCGTACTTCTCAGTAAACAAGTTCGCCCACTTTTCAGCAGTCTTATTAGCAGATCCAGTACCAACGCGATCACCCGACTTGGTCAGGTATTGGTCTTCAGACATAGCCTTGATCGCTGATCCGCTGATCTTCCACGCCATTCGATCTTGGCTGTGAAGCAATGCTTCATAGTTGGTTGTAATCCACCAACGAGGCTGCAAGCCTTTCTTGTTACCAACGTTGCGGATCAATTCCATGTAGCTTGGCAAGCCTTTAATAGGCGAGTTTTCCAGGTTCATGGCCAGTCGCTTCATTTGATAGTCAGCAGCCACTAGCGTTTGCGCCATGCGTGAATCTTTTGGAACTGCGGTTAGTCGCACGTCTTGAGGACCAAAGGCTTCTTTGATCATCGGCGCGGCTACTTCAGGATTGAATCCATTGCCATTCATCTTGGACATCAACTGCTGTAGTCGAACTTGTCCGTCAGCCGTTGGGTCAATGGAAACGCTAATGACTTCACGTTGAGCATCATCGGCCGTTCTCAGCGCGACCAAAAGATCTTCCAATCGCAATACTGGTCGACCACTGCTCTTGCCAACGACGCTTGAGTCGTCACGGACAATCCATGGCTCTGCAGGACCAGCTAAAACGATGTCGTTTTGTTCGGGATAGGCAAAGACATATTCAATGCGTTGTAGACCTGCCAGGAATAGCACTTCCTCAGGAAGCGGCTTGTCTTGCTGAGCGGCTTGCCCAATGGCTTGTTGCAATTTCTTGAGCGAGATCATTCGCAGCGAAGCTTTGTCGGCCAACGGACCAGTAGGGGACTTCATCGCAGCACGCAATTGGCGAAGTTCTTCGCCCTGTTCTTCAATGGATGCATCGCGAACTACACCGCCAGCATCCACCTTCACTCCACCAACCACACCATTTCGAACGCCTAGCCCGAACTGTGCCGAAGCCGTCGAGGCTGGGACAATTACGAGTAAACCAACGAGTGCAAGCAGTCGCTTGGGTGTAAAATACGAAATTATCATTCTCAATCTCCAAGAGAAGATTCCGGACCTTGCCCTGGACGCAGATCGCATCCGACCGGGTCTAGTGTGAGGCTGGCGGGTTCACAACTACCGTTGAAAAGCTATTTCTAGAGTACATAACGGTACTTCGGGTTGCAAGAAACAACCCCAGAACTTCTAAAGCTTGTTCAATAAACTGGTCGCTGGCCTGAAAAAATGTGCCAGAAACCGACCCAACCGCCCGGAAAACCACCCCAGAACTGCACCGTTTGGTGGGGCCGGTTAGGTCAAAATTCCCGCCAGATTCACCCCGCTAGACTTTGCCCATCGGGACCGGGAAATACGGATCTATCCTAAACAAAAAGGCCAGCACGGTGGCTGACCTTCCTTGGTTTTGAATGCTCGAGTGCTGGGAACTAGTTCCACCACCAATTGTCGGATGTCGATCCAGCCTTTGTATAGGTCGCCTTAACTGAATCATCAGATTTGGCGTCAGCCACGATCTTCCACGAATTGATTTCGACGCCACCACTGGCTGATATTGTCCAACCTGCTTGGCCACGTACGAAGCTACATTGTGCGTCAAGAGTCTTAGGTACTTGCCATTGTGGTGTCGGCAGCTTGCTAACTTCTGCGCCACAAAGCAAATCCAAGTTGCAACCAACAGTCTCTTCCATGCGCTGGCTGCGAATAATCGCTGCCACAACGTTCAGGTCGATCACATTGCGAAGGTCACCAAAGACACTGCTGGTCGAGCACAGTTCGTCGTACTTTTCAGTAAACAAGTTCGCCCACTTTTCAGCTGTCTTGTTAGCTGCTCCTGTACCAACTCGATCACCCGACTTGGTCAGATATTGGTCTTCGGACATTGCCTTGATCGCCGATCCGCTGATCTTCCAGGCCATTCGATCTTGGCTGTGAAGCAATGCATCGTAGTTGGTAGTAATCCACCAACGAGGCTGCAAGCCTTTCTTGTTACCAACGTTGCGAATTAATTCCATGTAGCTTGGCAGGCCTTTGATAGGCGAGCTTTCCAGGTTCATGGCCAGTCGCTTCATTTGATAGTCAGCCGCAACCAGCGTTTGCGCCATGCGTGAATCTTTTGGAACTGCGGTTAGTCGCACGTCTTGAGGACCAAAGGCTTCTTTGATCATCGGCGCGGCAACTTCAGGATTGAATCCATTGCCATTCATCTTGGACATCAACTGCTGTAGTCGCACTTGTCCGTCAGCCGTTGGGTCGATCGAAACGCTAATGACTTCACGTTGAGCATCATCGGCCGTTCGCAGCGCGACCAAAAGATCTTCCAAGCGCAATACTGGTCGACCACTGCTCTTGCCAACAACGCTCGAGTCATCGCGTACGATCCATGGCTCGGCAGGACCGGCCAAAACGATGTCGTTTTGTTCGGGATACGCAAAGACATACTCGATCCGTTGCAGACCTGCTAAGAACAGCACTTCCTCAGGAAGCGGCTTGTCATGCTGAGCGGCTTGTTGGATGGTTTGTTGTAGCTTCTTGAGCGAGATCATTCGCAGCGATGCTTTGTTGGCCAACGGACCCGTTGGCGACTTCATCGCAGCACGCAATTGGCGCAGCTCTTCACCTTGTTCTTCGATGGACGCATCACGAACCACACCGCCAGCATCCACTTTCACCCCGCCGACCACACCGGTGCCTAGTCCGAACCCGAACTGCGCAGAAACAGTAGAGGCTGGAACCAATACAAGCAGACCAACGATTGCAAGCAGTCGTTGGGGTGCAAAACGAGAAATCATCATTCTCAATCTCCAAGAGAAGATTTCAGGACCTTGCCCTGGATGCAGATTGCATCCTACCGGGTATAGTGTGAGGCTGGCTGGTTACACAACTATAGTTGAAAAGCTACTTCTAAAGTACTTAGCGTTTCCCTCTGATGCAACATTCAACTCAAGAACCTTCTCAAGCTTATCTGATCATTCAGTTGGGAAGCCGATGGACAGATGTCCTGCGGCTATCCCCCGAAACAGCCACTTTGGTGGGTAGATCGTCTGAAAACCAAGTTGTGGTGCGGGACGAGCGGGTCAGTCGTCACCATTCCAAGCTTAGCTGGCAAAAAGGGGGGTGGATAGTCGAAGACTTGGGCTCCCGCAATGGAACGCAGGTAAATGGCCAGAGTATTAGCCAGCCATACAAGCTAGAGGGCGGGGAAGAGATCACCGTAGGCGGTTGTCGGATGACCTTCACCTTCCAGTTGGCTGGTGCTTTTCCTGCAAGTGCGCTGAGCCTGAGCGACCAAGCCCAGGCCACTGTCGACAACGAACGCGGCGCCATTGTCAATCGACTGTCCAACTCGCAATGGTCAACAGAGCTCGATGCAAGTGCCTTTCGTCGAAGTCAAAACTCCAAGGATCGATGGAGCTTCTTCTACAAATTGGTCTTCGATTTAGTTCAATGCAAATCAGAAGAGGATGCGTCAAGCGTTGCCTTAGACTTGCTGCTTAGCGAACTGAGCCTGTCTGTGGGTGGCGTACTGACCGTTGAAATCGTCGACCCCAGCGCGGATGTCGACACGAAGAAGTCTGTGACCAAGGATGGAGCACAAGCAGAGTTTCGGCTCGCAGTGCTTGCCGCGCGACAGGAAGCCGGGGGATCTTACCACCGCGTCAGCGACTTCTTGGTAAGGACTGTCGTGACTGAGAAGCAAGCTGTGTTGGCTCGCAACATTCAAGATGACCAACAGCTTTCAGTTGCGAGAGTTTCGGGACAACATGAAATTGACAGTAATCTCTGTGCACCGCTGCGAGTTCGCACTAAGGATGTCGACGAAGTCATCGGATTGATTCACATCTGCTCACAGTCAGGCCAACGTGCGTTGACCGCCGAGGAATTGGATTTGGCGGTTGGAGTTGCTGATAACCTTGCTTTAGCAATCTGGCGATTGCGCGAAAACCAGCGTTTGAGCATCGACTTGGATGCTTCGCGTCGCAAAGCCGAGCTGCTGGAACAACAGTTGTCGCAGAGCAGCGAAATGATTGGAAATTCGCCGCCGATGCTGAAAGTCAAACAAGCCATTCAGCGGGCTGCACCGTCTCACGCAACTGTGCTCGTGCGTGGCGAGAGTGGTGTTGGTAAGGAGTTAGTCGCTCGAGCAATTCACCTATCAAGCTCCCGAAAGTCCGGACCGCTCATCTGCCTGAACTGCGCCGCGCTGGCTCCAACACTGTTGGAAAGCGAATTGTTCGGACACGAGAAGGGCGCCTTCACTGGAGCCACCGAACGGAAGATCGGAAAGTTTGAAGCGGCCAATCGAGGAACTCTAATTCTCGATGAAGTTGGCGAGATGCCACCAGAGCTTCAAGCGAAGTTCCTACGAGTCCTTGAGGGGCACCCCTTTGAACGCCTTGGCGGAAACTCGTCGATTCACACTGATGTTCGTGTGATCGCCGCAACCAACCGCGACCTTGAGGAAGCTGTTGGTGAAAAACAGTTTCGATCGGATCTATACTTTCGCTTGCGCGTTGTTGAGATTTCAATGCCGCCGCTTCGCGAGCGCCCTGATGATATTCCATCGCTGGTCGAACACTTCTTGGGGATGTTCCGTCAGCACGCCCGTCGTCGGCTTGCTGGCGTCGACCCCAAAGCGATGGAATTGTTGGTCCGGCACCGCTGGCCCGGAAACGTCCGAGAATTGCGAAATGTCATCGAACGAGCGGTGGTTCTAGGAGTGGAAAACACGATCGGAGAGGAGGATTTAGGCTTTCAAACTCTGCCAGCAGCACCAATTACAACGGCTGGCCAAGCAAATCCTGTATTCCAACCCCTAACGCTAGACGAAATTGAACGAACGCACATCCTGGGCATGCTAGAATATGTCCAGGGAAATAAGTCCAAAGCGGCTCAACTGCTGGGCATCGAACGATCAACGCTCGATAGAAAACTGAAACGATTCTCCTAAGCTGAGATGCTGTCGTGGACCTTGAATTAAAGCGCGGACAGCAAGAAAAAGGAATTGTCTGTGACTCCGGTTGTTAGCCAGAAACGGTTCCTACATCGCTTTACCATTCGCCTGAATTGGATCGAGTTAGTTGGGCTCGCTGTGCTTACCCTCAACGTGACGTGGGGGAATGTCCTTCGTGCACAGACAGATGATCCTGCGGCCCCCAAAGCCAGCAGATCAACTGAGCCAAATGCAAATGAGTCAAATGCAAATGAGTCGGATGCAAATGAGATTGTCCGCGCGCAGATCAAGCTACTGAACAATCCCAGCTATCGCGTCCGTCAGACTGCCAGGTTTGTAGTCGAACATCATCCGGTCGTATCGCTTGATGTGATTCGTACAGAGATCGATAAGGTTGACACTGTTGTTGGCATGCAACTTGTCGACTTGGTCAGTGGCCTTGCCATGCATTCGGACTTGACCATAAGCTCATCTGCTATCGAGTTGCTGAAAGAGATTGCCAACGACGCAACAGGTATTGGACGTTCTGCTTTGAACTGCCTGAGCTCTATCGCCGATCTTCAAGAGGAGAAGGCAGTCGAGATCTTGCGACAAAACGGAGCTTACATCGGTCCGCAGAATTTTAGCATCAACGGGAAAGAGATTGATTCAACTCAACAACGTTTGTCTTTAGTCATCGACGACCAATTTACAGGGTCGGACGAAGACTTCAAATGGATTCGCTTTCTCAAGTCGGTGCAGGTTGTCTACTTGCGCGGCAACAAGATTACTGCGGAAGCTATCACTGCGACAAGTGAGCTAAAGCACTTGCGCGGCTTGAAACTCCGAAGCTGCGAACTGACACGTGAACAGTTGATGCTCTTTAGCGACCTACTTTCACTAGAGCAGTTTGGACTGTCCTACATGGATGTCGACGATACGTTCCTGCCAGCCATCGAACAACTGCCGATCGGAGATTCAATTCGACTCTACGGAACTAAGATAACTCAAGAGGGTCGAGACCGATTGGCCAATAACTTTCAGGGTGTCGAGGTCTTTCGCGGGTCGGGTGGGTTCTTGGGCATCTCCAGCTCTTCCAACAGTACTATCGTAGGACGCGTCAACATCAACTCTGCCGCAGCACAAGCGGGAATTCGGATGCGAGATCGGATATTGGCAATCAACTCAGTCGAAGTCACTACCTTCGATGAACTGCGGCGCGAATTAGGACACCACGAAGCGGGCGATACGATCGAAGTTTCCGTTGAACGAGTGCTTGATGTTTTTTCGCCCGATGAAATTAAGGCTCGGCGATTCGAAGTCAAAGTCAAACTTCAGGAAGAGAACTAGGGGATAAGCGACATCAATCGAACGATGATTTTTTCGAACCCTTGGTATCGCTCCTTTCGCCAACGCCTAATCGATTGGTATTCTACAAACCATCGGCAGCTACCCTGGCGCGAAACGAATAACCCTTATCACATTTGGGTTAGCGAGATCATGTTGCAGCAAACGCAAGTGGCAACTGTGATCGACTATTACCACCGCTTTCTGAAACGATTTCCCGCGGTGGAATCGTTAGCTCGCGCGCCACAAGAAGACGTGCTGGAGCATTGGTCTGGGCTGGGCTACTATCGACGAGCTCGTTCTTTGCACGCTGCTGCCCAACAGATTGTCGAGAGCTTGGGCGGCGAGTTCCCGAACTCGGTCGAAGCGATTCAACAACTGCACGGCATTGGACGTTACACCGCTGGAGCTATCGCTTCGTTCGCTTTCGATCAGCCCGCGCCGATCTTGGAAGCAAACACGATCCGCTTGTTCTCGCGAATCATGGCTATTACGGAGTCAACACGACTATCTTCCGTGCAGAATCAACTCTGGCAGTTTGCCGAGGAGATCTTGCCGACAGGCGATGGCTCAGGCAAGCTCAATCAAGCGGTGATGGAACTGGGCAGTTTGATATGCACGCCTCAAAATCCAAAATGCCAAAGCTGTCCCATCCGAAAGCAATGCCGCGCACATGAGCTGGGTTTAGAAGGACAGATACCGCTTGTTCTGAAGAAGCCCAAAGCCGAACCCTTGGTGCATGTGGGAGCGGTCATTCAAGATCGGCAAGGTCGTTTTCTTCTTCGTCAAAACGATTCAAGTCAATGGTGGCAGGATTTATGGGATCTGCCCTGGGTTGAAATTGCCGTGCGCAAGTCGCTCAAGTTAGATGCCTCGGAACGTCATGAAATCGAGCAGACTTTTTCGGAGCGTCTTGGCATTCGAGTGCAAGTCGAGCAGCAATTGGCATCTGTCCGTCACGCCGTGACCAAATACAAAGTGCACTACTTTTGTTTGCGTTCCAGCCTAGCCAAAGGATCAAAGCTCAAGGCCTCGACAAACCTGGGATGGTTCTCGATTCAAGAACTGCCTCCCGTTTCATCACGCTTCAAGAAGATTCGCTTGGAATCGTAGGGGTGCGCGGGCGTCCCGCCCGCATTCTTACCTCGTTCCAAGGCTCTGCCTTGGAACGCACTGTCTTCGAAGCTCCGCCTCTCTTAGCTCCCTAAGCCGGTACATTTACCGTCAGTCGGGCCAGCAAAACGCAGGCGGAGCCTGAAAGACATTGGCGGTGGAGATGTTTCAAAAGAGTCTCGGGGATTAATGTTCGGAAAAACCATGCGTTGATTTTGTTAGAGCTACAAGATCAATAACGGGCAGGAGCAAAGTGGGAAGGTTGATTCCAACTTGAGTCGCCATGCGAAGAAGCCATTTCAACGCAGAGGACGGAGAACTGGGCGGAAGAAAGCGGGCGGGACGCCCGCGCACCGGTGCGCGGGCGTCCCGCCCGCTTTGTGCGC
>CAUJKA010000123.1 GCA_963204965.1 Planctomycetota bacterium | reverse complement strand
CTCCGCTACAATCCGCACCCGAAAAAAAAACTTTTCTTTCAACCTCAGGGGCGAACGATGAATTCGCAGTCGCAACCGGACTCAGGCGGTGATGACAAGGTCGACGCGTCCCAATGGATCGAGCGGCTTTATAGTGACCTCCATCGCATGGCAGCTTCCTACATGCGGAGCGAGACAAACACCGTTTCGCTCTCACCAACAGTCTTGATTCACGAACTCTATTTGCGACTTCCTTCGGGGCAATCCGAGCAACTCAGCCGGACTCACTTCTTCGCCCTCGCTGCCGGTACGATGCGCCGAGCCCTAGTTGACCAAGCAAGATTTCGTAAACGTAAGAAACGCGGCGGCGAGTTTAGCAAACGGCATTTGGGCGATTGGGACGCAATCTCGCTCGAGAGTTCGGATGATGTGCTGAATCTTGACGAGGCCCTGAACGATCTCGCCGAACTGGATGCCAGACAAGCTAAGATCGTCGAGATGCGGTTCTTTGGAGGCATGTCGGTCGCTGAAGTCGCCGAAGAGATGAAGCTGAGTAAGCGAACGATCGAAGCTGATTGGACGATGGCCAAAGCGTGGCTCAGGCGATGGTTCGATCTACAGGAAGATCAATCTTGAGAGCTGAATTGCATCGCCAGGTCAAAGAACTGTTTGTCCAGTTGTGTGAACTTCCGCCCACCGAGCAACAAAAGCGACTCGAGCAACTTTCGGCAACTACGCCAGAGGTCGCCAAGGAGCTCAAGTCGCTCTTAGACTATCACACCAATCAATCCTTGGTCGTCGAAGCTCCACCGCCCAAAATTCGAACACGTTCGACGCTCAGCAAGACCTTCCGCTCGCGCCCCAAAATGTGGATCCGGCTTTTGGTCCGCGCTGTCCTGTATGCCATTCCGATTGTGCTATTGGGATTGCTGATCAGCTATTGGACAAACCTTCGTATTCAGCAATTGCTCTACAGTAGTGTATCCAACCAACTCGAAGATCTGGTTGATCAGCGACTGCAGCAGTATCGCCAATGGGAATCGAACCAAATCTCGCAGGCCGTTTCATGGGCCAACGATGATATAGTTCAACAGCAAGTCCGTGAGCTGTTGGTGATCGCCGATGAACTGCGAGCTGAAAATTCTAAGCGAACAGTTTCTGACCTTCTGGACTCGCCGCATGCAGCCGCAATTAGCCGACGTTTGAAGGAACTAGCCGGAACTGACGTCAAGTTTGCGCTCTGGGACCGTCAGATGAAAACCATCTCCGACTGGAATCAGAAAGAGGTTCCCTCGTTGATTGGTGCCAATCCGACTCCATCGGGAGCGGCTATGTTGACTGAAGTCTTTAAAGGTAGCCCTCAGCTTTACCTACCAGGGCTAACCGATGCGATTACAGAAGGTTTCAAACTTGAGTCGGGCGGGGCTAACCTCTTCATCTTAGTTCCAATCTTTGATGCCACGGATAACGTTGTCGCTGCTTTAATGTTACGAGGCTTCGGACTTGAAGAGAGCTTTGCAAAGCCATTTGACAAGTGGTCCAAGCTACAAACTAGCGAGACCTATCTGGTAAACGAACGAGGCGTGATGCTAACCTCCAGCCGCTATGGCGACGCACTGGAACAGTTGGGGCTCGCCGAGTCGATGATTGATTCCAAGGTAACCTACTTGGTACGCGATCCTGGAGTGAACCTACTGGCTGGTGAAAGGCCTGGCTACAATGCGCTGGCATGGCCTTTGACTCTGTCGGCAAGGCAAGTCACCGCTGGAAATGGTGGAATCAACACCGATCGCTACCGAAACTACGTGGGCATGGAAGTGGTCGGTGCGTGGCGATGGCTAGCCGATCGACGGGCTGGCTTAGTCGTAGAACAACATGCCGAAGACGCATTCGCCATTGCAAACACTGCTAAACATTCGATCCTCTTAGTGACCGCGCTGTTTGGGATCTCCATGGCCGCTGTCGGCATCGCTACGGCGCGCCGCTATGGATTCCGACTGATGCATGACATCAGCGACGTTGGGCCTTACCAAATGCAAGAGCTGCTAGGCGAAGGTGGAATGGGGCGAGTCTACCTTGCGGAGCACGCACTCTTGTGTCGCCAATCGGCAGTGAAGATCCTTAGCGGCAACGATATCGATCTCAATGTGATCAATCGCTTCGAACGTGAAGTTCAACTAGCCAGCCAGCTTACACACCCCAACACAATTGCCATCTATGACTTTGGCCGCGACCGCGAGGGACGATTCTATTACGCGATGGAGTACATCAACGGCGCGCACTTGGGGCAGCTGGTCGAATACTCCGGTCCGATTCATCCCGGCCGCGCTATCTACTTACTCCGACAACTGTGCCGCGCTCTCAGCGAAGCTCATCAAGCCGGTGTAGTTCATAGAGACATCAAGCCGCAGAATATCATGGTGTGTAATCGCGGCGGCGAGCCCGACTTTGTGAAGCTCTTTGATTATGGACTGGTCAAAGCGTTTGCACCGGGCGTTAGCCACGGCACAACCAGCCAAACAAAAGTCGTTGTCGGAACTCCGCGATTCATGGCCCCCGAACGATTGAACTCGCCGTGGTTAGCTGATCCGCGAGTCGACATCTATTCGGTTGGCGCCTTGGCCTATTACTTGCTCACCGGTAAGCTGCCTCCACTTTTCACGCTCAGCGGCCCGGCCTCCAATGAACAGCCCGGGATCGAGACTTTAGATCTGCCCATCGGAGCGGTCGAGTTTGGCGATCTCTTGGGCATGTGCTTGTCGCCGGAACCCTCGGATCGGCCATCCAGCATGCAAGGGTTGATGCGTGACCTGGAAGAGCTTTCCGAGAGATTCCCTTGGTCCCGCGAGGACTCGGCCGTCTGGTGGCAAAACCACGAAGCCAAGCTGCTGCGACTCGTCAAAAGCAAGCGTCAGGCACTCAACGACCCGCCGAAAAAGTAGGTTAAATCGTTTAACGGCAAGCCGCAGGCGACTGCTCGAGAACCCGGCGCAATCGTCGACTTACAAAACGATTGACTTGTGCCGACTCTAATTTGTTGGCCAGTCGACTCGGGTTCTTCCCGGCAGATAAGAACCTACGCGAACCGCATGACCTTCCGGGTAGGTCAAATTCCTGCCGGGTTTGACCACGTTGGACTACGCCACAATTGCCGACTTACATGACGATCGACTTCATCCGCACTGAGTCCAACTACAAGCCTCTCTTTTCCTCGAACTCCTGGGATTTTGCTAACTCAAGCACATTGGTCGGTCCACTCCGGTTCTTTCCGGCAGATAAGAACCCACCCAAACCGCCAGAAGGACTTGAAAAATGTTGGAACTCGCTGAGAATGCACGCCTGAGAACGATTTTCCCCGCCCAATTAACACAATATTGAGTGTTCCTCGTCGAGAAAGATAACGCATGCTTGCTAAGGAAATGAAGCCCGGAGCCGTCGTAGTCAACGAATCGGGCGACCCAGTCATCATCGAATCGGTTTCCGTTCAATCGCCTAGTGCTCGTGGTGCGTCGACTCTGTACAAGTTTCGCGCGCGTAACCTGCTGACCAAACAAAAGGTCGACTTCACCTGCAAGGGCACCGACGTCATGCCTGAAGCCGACTTTCACAAGCGCGTGGTCAAGCTGATGTACAAGGATTCCGATCAAGTGCACCTGATGGACCAAGAGGACTACAACCAGTTCTCCATCGCCGTTGCCGAAGTCGAAGATCAACTGAACTACTTGACCGAGTCGATGGAAAATGTGTTTGCGCTGATTTACCAAGATCAATGCGTCGGCTTGCAACTGCCCCTATCGGCTGAACTGACGATCACGCAATGCGATCCTTCTATTCGAGGCAACTCCGCTACCGCTCGAACCAAGCCCGCGACTCTAGAGACTGGACTGATCGTCCACGTCCCCGAGTACATCAAGGAAGGCGAGCGCATTAAGGTGAATACGGAGACAGGCGAGTTTCTTTCACGCGCGTAACACATGTACTGTAGAACAATCGAGTCAACCAGATGATCATTCAAGGCATCGTTCCACCCATCGTGACTCCGCTCAAATCCGCGGACGCTTTGGATGATCAAGGCTTGGAGAACTTAATTGCTCGTCAACTTGATGCTGGAGTTCATGGACTGTTCGTACTGGGCACCACGGGCGAAGGTCCCAGCTTGAGCAGTAAACTGCAACGCGAGATGATCAGCAAGACTCGCAAGCTAACCGCTTCGGCGAAATTGCCGATCTACGTTGGCATCACCGATACCTCGCTCGTTGAATCCGTTCACTTGGCTCAGTTCGCTCTCGATCAAGGAGCGACCGCTGCCGTCGCCGCTCCACCGTTCTACTTCCCCGCAGGGCAAACGGAACTTAGGCATTGGTTCACCCTGTTAGCCGATCAACTGCCGCTTCCTTTGATCCTTTACAACATGCCCAGTTGTGTGAAGATCGATATCGAACACGATACGCTACGAGCCCTTCTGCAACATGACAACATAGTTGGGCTCAAAGACAGCTCGGGGAATCTCGATTACTTGAGAACCGCTATCCAAATTGGCAAAGAGCGTCCGGATTGGCCAGTTCTAGTTGGTCCTGAAGCACTCCTGATCGAAGCGATGGCCATGAATGCGGTAGGTGGAGTCACAGGCGGCGCCAATCTTTGCCCACATCTGTTCACGCAGTTGTATTCAGCCATCAAAGCTGGAGACCAAACACGGATGGCAACGCTTCAGCCGATCGTTCTTGAACTTCAACAGCTCTATCAATTCGGCAAGTACGGATCGTCGTACCTCAAGGGTTTGAAGTGTGCAATCGAACTCTGTGGGCTGAGTTCCGGGCAACTCGCCGCGCCCTTCGATGCCTTTAAAGAACCCGAGCGCGAGAAGGTTCTCAGTTGGCTCAACAACTTCCGCCGCCACGGTTTCTTACCCTAGACATCTCCAGATCTTCACAGCCTCCTCAGCCCTAGTGACGAATCAGCCGCAGGGTTGAACGGTTCGCAATGGTAATCCCGCTGAAACTCTATTTTTTCTTCTTCCCACCAACGCCTGGATTGGCCGCAACTTGCTTCATCCAAGACGCTAACTGGCGTTTGTCGATGTCGTCCAGGGATACTAGCTCCACACCCCGCGTGAACTTACCCATCGCCAATGGCGTCACAGGCGGGACAGGCACAAGATTCTCGCCATTGATGAACATGAGTTTAACGTGACCAGCAAAGCCACCGCAACAAAAACACCAGCCGTCGCCAACGCCGTAGTATGACATTCCCCACTTCACCGAACGCTGTAAACCTGGAAGCGTCTTAGCAGCAAGAGCATCGATGCGCTCAGCGATGCCACGCTGCGGTTGCGGCAAGCTGGCAATGTAGTCGAAGACCGGTTTATCGCCATCGGCTGCTTTTGCCGAGCTCGCCTTACCTGTCACCATGGATTCAGGCAGTGTCCCTGCAGCCTTTTTGCGCGAGGTCGTGCGTTTGGCCGGTTTACTATCTGCAGGCTTAGCATTCTTGCCAGACTTACGGGCGGGCATGGTGGTCTCCTATGATTCTGTACTGAGTATCATATTTGTGAGTAGTGAGCGGCAGAGTCGTTCTCAAGGTTGCAGGTTGATATGTGTGCCAATCGAGTACCGTTCAGCATCAAGCGTTCGTTGCAACGGGTTTGAATAGAAGTGTCATTGCGTTCTTTTCTCCAAGTGGCCCAACAATTCGATCATCCATAATTGTGTACTTGCTTACCCACACATACCCGCCGCTGCAGTCGGGCGCGAGGGATTGAATGAGTTTTTCATCGTCGATTTCGTAAGTGCCGGCAATCCATAACGGATTCGCTTCTTTGTCGGTCGGGCCAAGCCCACGCTTAATGCTATCGATGGTATTCGAATCAAGTTGTTCGGAGTCAGCCCAAAAATCAAATGGTTGGTCACGGTATGCACCGAGCCATAGGCGGTTTGGAAAGTAGCGACGAAAATGGAAACTTTCGCCATGCATTCTCACTCCGGCATGCCAATCTTGCCATGAAATTGATCGCGAGCAATAGAACCCATCGAAGTGAATAGTTGTCATCTTTGAGTACTGCGTAAGGTCCTATGTCAAAATGATGGCGACGACCACCGTCACGAAAAGTGATCATCCCAATGGGAAAAACGCAAGCCAAGTTAGCGAAACGCTTGGGTTACCCACATTGCAGATTGTACAGTAATACCATTGGTCTTTCACATGTTACTCCGTTCATCGAATCGCTAACCGGGAAAGTTGACAAGTGCCCATCAGCGAAGATTAGTGGTATTCATTTCTTGCCCAAATCCAAATTCCAGCAGCTCGTTTGCCTCTGAAGCACGAGTAATGAACTCTCCCGCTCGCATACTATACCGTTTAGAGATTGACTCATTCGCGGGAGAGTCGCGTGGCGAGTAATGCGAGCCATAAGCGGTGAGGGCCCAAATGGGCTTCGTTTCTTCAATCCCAAATTCACATGCCTACACCAGCCGCACAACCCGACTCTTCATCAACCACTAATCATCACAATGCGTTCCCTCGGGGATTACTTCAAGCGTGGGATGTTCCGATGAGTGCTGAAGTTATGTTTGCTCGTAAGGTTCGGCAGCGGTTGAATAGACTTTTGACGTATTAAAGACTTGTGTTAAACAATTGATGTTCGTCTAATCAGGTTTCGTATCGCAAAGCGTATCGATTTGTAAGCGACGACTGCTTCGAATAACCAGTGGAAGCCAACAGGGATGTTGCGGTTCGAATTGTGACTTTTTAAAATGGTTGCATAAGCCCTCACCGCCAAACGTCTCGCTTTGAATACCCTGGGTTACGCTTGGCTCGCGGGACTCGCCGTGCTCACCCAGGGCTAAGGATGTATCGCCACTTCGTGGCTGGGCAACTGAGTTGGATGCCGAATAAGTAGGGTCACGTTATCGACGTCGAACTTTCTCCCCGCATGGTACTTCCCACTTCATTTGTTGCACTGAGGCTTTTATCCGTTCGACTTGGGAATACTCCTTGAGAAAGTCCAACGAATGTCCGCCGGACGGCAAGACATCAAACTTGCCGGAGCAGGTCATTAGAATGATACGCCACCTAAATAGTTCTTCTGAAGGCTTCCCGAAACGTTCTTGAAATACCAGCCAAACATCGGCTACAATAACATCCACCCAAACTGACGTGCAGGGGATTACTTCAACGATGCCAAGCGGGAGATCTGCTGCTCTTCCGTGGTGGCCTTATTCGCAGGTGCTGGCTGATGGCTACTACCGTTTGGCGCAAGAGGTGAATTCATCAACACCAGCCTAGGCAAACTGTTTGAGGGCTGCAATTGGTGTTCCCAAATCAACTTTAAACAACGAGTGAGCGTTCTATCATTGATTTGCCGATGAGGCGTTTCCTGGTGGTTCGTTCACATGCCGCGCCTGAGTGATCGCGGTCTCTCGCTATTGAATTGGATTGAGCTTTTCGCAATGTACTCTGACATTAAATACGAGGTCGTTTGTCAATGCGGTGAAACCAAACTTGTTGCGTTGTCGACAGCTGGCACGCATATGAACTGCGACTCGTGCGGATGTATGGTGAAGATTCCAACATTCAGTGAACTAAAAGGTGGTAGAAGCATCGATGTATCGCCAATTGGAAGACTTCTTGATGCGATACAGAGCCGGAGAAAGCCCTTCGATGGCAACTGTCAGATTTGCGACGGGTCTTTAGCCGCAAACATTGTCCCCATTAGAGTTTTTGCGTCGACGAAACAACCTGGGAAACAGCAAGAATATGAACATGACTCAAAAACTATCATTATACCGTGTGTGCTATGCGACCACTGCTACCCTGCATTTCGAAGGGGACTAGTTCTCGGTAAATTGCAGGCATTACCTCGGATGTTGCTTGACGCAATCTGGTTATTGTTGGCGCTTATCGCCGCTACAGCATTAGCCTTGGTTCTGCCTTACGTTGCTGTTGTATTTGTATTCGGCTTGGTTGGAGGACTTTACTATCACCTCAAGAAAAAAAGTGCCAATCCTTATCTGTTCAAATTCTTGAATCGAATTTGCAATTTGGGTGCAGTATTGAGGCATGCGGAACGTTTTGTGTTCGAGGTTCAGAAACGACAGCGCATTAAGGCATGACCTTTCAAACCCAAGAGGAAACATCTGCCAATGTTCTTCGGTATCACCAAAGAGAAGGCTAACGCGAAGCTCCAACGAGCGTTTGCAACTCGCAATTTCGCGGACGCAATCGAAGCGTATCGCAAATTGATCGCAAAAAATCCGAAAGATCACGAGCTTTTCAACAATCTGGGAGTTGCCTATCTGGAATCCGATGCACTGACCGAAAGCATCGAAGCCTTCCAAAAAGCAAACCTACTGTTGCCTGCATGTGTACACTTCAATAATTTGGGACGTGCGTTACTTGAACGTAAGCAATACCAGTCTGCGAGAGAAGCTTTCGCAAAGGGCCGCGAACTTGACGCTACCGACCCAATGCCGTGGTACAACATCACTGTCTCGCTTCGCAATGAGGGTCGCACCGAAGAGGCCCAGCGAGAGCTCGTTGAGTTTCTTAAAGCGCACCCAGCGCACGCAAATGGCTTGAATGATATGGGCTGCCATTATCTTGATTGCGGCGAAACGGATGAGGCGCTAAAGTGCTTCAAAAAAGCCGTAGCCATTGATCCCGCCGCGTTATCAGCAAGACTTAATTTGATACGATTACTCTGTGACTCCAAGCAGTACCCTGAAGCAACACCTCACCTTGAGATTCTTGCAAAACAAGGCTTAAACGTTCGAGTACATGCAGACAAGAAAAACATGGTCTCCATTGATATCAACGGCTCCCCTTTTTATCGGACCAAAAACAGCTGATGACCAAGATCTTGTTTGCCGTTCAACGCGCGCTGCGAAAATAGTCGTACTCGTAGGGTATGGTTGAGGTACGAAACCCACCATGCATTTGCGGGGCTACGATTTAAAGCGATTCGTGTTAGCCGACCTAACAAGCAGGCTTGTTGCGACCTACTTAGTCGATTGGAATATCAACGAACCATGAAAGACACTGGTGGGTTTCGTGCCTCAACCACACCCTACTTTTTTAACCTAAGGTGCGACGAACTCTAGGACTGCAAGGATTGGACGATGGTCGGATGCTAAGGGTTGGTCGAGCACTTCGAATGAGACGACTCGAAATTGCGCTACGCCACCGGACTTGGGCTGAAGGGATGCGAAGCCGATATAGTCGATCTGCTTGGTCGGTCGCTCGGCGGGAAAGCTTGGCGTGGGGAGTTCTGACTTCGCAAAGTTAATTGCTTTACTGAGCTCGATAATCTCTTTGGATTCGGGGCTCGCGTTGAAGTCACCAGCGATGATGCTAGGTTGGCTTGCGGTGGCTAAACTGCTGGCGATTTGCTGAGCCTGTTCGAGTCGAATCGCTTGGTCGGCGTGGTCCAAGTGCGTTGTACCAAATCGAAGAGGCTGACCATGAAGTTCAGTCGTAGCCCAACCCACGATGCGTTGCTCGCGACCAGCGCGATTGGCCAGCTTGACGGTTTGCGGGTCGCTCAGCGGTGTCTTGGAGAGAATTGCTTGACCATATCCACCTCCGTCAAAGTCGATAGCTTTGAAGAATAGGCCGTGCATGCCAGTCAGTCGAGCTAGCTCCATGGTCTGATCGACCGAGCCGCTGCGGCGCGCTTGATGGTCCATCTCTTGCAAGGCAACGAGATCTGGTTTGCAATCGGTGATGATCTTAGCGATTCGCGGCAGGTCCACCTTTTCGTCGAGGCCTCGGCAATGATGAACATTGTACGAAAGGACTCGCAAGCTGCTGGAGGTTTGCGCCAACCCGACGGAGCTGGGCCAAACGAGCAGTATTACGAGCAGCACAACAACTTGAATTGCTGCAAACCAAGTGGATAGATCTCGACGAAGCATAGGAGTTCATTCCGTACTGAAAGGCCGCTTAGTTGGATTTCTTGGTGGCTCGAAATGCCAACATGGCGACTTCTTCTTCATCGTCAGCCTTTGCGGCTTCGGCCCTGTATGAAACCTCGGCACCTCCAGCGATTTGACCCTTCTCGTTGATGGCGAAGACCGCGCCGAAGCCCGACTCACTGAGCTCAATCCGCGTGACTTTGCCTTCCATGGTCCAACTGCAAGGCACAGGACCACCGTCAGGGCCGTGCGGGTCGTCGCTCCATCCAACGATGATCGATTGTTCGTTGATTCCTCGAGCTTCACCGCCAACGTCGCCTTCTAAGAAGTCCAACATTTTGATTTGACCATCAAGCGTTGCAACGCAGGGCAAACGACCGTGCTGGGCAGCCACCGATCCGGCAATCTGTCCTTTGTTGTTGATCGCCTTAACGTAGAGCTGCTCCTTGGTGACCATTTTGCGTTGCCACTGACCGTTCTCTTCTCGCCAAACGTATAGTGCGCTATCGATGGTTCCGTCTGGCAAAAACTGTTCCGTACAGCAACCGACGATAGTCTTGCCATCTGGTGAAATGATCAATTGAGCTGACATTAAATAGGGGTTGTATTCGTGCAAGGTTGGTAGGACGGTTACCTTCCACTCACTCTTCTTGGCATCCCAGCTCCACAGCGTGGGTCTCAGTCGTTCAAAGCCAGTCGAATAGCCAGTGATGCGAGTTCCGTCAGCGCTGATCGAGTGAGCATCACCAAGAGTGTCGTTTTCGGGTCGTGGCAACATCTGCAGCTCGGGTTTCTTCGTATCCCACACAAACGCGCGAAGGCTGCCATCTTCGGCGCCCATTGGCCGAGTCGCTCGACCGACCACAAGATTCGTATCGCTAATTGCTGTGGCTTCGACGTTAGTGAAGCCCTTGGGCATGGGCACTTCTTTGCAGTCGCCGTTCTTTCCGCAATAGAAGTAGACGCTCCTAAAGATGGTCAAATTCTCGTTAGGCACTTCCTTGAAGCCAACCATGGCACCATCAGCGTTGATCGCAGTAGCTTGGGAGAGGGTCGTAGAATTCTGAAGATATTCGATGGACCAACCGCCGTGCTCACGCTTCAGAACCTTGGAAACTTTGTCATCGCTTTGCAGGCTACCGACAAAAAAGGTAGCAAAACCGAGCAAAAATGTGCTGCTTAAGACAAAAACTGATTTGAACGACATCATTGCCCTTTTTCGTCAATGGTCGAGAATTCTCTGAGGAAACGTCGTCCTATTGTATCCCAGATCCGCCTTGTAACAGGTGGGGCGATTCCCTATTCTCCGGAAAACAGAAGCAAGTGATCCTACCCTCAATTAGACAACCGATTGATGAGCGTCTCACTATCAGAACATGTGCCAAATCGAGTTCTCCTGATTCGACTGGGCGCGGTGCGAGATGGGCTGATGACAGTCCCATTAGCCGTCGATGCCAAGCGTCTGTGGCCGCAGTCTAAGCTAAGCTGGGTAGTCGATGGAGAGATGGAGCAGATTCTGCGCTCACACTCAATGATCGACGAGGTGATTCGTATCGAGCCCAATTGGCTCAGGCGGCCACGCACATGGTTGCCGCTCAAGCAATTGCTCCGCGACAAAAAATATGATCTGATTCTCGATCCTCAAGGTGTGAGCAAAAGTGCCATGCTGGGATGGATCTCTGGCTGCACACATCGCGTTGGACTGGATCGTCCATTTAGCCGCGAGTTGGCTCAATGGTTGGTCAAGCGGAAGGTCCGTCCGGTATTACGTCACCGAGTTGACGTGTATCGCGAACTCCTAAGCCCCTGGAGCGAAGTGGCGGCCGGCGCTGGCGAGTTCGAGATTCCTAGCGATCCGCAAGTGCATTCTCACGTTAGACAGTCGATCCATAACTTAATTGGAACGTCTCAACGGTGGTTCGCGATCTATCCTGGAGCAATCTGGAAGACAGCCATGTGGCCGATTGATCGTTTTGCCACAATCGCAAAACAGTTGCAACAAAGCTACAACATACCCGGTCTAGTCGTATGGAACGGCAACGACGAACAGCTTGTCGCACAAGTGATCGCCGAGCAAAGTGAATATGCAGCTTGCGTCGCACCACGTTTTGATCTTCGTGAGCTAGTCGAACTATGTCGGCAAGCTGAGTTTGTTCTAGCGGGAGATTCCGATCTGCTTCAAATCGCTAGCTCTGTAGGCACACCGACTGTCAGTCTGCATGGACCGACTTGGGCCGATGAGTATGGCCCTTATCACTACAATCAGTATGCCATCCAAAGTCCTTTTCCTCGACTTGGCAATCGATCGATGCGCAGCGGCAGCAATAGCTCGATGCAGGCGATCGAAGTCGATGAAGTGATGTTCTACATCCAGCGGTTGATGCGACAGATTGAGTCGACAGAACATCACAGCTCTGCAGCCGCGTAGGGCATCGCTTACGAGAATCTTTGAACTAGCCGCAACGCGTTAGCGTCCGGTTTTGACTGCATTTGAAAACCGTTCTCGCACAGTTTTCGATCAGGCTGCATCTTGTTTTTGTCAACGACTGACTTCAGATGCAAAGGAACCGGAGCCTAACGGCTGGCGGCTAGTATTCCTTGCGGGACTCTCTCCTTAGCGGACGGTTTCAACAGCACTGATGTAGCCGAGCTTAGTGAGAAACGCGTCGGTTTTGGCCAGCGTGTCTTCGTAGGCCTTTTTGTCTTTACGCGAGTAGTTAAAAAAGCCATGTTGCGCTCCTTCGTATCCAACTAGTTCGCAACTGCTTCCTAGCTCAGTCATCCTCGTTGCGAAAGCTTCGACGGTAAGATATGGAACCGTCGTGTCCGCCTTGCCGTGGAAGATGATGCAAGGCGGAAGATCCTTGCGAAGATGGTGGTAGGGTGACAATCTCTCGGGTTCGACACCCAATCGCTGAGCTATCGTATCAATGTTCTGTTTGCGCAGTTGAGCTTCGATCTCAGGAGCTTCCTTAACGGGAGCGGTAATTAATGCGGGATTGTAGAGAACCAGTGCGTTAGGCTTGGAGCTTACCTTCGCGTCTTCGGTGGACTCGTCAAATTCATCCAACAGCAAAGCACAAGCTGCGATATGGCCACCCGCTGATCCGCCCGATGCAACAATTCGATTGGGGTCGACTCGCAGGTCCTTAGCGTGTTCGCGAACCCAGCGAATCGCCGACTTCGCATCTTGGACACAAGACACAGCTTTGACTTGATGACGGCTCTTGACGCGATAGTCAGCTAAGATCGCAACCATGCCGCGTTTAGCAAGATGCTCAGCTTGATGTTGGAATTGCTCTGGCGTACCTGAAGTCCACCCGCCGCCAAAGAAAAAGACAATCGCCGCGCGGTTGGCGTTTGCAGTCCCAGCCACTTGGTCTTGCTTCGGCTCGTAGATATACAGCTTGAGCTCAACGTCGCCGATCTTCTTGTAAACCTGCTCGCGGGCGTCCGGAAGGCTGGGTGGATAGTTTCGAGCGTTCTCCTGACCGCAACTGGTGGAGCACGCAATGCTAAGCATGGCAACCAAAGCAAACGCAATGCTAAAGGACTGGGCAACCGCAGTTCTGGAGGCTTGAGTTCCTAGACCAAGACAATCTGTGGCACTGTCTGCGACACGGTACGTTTGCATATGAAAAATCCTTATGAGTCCGTTGGATTGTAGCGATTCTATCACAGATTGCTGCAGTTTTCGGCTGGTCCGTGGGTTGCTACCGAGCGAACCGTCAATCAAAATAGCAGTTTGCTTTTCGCACTCCATCCGCTCCCCCACTGCGGACACTCCAGAAATCCCACCATGATGTCGCACTTTCGTTTGGCTGCGTTTCTAACGCTGGTTCAGTTTGGCATTTCGTCCACCGCAAGCCTTGGACAAGAGCCGCAAGCCGAAAATAAGCTACCTCGAATTGCCTTGACTGAAGCTCCTAAGGATGACGCAGACTACGAGCTAATGGGAGAATTCGTGGGTGTCATCAGCGCGACGGAAAACAGCTACGAACCGCTGGGCCTTCAGATACGTCCGCTGGGCAACAACAACTTTGAAGCCCTACAGTTCATCGGTGGACTTCCGGGACAAGAAGGTTTCAAGAGCAAGTCTCTCCAGCTTGTTGGTCGACGTCACGAGCAACACTTGATCCTCTCCGGTGGTCCTTACGCAATCATCGTTCATCAGAAGTATTGCTTGATCATTGACCAAGCCGGCAAGAACCTTGGGAAGTTGGAACGCATTCAACGTGGAAGCCCAACGATGGGGGCCAGGCCTCCCGCTGGCTCGCTAGTGCTGTTTAATGGCAAAGACACCAGTCAATTCCTGAACGGGAAGATGACTGAAGACGGTCTGCTGATGGCAGGTGCCGATTTGAAGCCGATGTTCCAAGACTTTAATCTGCACCTTGAGTTTCGATTGCCTTACATGCCTAACTCGGACGATCAAGCTCGTGGTAACAGCGGCTGTTACATCCAGAGCCGCTACGAAGTGCAAATTCTGGACTCGTTCGCGCAAGTTCCCAAGTTCAACGGCGCAAGCAGCCTGTATCGTACGAAGAGTCCTGACTTGAACATGTGCTTCCCACCGCTGGTGTGGCAGACTTACGACATCATCTTTACCGCGCCACGATGGGCCGCCGATGGCAGCAAGTTACACAACGCTCGTATCACCGTGTGGCACAATGGGGTGAAGACTCAGGACAACTACGAGCTGGCTAATAAAACTGGCGCGGGCAAAGAAGAAGAGCCCAACCTGTTGCCGATTCGCTTGCAAGACCACCGTGATCCCGTTGTCTTTCGCAACATTTGGGTCATCGACCGCGGCTTGACAGATGGAGTAATCTTCCCCGTTCTTTCGCCGACGCCTGAAGAGTTAGCGGAGGAGGCGGCTGAGGCTAAGAAGGCCGAAGAGGCTGCTAAGGCTAAAGCCATGGAAGACGCGAAAGCGGCTGACGCTAAAAAAGCGGCTGACGAAAAAAAAGCGGCTGACGAAAAAGCGGCCGCTGATAAGGCCGCAGCAGAGAAAGCGGCCGCTGACAAAGCTGCAAGTGAAAAGCCTGCTACTGAAAAGTCTACCGAAGGCGCCAAACCAGCCGAGGCCCCAAAGACTGAGTAAGTCGCTAAGATAGAAGGCAGCAAGTAGATTATCGCTTTAGCAAGTTAGGACAGGCTGATGGATCCAAGACTAGAACGCGAGCTGTGGTTATCCAGACGACAGTTCTTTGGTGGAACCGGATTGCGTTTGGGATCGCTGGCTCTTGCAACGCTGGCAGGGCAGGGGCTCTTGCGCGCCGGCGAAGACGAAGAATCTGCCGCAATGAATCCACCTTTGCCTGGCATGCCGCACTTCGCCCCCAAAGCCAAGTCGCTGATCTACTTGCACATGAACGGCGGTCCCTCGCAAATCGATACGTGGGATCATAAACCGGGCTTGGCTGAGCAGTTCGATAAGGACTTGCCAGATTCCATTCGCTCGGGCCAGCGCATCACAACGATGACCAGCGGTCAAAAGCGATTGCCAGTTGCTCCGAGCAAATTTAAGTTCGCTCAGCATGGTCAATGCGGTCGTTGGGTGACTGAATTGATGCCGCATATGGCGACCTGTGTCGACGACATCGCGCTGATCAAGACTGTACATACCAACGCCATCAACCACGATCCAGCCTGTACGTTTGTGATGACTGGAAGCGAAGTACCGGGCAAGGCCAGCTTGGGAAGTTGGTTAGCCTATGGGCTGGGTTGCGAAAGCAACAGCTTGCCAGCCTTCGTCGTGCTAACGCCAACGTGGTCATCGAAAGCGGCGGCACAAGCATTATTCACGCGGATGTGGAGCAGCGGATTTTTGCCAACGCGATTCAATGGAGTTGCTCTTCGAAGCGTGGGCGATCCAGTCCTCTACTTGCCCAATCCACCTGGAGTTGATCGCGATGATCGACGCCGCATGTTGGATTCGCTCGCTCGATTGAACTCGCATCGATTCGAACAGATTGGCGATCCCGAGATTCAGACTCGGATCGCTCAGTACGAAATGGCTTTCCGCATGCAAGAGAGCGTGCCAGAGCTAACAGACTTTTCCAAAGAATCGCCCGAGACTTTGGAGATGTATGGACCAGAAGTGACTCAGCCCGGGACCTTTGCGGCGAGTGCTTTGCTGGCTCGTAAGTTAGTCGAACGAGGCGTACGAGTGGTCCAATTGTTGCACCGAGGCTGGGATCAACACAACGACATTTCGGGCGACTTGCCGCGACAGTGCCGCGATGTTGATCAGCCAGCGGCAGCCCTACTGAAGGATCTCAAGCAACGCGGACTATTGGATTCCACTTTGGTCGTATGGGGTGGCGAGTTCGGTCGGACCGTGTATTGCCAAGGCGGGTTGACGCGTGAGAATTATGGCCGCGATCACCACCCAAGATGTTTTCCGATCTGGATGGCGGGAGGCGGAATTAAAGGCGGAGTTAGCGTAGGTGAAACCGACGATTTCAGTTACAACATCGCCGAACGTCCAGTCCACATCAACGATGTTAATGCAACCATTTTGCAATGCATGGGCATTCAGCATGAGAAATTCACCTTCTCGTTCCAAGGATTGGATCAACGTCTGACCGGCGTCGAAGCCGCAGCTCCCGTCCAAGAAGTTCTCGCGTAGCTTACCGTTACTTAACGAATTGAAACCTCCAGCGCCGACAACGCCGGTTCGTGGACATTGGCGGTTCAACTTCGAGTACGATAGAGTCCGTTCGGCGAAGCGTCTGCAGTCTGGAAATCGAACCACGACGGCTGACACGCTTCGCGCCGCGCGTTCGTACATGAGGTGAAGCGGAATGCAGTCGTTGATTTGGAGTTTCATTCGCAAGAGCTTGCTGAGTCTAGCGGTTCTTTGTTGTACGTCTTCCTTGATGGCGACTCATGCAGCCGATCTCTCCGACGCTTACGCCTTATTCTATCAAGGCGATTATTCAGCCTGCGCCGAGATCTGCAAAGAAGAGGTTAAGCGCGGCGTGTGGAATGACGGCTGGTCAAGGCTCTTGATCGAATCCCATTTCGCTTTGGGACAATACGAAGAAGCCAAAGAGGTGTACGATTCCGTTCAGCTCAAATTCAACAGCAGCTTAACTTTACGAATACTTGGAATTGAAGCTTATCGCTATTGCAATGATTCCGCGGCCGCTCGCAAGTTACTGGAAGAGATTCCGGAAATGGTCGAGAACGCTTCTTACCGATTTACGGATCGCGAAAACCGCGTAGCACTGGGACGTTTAGCCATTTCGATGGGCAACGATGCTCGCGAAGTGCTCAAGTCATCCTATGACGTCGTTTTAAGGTCTGATCCGAAGTTTGTGGATGCACATATTGCTGTTGGCGAACTTGGGCTTGAAAAGGCTGACTACCAGGAAGCCGCGAAGTCGTTTGCCAAAGCGGTCGAGTTACGACCAGCGGATCCTCAAATTCACTTTCTGCTCGCCCGAGCTTGGGAATCGTCTGACCCAGTAAAGTGTGAGGCGTTTTTGTCGAAGGCGCTCGAGCTTAATCCGAGGCATACAGATAGTCTCCTGATGCAAGCTCGTAATCGAATCGATGCAGAACGCTACGAACAAGCCGAACAGATCTTGAAGACGATCCAAGAGACCAATCCGCGGCATCCAATCGCAATTGCTCTTCAAGCTTCGATCGCTCACCTTCGCGGAGCCTATGAGGAAGAGGGAAAGCTGCGCAAGAAAGCCTTGGCAACTTGGGAGCTAAACCCACGCGTCGACTTTACGATCGGCGATGTGCTCTCGAGACACTATCGATTCGTGGAAGGTGCCGAGTATCAACGCAGAGCCTTTCAGATGGATCCTCAATTCGCACCTGCGCGATTCCGATTGGCTCAAGATCTTCTTCGCTTGGGTAAAGACGACGAGGGTTGGGAATTGGTACGACAGGTTGCCGAGTCGGATCGCTATAACGTCGAAGCATTTAACCTGCGCACGTTGCAAGATCGCTTGAGCCAATTCACAACGATCGAAGGCGACAACATTTGGCTACGTATGGACGCCAAGGAAGCTCAGATTTACGGGCAACGAGCGCTTAAGCTGCTTGAAGAGGCCAAGAGTGTTTTGGAGAAACGATATGACTTTCAATTGAAACACCGCGTCACTGTCGAGATCTTTCCGAAGCAAAGCGATTTTGCAATTCGCACCTTTGGACTGCCCGGTGGCGTAGGCTTCTTAGGCGTTTGTTTTGGCAATGTGATTACCGCCAACAGTCCAGCTTCGCAGGGAGAGACGCCTTCGAACTGGGAGAGCGTATTGTGGCACGAATTTTGTCATTCGATCACGCTACAGAAGACCAACAATCGGATGCCTCGATGGTTAAGCGAAGGCATTAGCGTTTACGAAGAGTTGCAGAGAAATCCAAGCTGGGGTCAGCGGATCAATCCAACTTATCGTGAGATGCTGTTGGGCGAAGAATTTGTGCCGCTCTCGCAACTTAGCGGTGCCTTCCTCAATCCGAAAACGCCCATGCATCTTCAGTTCGCATACTTTGAGGCTTCGTTAGCCGTTCAATACCTAGTCGAGGTTCATGGCTTGCCCCTTTTGCAACGCTTGTTGGTTGATCTAGGGACGGGAGTGCCGATGCAGATGGCCCTAGAGAATCGTTATGGAGCCACGGAGGCATTGGACAAGGACTTCAAGGCTTACATTCAAAAGATCGCCACCAGCTTTCATCCCAATACAGACTTTGCCAAGTCTCCGAAGACCGATGCAGAACGCGATGCGGATGGCGACGGCGGCGAGTTTGATGCGGAAGGGGGCATATTCGGGGAGGGCGGACGGAAGAGTCTAACTGAGGCAGAGCTAACTGCGTGGTTGAAGGAAAAGCCCAACAGCTACTATGCGCTTCGACAACAGTTGATTTCCCAGATGGCTTCGAAAGATTGGACGGCAGCGACCACCAATGCGACTCGATTGCTAGAGCTTTATCCGGATGATTCTGAGCGTGGCGGAGCCTTGGATTTAGCTGCTCTTGTCGCTCGCGAAAGCAAGGACACGGCGGCCGAGGCGAAGTATCTGATAACTTTAACGCGGTTGTCGGGAGATCGTGCACCAGCGTTACAGCGATTGATTGAGCTGAATCGCGAAGCGCTGGACTGGGCTTCGATGGTCGACAATGCGAATCGGCTTCTAGCCGTTCAACCGTTGACAGGTGTTGGACACGAAGCACTTGTCGAAGCGAATGCGAAGTTGGGACGATTAGCGGACTCTGTCGATTCGCTGGTGGCATTACGCGAACTCAAACCAACCGACCCTGCTGGCGTTCATTACCAGTTGGCTGAAGCTTTGCATGCTGCTGGTAGAGACACCGAGGCGAGAATCGAAGTGCTTAAAGCGCTCGAGTTCTCACCTCGTTATCGTGAAGCTCAGAAGTTGTTGGTGGCGATTCGCAAACAGCTTGATGCAGCTTCCTCGACACCCACAACCAACGACTGAAGTAGCGGTTGCATCTGGCGATTCGAGTGGGCTGTTATTCGTTACCCATCAGCATGTGACCTAAGCCGCCCAGCACAGAACCTTCCTCCGTGCGCTTGCCACCACCTTGCGGAGCGGCCGCGAAGATACGGCCAGCCAATCGCGAGAATGGTAGACTTTGCAGCCAGACGGGTCCAGGACCGACAAGCGTGGCAACGAATAAACCTTCACCACCAAAAAGCGTGTTCTTGATCCCGCCAATCATCTGTATGTCGTATTGAACACTTGGTCCCATTGCCATCAGGCAACCAGTGTCTAGCCGCAACTTTTCACCAGCGGCGAGTTCGCGATACATCATGGCTCCGCCTGCATGCACCAAGGCAATGCCATCGCCTTTGAGACGTTGCATTATAAAGCCCTCGCCACCGAACAATCCAACTCCAATTTTCTTTTGAAAGGCGATGGAGATCTGAATGCCTTTGGCGCCGCAAAGGAAGGAATCCTTTTGGCAGATCAGTTCACCGCCAAGCTGATCCAAGTGCATCGGCGTAATTCGTCCCATGTAAGGCGCGGCAAAGGCGACGTACTCCTTGCCACGACCGAGGTTGTTGGTGAAGGTCGTCATAAACATCGACTCGCCGGTCAACACGCGTTTGCCGGCCGAGACAACTTTGCTCCAGAAACCGCCTTGCTGAGCCGAAGGATCGCCAAATACGGTTTGCATCTCGATGCCAGCGGACATGTACATCATCGCGCCAGATTCAGCGATCACGGTCTCGCCGGGATCCAGGCCTACTTCAACAAACTGAGTGTCATCACCATGAATCACATAATCGATCTCGTCGGCTGAACCCCGTTTGCCAGGAGGGGCGATGTACGTTCGTGGTGTGCTGTTGGTGGTCACGACATTTCGGTTAACCGCAGTTCCTTGTGTACTCGAATCGATTCCGTTGGCATAAGAAGCGGGCTGAGACGTTTGAAGAGTTGCTTGAAAGGTCGTGCCACAGCTTTGGCAGCGAACAGACTTGCCCAAATGTTCACTTTCGATTCGATAGGAAGTCCCGCAAGTTGGACAAGCTATTTGATTCATGTTCTTCTTTCAGGTTAGTGCACAATGGTCGACGAGTTACAACAAGAAATCTACTATGGCAACTTCGGCGCATCAATTGGCCCAAGGTGCACAAAATCTGGGCGAAGATTCGCTTTGTAATCAGGAAAAACCTGCCACAAATAGCTTTCGCGATCACCCGAACCGGGCAGAAATCCGTTTCAAGCTTTCGCATTCAAGATGCACTTCACCAAACGCGCACCAAGGAACTGCGTTACGAGGATGAGGCAGAAAACTACGCGAGTGGGAACTTTCGCAGCCTTATTGGCGAACTGGATATCAGTGATCTAACCGCGAACAAAACCGATTTCGATCTCACGCAATTGACAAAAGTAATCAAGACTCAGAAACTTACCGCGCGAACTTCGGACTGGCTCGCTAAACGCTTTGGACTTTTCAACGGGATTTTTTGAGGAAAACTCTCGTGCTGAGCTGCGTCGAAGTTTGGCGATGAAGCACAAGCTGCTTTTCATCCTTATTTACTTGCGACGCGTCCCGAATTTAGCTGATCCCAGACCAAAAATCCCGCCAGAGAACAGGGCAAAGGTACTAAATGATGCTCGGTTGCCCGAGCATCATTGAAACGATTCCAAGAAGGAGTGCCTATCGCCTCACCCGCTTCGAATATTGCTCGACTTCGAAACTATCAAAGTAAGCGTCATGAGGATGAACATATCCTTGTTCCGGAGCATCGAGCCCCTCACCCTCTGCATTTGCGTTAGCATTTAAAGCGTCGATCACAAGCAGCGCATCACTTGCAGTAATTCGCCCGTCGCCATTAACGTCCAGGTCAAACGGCTGAGTCAAGAGATCATCGACCAATTTGCTTAGATTTGGATTGTTCAAAACGTCAATAATTACGAGTGCATCACTTGCAGTAATCAGCCCGTTTCGATTTGTATCCACTGGGTTGAACGGGTTCTGTAGAGAGGACCGACCAACACCAATTGTAACTTCAGTTTCAGGCGAAATCGATCCGTTAGCATCTTGGGATGCATACTTGAAACTAGTCACACCAGAATAGTTGGAGGCCGGTACAAATCGAATCGAACCATTACCCAAGACACTCACCGTTCCATTTGAAACTGGAGGTTGGGCAGTCACAACCGGAGTAAGTGCATTGCTGCTACCGTCAGCGTCAGTATCGTTGCTCAACACGCTAATGTTTGTTGCAACATTTCGAGTCGTTCGAACGCGTTCTGGGTTGGCAACGGGAATTGCATTGACAGTGAGTACGAAAGACGTTGTAGACAGGAGATTATCAGACACTGTTGAAATATCACCGTCAGCGCCCCCATCTTCCACTGTTACCTGAATTGTTACAGCACCGAATGCACCGCTAACTGGAGTAATGTTCAGCGTACCACTAGAGCTAGGCGAAACGTAATCCACAGTCGGATTTGGAACAACGGCCCCGTTACTACTCACAGCCCGAATTCGCAGGTTATCGTTTTCCCCTGGACCGCTGGAAATGCCAGATAGGTTGATAACATTGTTCGCCGAATTTGATTCAATCAATTGGCTACTGATTGTTGCTATAGCAGGCGTATCGTTCACGGGCTGCACCGTAACTACAAACGAAGCCTGGTACAAGCCATTATCACTGGTTGTATTCAGGTCATTGTCTAGTCCACCATCTTCGACTTGATAAGTCACAGTTACTTGACCAAACGCGTTTGGCAATGACTGCAACCGAAGCGTCCCAATGGAACTGGGCGTGCTGTATGACACCGTCGGCGTCGCAACGAGACTTGTATTGCTGCTGGTCGCCGAAATTCGAACCGGCTGTGACTCATTCGGTCCAGCAGTGATACCGGACAGATTCACGACTAAGTTACCGTCCTCAGCAAAAGAAACATCGGCCACCGGATCGATGGTAGGGATGTCATTTACTGCATTGACCGTGACCGTAAAGCTTGTGGCCTTGATCAAATTATCGGAAAGTGTTGCCAGATTGTCATCGTCTCCACCATCCTCCACAAAAACGGTAATTATCGCATTGCCGATTTGATTATCTACTGCTTGTACTGCAAGCGAACCAACCGAATTGGGAGACGCGTAAGTGACATTCAGTGTTGGGATTAGATTAAGATTGGAACTTGTTGCAGTCACCCGCAAAGATTGACTCTCGCCCACGCCCGCAGCAATGCCAGAAAGATTGATCAAGGATTGACCACCTTCATCCATTGACACATTGGAAATTGGACTAATCGCGGGAACATCATTTACAGGCTGTACCGTAACAGTAAAGGTCCGTGTAAATGTTAGATTGTCATTTGTAGTGTTAAAATCTCCATCGATACCTCCGTCTTCCACAGTCACGCTGATCACGGCAGTTCCAAAACTGTCTGCTGTTGGAGTGAGGTCGATGCTGGCGTTGTTCTGAGTTGATACGTTGCTGACTGTGGGATTCAGTAACTCAGGATTGTCACTTGATACTCGGACTTGTATTGATTGCGTTTCACCGCCCAGACCAGCAGTTATGCCAGAGACTAACAACGATTGGCTAGAATCCTCATCGATTACTTGATCAGCAATCGTTCCAATTGTTGGAGGGTCGTTGACTTCGGTTACCACGAGGGTGAACGAAATTACATTAATAGCGTTGTCAGAAAGCGTTATCAAGTTGTTGTCTAGTCCGCCATCTTCAACGGTGATTGTGATAACCGTTTGACCGCTGGCATTATCATTTGGAACAACTAGTAGCGTACCGATTGCTTCTGGGGAAATGTAGTTGGTCGTCAAGCTTGAAGCTAGGACCGTATTGCTGGAGATGGCTGAAACTCTAAGCGGTTGGCTTTCGCCTCCGCCAGCCAGGATTCCCTGCAAATCGACCACAACCTCCGTTTCTTCGGGGGTTGAGATATTTGGAACCAAGTTAATAGTTGGAGAGTCATTGACCGGAGTAACGCTAATCGTAAACGTTTGAGTTACTGAAGCATTGTCAGCAATTGTAGCGAAGTTGTTATCCAACCCTCCGTCTTCTACAGTAACCGTTATGACAGCCTGACCTGAGGCATCCGCCAAAGGAGCGAATGTAAGGGCCGCCGTGTTACTCGGCGACGAGTAGTTGACTGTCAAATTAGGAATCAGAACAACGTTATTACTTGAAGCGCTCACTCGAAGACTCTGTGATTCACCACCCCCGGCCGTAATTCCAGTTAGATTAACAGTTTGCGCGAGTGCATCCTCCAAGATGCTCCGATTAGAGATCGTACCTAACGTTGGTTGATCGTTTACAGCATTTACTGTTACTGTGAACGATCTGGTGAACACTGAATTGTCTGAAGCAGTTGCCAAATTTTGATCTAAGCCACCGTCTTCAACCGCAACCGTGATCACAGAGCTACCAAATTGGTTGGGTAGTGTTGACCATTGTATTGCGCCCAATGCACTGGGCGAAACATAAACCGACGTTGGGTTTGGTATTAGCGAGGTATTCGAACTGCTTGCAGTAATGCGCAGCGGTTGTGATTCATTCGGACCGGCAGAAATACCGGAGAGATTTGTGGTAATTGAATTGGAGTCTTCATTTACTGTAACGTTAGCGATCGGGTCCAGCGTTGGCAGGTCGTTCACTGCTCGAACAGTGACCGTGAAGGTCTGAACTGTCTTGAGGTTATCGCCAGCAGTATTCAGGTCGCCATCGTTACCACCATCTTCCACCGTGACAGAAACGATCGCAACACCACTCTGGTCGGCAAATGAAGTAACTTGAACCTGACCGGTAGAGTTGGGGCTTGTATAGCTGACTGTCGGATTGACAATTAACGAAGCATTATCACTTGTAGCCATTACCCGCAACGATTGTGATTCTCCTATGCCAGCACCGATTCCGGAGATTGTGACCAGTTGTCCCGTGCTGTCCTCGTCGATAGTAACATTGCTAATTGTGTTAATTGTCGGAGGATCATTGACGGGCTGAACATTGACGGTGATTGTCGTCAATGTCACGGTGTTATCTCCAGCAGTACTGAGCCGAGCGTCCGCTCCACCGTCTTCCAATCGCAAGACAATGAATGCAGTTCCCGAGCGATCTGCCGCTGGCCTGAATGTCAACTGCCCAGCAGTAGATGGAGAAGTATAAATCAGTGTAGGTGTTGGGATTAGAGTTGTATCGCTACTTGAAACAGTAATGTCCACTGGATCTGATTCAAACGGACCGCTGGAAATGTTCCTAAGACCAACGGTCTGAGTCGGAGCGTCTTCTAGAATGTCGAGTAGTGTAGGTACATCGACAACTGGCGGATCATTGACAGGCAGGATGGTAACGGTAAAGGTACGACGGAAATATTCATTATCATCTGGAGTATTCAAATCGTAGTCCAACCCGCCATCTTCAAGAACTGCCGTTACGAACAGCACACCATACTCATTCGGCAGCGAATTGATGATGATCGATCCGGTTGAGTTTGGAGATGTGTAGTTAACGTTTGTGGTGGCAAGTTCACCGGGGCGACTGGTCTTCGCAATCAATCGAAGTTGCTGGAGTTCACCGCCACCCGTAATAATGCCAGTGATATTCACAACGTGATTTTGTGTATCCTCGTTAAATTGGATATCAGTTACGGGGGCAAAGAAAGGAGGATCCGAGACATTATTTACAGTAACGGTCAGTGTACGAGCAAAGTACAGGTTGTCTGCCAGTGTATTAAAATCGTCATCTAGTCCAGCATCCTCGACTGTCACTGTGATAACGGCTGCCCCAAACTGGTCGGGCTGCAATACGAAATCTAATGAGCCTGTACTAGAAAATACTGAGCTATTTGCGACTACTTGAACCAACGATGTGTTGCTCGAAACCGCGGAAACGCGTGCTTGCTCGAAGTCGAGCGGGCCCGAGCTGATTCCGGTTAACCCAACACTAAATGGTGGCGAATCCTCGTCGACCACAATGTCAGCAATTGGATCTAGCGTGGGTAAATCATTCACCGGTTGGATGGTTACGCTAAGCGTCGAGGTCGTACTTAGATCATCAGCGTTGCCAGGAATCGTATCCAACCCTGCGTCAGCAACAGTAACAACGATGATGGTGCTACCGTATGCATTTGGGCTGCCAGTAAAAGTAAGTGTGCCTGTGGTATTCGGCGAGGTGTAGCTGATAACGGGACTTGGAATCAACGATGTTGATCCAGAGACTGCAGTTACTCGAAGTGCTTGATTTTCTCCACCACCCGCAAAAATTCCAGTAAGAGCTACTGATTGGGTTGGAGAATCCTCGTCAATTACAAGCGTTCCTAATGGATTGATCAGCGGTACATCGTTAACGGGCGAGACGGTAACCACAAATACTCTAGTGACTTGTAGGTTATCTGCAGTAGTCGCGAGCAAATTATCAAGCCCGGCGTCTTCAACGGTGACCGTGATTATTGAAGTCCCCGATTGATCGGGAGCTGGCTTGATTACAACCTGTCCCGTGGAATTTGGCGATGTGTAGCTCACAGTCGGTGTCAAAACCACTGAGTTGCTTGCCGAAGCTGTCACCCGCAGTTGCTGCGACTCAAGTGGTCCAGCCGTAATCCCAGCCAAATTGACTGTGAATTGAGCCCCGTCTTCGATCAAGGAAATGTTAGCCAAGGCATTGAGAGTTGGCGCATCGTTTAATGGTCTAACGGTAACTGTAAATGATGAAATAGTAGTCTGCTCATCTCCAGTGCCAAAGACATTATCCAGGCCAGCATCCATTAAAGTAACCGTAAACACGGTAAAACCGAACGTATTGGCAATTGGCGTGAACGTCAGCGATGCAGTACTGTTAGGCGACGTATACGTCACAAGCGGATTCGGAATCATTGCCGTGTTGCTGCTGGTGACTGACAAGGACAATGACTGTGACTCTCCACCACCGGCTGCGATACCCGTAAGGGTGATTGTCTGCGTTGGAGAATCTTCATCTATCGCTATGTCATTGACGTTTACCAGTGGAGCATCATTGACTGGAGTCACTGTAACTGTGAAATACGTAAACGTGGATAAGTTATCGTTAGTTGTAGAGAAATCATTGTCAGGACCAGCGTCCTCGACCAATACTTGTACCAGCGTGTCGCCACTTTGATCCAGAACTGTATCCAAGAACAAAATGCCTGTTGAATCGGGCGAAACATAGCTAACAACTGGGTTTGCCAAAACTGCTGTGCTCGACAATGTAGCCGTAACGCGAATGTCCTCTGAATCGCCCAACCCCGCCGTCAAACCAGATAGATTTACAGCGATAGTACCAAAGTCCTCTGCGACCATGAGGTCAGGTAAATCGTCCATCGTAGGTAACGCATTATTCGGGCGCGTTCCAAATGTCATATCGTAAACTGGAGTCGCCGACGATTGGGAGATTGTTCGACTTCCGGTTGATGGCTGAGTAAAGACCCAATTAGGATCGTTAACTAGATCATACTGAGTCGTAATGCTGGGCGCGGTAAATTTCCCCCAGCCGTTTTCGTCGGTTATTAACG